>JACMKT010000072.1 GCA_014380005.1 Rhodospirillales bacterium
ACGCCGTCGCCCTTTCAGACACAAGGCGGGATCTCCCCAGGTAAGAACGCATTCCGTCACTGCACGACCGCCGGATTTACGCAGCTTCCCCTTGATCACGAGAGCTTCGCGGTTTCGGGCCCGCTCGCCCTTCCGCTGTTGCGCTTCACTTCGCTCGCCGTGACCAGCTTACGGCGGGACTTGCACCCGCAAGAATGCGCCCATGCTGGGCGCACCCCAATAAAAAAGGCGGGCGCCTTCCAGCACCCGCCTTCTTCACATAACGGAACCGACAACTGCCTTAGTGGCAGCCGCCCTTACCACAGCCACAGCCGCCGGTCTTGACCTCAAGCGCGGCCACACCCGGCAACGTCTTTCCCTCAAGCCATTCGAGGAAGGCGCCGCCGGCGGTGGAGACGTAGGAGAATTTGTCGTCCACGCCAGCCTTGGCCAGGGCGGCGACGGTGTCGCCTCCGCCGGCGACGGTCAGCAGCTTGCCTTGCGCGGTGCGCTCGGCGGCGGCTTGGGCGACGGCGTTGGTGGCCTTGTCGAAGGGGGCGATTTCGAAGGCGCCCAGGGGGCCGTTCCACACCAGGGTCTTGCAGCCGCCCAGACGGTCGATGATGGCTTCGATGCTGGCGGGGCCGGCATCCAGGATCATCTGGTCGTCGGGCACGTCATCCACCGAGACCACCTTGTTGGGGGCGTTCTCGGCAAATTCACCGGCGATGATGGCATCGACGGGCAGCACGATGTGGCAATGAGCGGCCTTGGCCTTGGCGAGGATCTCGCGGGCGGTCTCGGCCATTTCTTTTTCACACAGGGACTTGCCCACCGGCTTGCCCTGGGCGAACAGGAAGGTGTTGGCCATGCCGCCGCCGATGATCAGGTAATCGACGCGGCCGACCAGATTGCCCAGCAGCTCCAGCTTGGTGGAGACCTTGGCGCCGCCGACCACGGCGGCCACCGGCTTCTCCGGGGTGCCCAGGGCTTTCGCCAGGGCTTCCAGTTCGACCTGCATCAGCCGGCCGGCGGCAGCCGGCAGGATGTGGGCGAGGCCTTCGGTGGAGGCATGGGCGCGGTGGGCGGTGGAGAACGCGTCGTTGACGAACAGATCGCCCAGCACCGCCAGCTTGCGGGCGAAGGCGACGTCGTTCTTCTCTTCCTCGGGGTGGAAGCGGACGTTCTCCAGCAGGGCGATGTCGCCGTCCTTGAGGCCGTTGATGACGGCCTCGGCCTGGGGGCCGATGCAGTCATCGGCCCAGGCGACCGGCTGGCCCACGGCTTTGGCCAGGGGCTCGAGCAGAAGCTTCTGGGAATACTTCTCCTCACGGCCCTTGGGGCGGCCGAAATGGGTCAGCACGATGACCTTGGCGCCCTTGGAGGCAAGCTCCTTGAGCGTGGCGGCGGAACGGTCGATACGGGTGGAATCCGTGACCTTGCCGTCCTTTGCGGGGACGTTCAGGTCGGCACGGACCAGCACCCGCTTACCCTTGACGTCAAGCGCGTCGATGGTGCGGAACATGGGTTCGCTCCCTGCCGATTAATTGGCCGCGACGTACTGGACGAAGCGCAGCATGTTGCAGGTGTAGCCGTATTCGTTGTCGTACCAAGCGACGACCTTGACGAAGGTGCCGTCAAGCTGGATGCCGGCATCGGCGTCGAAGGTGGAGGGCACGGGGCAGCCGACGAAATCGGTGGAAACCACCTTGTCCTCGGTATAGCCCAGCACGCCCTTGAGCGGGCCTTCCGAGGCGGCCTTCATGGCCTTGCAGATGTCCTCGTAGGTGGCGTCCTTGATCAGCTCCACGGTCAGGTCGACCACGGACACGTCCGAGGTGGGAACGCGGAAGGACATGCCGGTGAGCTTCTTGTTCAGCTCGGGGATGACCTTGCCCACGGCCTTGGCGGCACCGGTGGACGACGGGATGATGTTTTCCAGGATGCCGCGGCCGCCGCGCCAATCCTTGGAGGACGGGCTGTCAACGGTCTTCTGGGTGGCGGTGGCGGCGTGCACGGTGGTCATCAGGCCGCGCTTGACGCCCCAATTGTCGTTCAGCACCTTGGCCACCGGGGCCAAGCAGTTGGTGGTGCACGAGGCGGCGGAGACGATGGCCTCGCCGGCATATTTGGTGTGGTTCACGCCATAGACGAACATGGGCGTGTCGTCCTTGGAGGGGGCGGACTGCACGACCTTCTTGGCGCCGGCGGCCAGATGCTTTTCGCAGGATTCCTTGGTCAGGAACAGGCCGGTGGACTCGATGACCACGTCCACGCCCAACTCGCCCCACTTCAGTTCGGTGGGGTCCTTGATGGCGGTCAGCAGGATCGGCTTGCCGTTGACGGTCAGGATGTCGCCGTCCACGGAAATGTCGCCGTCGAAGCGGCCATGCACCGAATCGTACTTCAGCATATAGGCCAGATACTCGGGCTCAAGCAGGTCGTTGATGCCGACGATCTCGATCTCGTTCGCGAAGTCCTTCGCGACGGCGCGGAAAACCATGCGCCCGATGCGGCCGAACCCGTTGATGCCAACGCGAATAGTCATCTCTTCCTCCACTTGGTACGACGCGGCGGGCAGGCGGTGCCCCTGCGGTCGAGGTCGGTTTGCCTGCCGAATTTTGAAGGGACCATATTGCACATACGAGGGGGCGAATCCAGCCCGGAAAAGGCTAAAGGGCAGTGTGGAAGCTGTGGAAATCATTGCAAATTGGTAAGCCCGGCGGGAGCGCGCGGGCAAGAAACGCCTGGGTTTTCCCTACCCAGACAGGTGGTGGCGCTGCCAAGCATTGTTTGAACAACCCGGCCATGCGTTGGCGTGCCATAGCGTTGGCGTGCCATGCGTTGCTGTGGGTGAGACCTTCGGCGTAATACCCTTGGCACAGTCTCTAAGGCGGAAGCGTCATGTGCTTGCCGGGCCTGGGCTGTCATAGTGTCCCCAGGTTGCCGCCGCCCCCCGGCGGCATGACGAGAGGCCCTCCCCCCAATCCCCCCTTGGGCCCCTCGGACCCCCAGCACCGCCGGGTGTAAGCCCGGCGGTGCACCCTTTTTCAGGTCAAGTCCGACCGCCGGGTGTAAGCCCGGCGGTGCACCCTTTTTGGGGTGATGCGGGTTCACCACAAAGACACAAAGAACACTAAGAGAGTTTGCCGGGTGGCGTTCAGCCGGACCCCGAAAGCGTCTTTGTGCCCTTTGTGTCTTTGTGGTGAATTTTACTTTAGTTGCGGTACTCGCAACGATCCCCGGTGACTTCCACGAAGCCCTTGGCGCCGGGCGCGATGGTGAAACGGTATTCGCCGCCCTTCACGACCATGGAATGCTGCAGCGGCAGTTTGCCCACCACTTGGGTTTCCTTGCCGCCGATGGCGGTGAAGTGGACGGTGACCGGCTTGTCGGCGTCGAAGGCCTGCTCGCCGCCGCTGCCGCTGCCTTCGGCGGACACGGTGATCAGTTCGGCGAAGCGCACCCAGGTGGAGGCGCCGTCGAACTTGGCGGTCTTGACCATGAAGCGCTTGGTGGATTCACCGCCGCAACGCTTGGGCCGCTCGGCATTGTTGATGACGAAGGTCAGGCGCTTGGCGTCGATGCCGGAATCCAGCTTGGCACGCAATTGGGCGGTCAGGTCGCGCATGTCCTCGGACGGCGCCACCTGGATATATTTGGCCTGGAACTCGTCGGCGCGTTTGCGGGTCTCGTCCAACTCGCTTTGCAGCTTGGCGGCCTGCTCCTGGTGGGCGGCTTCCAATGCGGTCAGGCGGTCGATTTCCTGGCGGGCCGCGGTGACGTCTTCCAAGGCGAGCTTTTGCCCGACCTGGAACCCATAGAAGCCCGTCGCGCCGACCAGCGCCACGAACATCACGAATTTCAGCAATTTGAGCCAGATGTGCCAGCTTTGCTGGCCACGGCGGCTTCTCCGGCGGGCCATATGACCTCCACTTGCGACCCGATGTCCTCCCGAACGGCAGGCCATGATCATGTTTCACTGTGCGGTGGGGTAGCTTTGGTTTGTGGCGTGACCAAGGCAGCCGGGGCGCCGTCCCTAAAAGGTCATAGGACCACACCCATCGCGCGGCCCTGAACGGTGATCCTCAGACCGCCTCTTCCACGCTGGGCAGCAGCTTGTACAGGCGGGCATCCTTCAACGCCGACACCGAGATCATCTTGATGGCGGTGGGATCGCCCACCTTCATCAGCCGGGCATGGGTGATGCCCTCGGAATCCTTCACCAGCTCGCGCACTTCCCATACCGATGTGGAATCGGTGGGCCGATACCTTTGTCCTGCAAGAACTTCGCGTCGCGCCATCGTTAAACTCCGCCAATTGGCATGAATAAAAAGGGGGGTCGGGCGGGCCTTCCCGGGCGGGAGTGTCTAGGCCAACCCCCACCCGTATGGAAGAGAAATATGGGGCGCTTCTCCGCCTGCGCGAGCGGGTTCCCGGCGGCAATGTTAAGCGCAAGGGCGAATTTGTCCAGACTAACGATCTGCGCACACTTGTCGTAAATGACTAAGGTCATTACCCCCACGACATATGGGGTGCCCCTATGTATTGGTGGCTTATGCCCATAGTATGCCGATGTGTTCGCCGCCCAGTTTCGTGTTGCAATCCAGGCCCCGTTGCATATTTTTGCAAGTGCGAAATGTTGCCTTGGTCCGGTACTTCCCGGTGACCACCGGACATTTTTCGTAGAGACAATGAGCGCCATGTTTGAGACCATAACCAACATGGCGGGGAACGATGAGAGCCGCTGGGAGACTGGCGGATTGGTTGGCCGAATAAAAGAAGACGGTGGGAAACCATGAAGATCCTGATTGCCGATGACCACGAGTTGTTCCGTGACGGCCTGCGCCACGTTCTCGATCAGCTCGGCGGCACGCTGACCATCGTCGAGGCTAGCGACTTCGCGCAGGCGGTTGCCGCCGTCGAGCGCGAACCGGACATCGACATCGTGCTGCTGGACCTGTCCATGCCGGGCATGACCTGGAGTGAAGGTTTGCAGCGCCTGAAGGATTTGCTGCCCGAGACCGTGCCGCTGATCGTGCTGTCGGCCTCGGACGACCGCCGCCATGTGCTGCAGGCGGTCAACATGGGCGCAGCCGGCTTCATCCCCAAAACCTCGTCCAGCCGGGTCATGCTGTCGGCGTTGAAGCTGGTGCTGTCGGGCGGCGTCTATCTGCCGCCGGCCCTGCTGGAGCAAAGCACGGCCCAGGGCGACGGCCTGGGTGCGCTCGCCAACGAGAATGCGGTGTCCTTCCTGACCCCGCGTCAACGCGAAGTGCTGGCCCTGTTGGGCCAAGGCAAATCCAACAAGGAAATCGCCCGCGTGCTGCAATTGGCCGAGGGCACCGTCAAGCTGCATGTGACCGCCATCTTGAAGGCGCTCAACGTCAACAACCGCACCCGCGCGGTGGTGGCTGCGTCGCAGCTAGGACTGACCTCGCCGGATTCCAGCCAGCTGGGGCGCTAAAGCCGCCATGACCCCAAAAAGGGACCGGGGTTCGCCCGGTCCCAAAGTTTGGCAGGGAGGTCTCGATGCGTGCCGTGTCCGTAAAGGTTGGGCCCGCATCACGTCAACGGTGGGACGCTTAGACCGGTTCGGTGCGTATCGGGTTTGTCAGCGGTTTTCGCCGGGGGTTTGCGCCTGCTGGGCAGCCCCGCCGGCCTTGCTCCAGAACGATGCGATGTCGCGCCGCGTGCTCTGGTTTTCCAAATTCGCCACCTTGTCGCGTTCCACGCTGGGGGCGTTTTGCAGGGCTTGGCGGTCCACGTTCAGCACGAAGCTTTGGGCTTCCTGGCCGGGCCGCAGGCGGTCCCACGGCACCGCCACATTCTTTTCGCCCACGCCCAGGAATCCACCGATTCCCACAATGGCATAGGCGACTTGACCCTTCTTCACATCCACCACCACGTCCTCGATCTTGCCGATGCGCTCGCCCTGGGCATTGCTGACTTTCGCACCCTGGATGGTGTCGGCATCGGCCAGGGTTAATTGGTTGGTGGGCCGGTCGTCGGTGTCGCGATTGTCCGCTTGAGGTTGGGATTGGCGCTGCTGCGCCAGGACAGGGCCGCTCAGCACCACGGCCACGGCGGTGGCCGCCATGATGGTTTTTAACATTAGGTTCCTCCCGGAAGTTACCCTAAGAGCCAAGGCCCCTGCGGCCCCGATGGGTGGTCAGCCGATGCGGCGTGCCGTTATGGGGCAGGGGAATGGAGACTGGTTCGTCGTGGTTCAGCGCCAGATCGTCCATGGCCAATTCGCCATCCATCAGGCGGCGCAAGCGGCGGCGCGCCCGCGACAGCCGCGATTTCACCGTCCCCATGGGCACGCCCAAAGCGGCGGCGGCGTCTTCATATTGCATGCCGTCCAGCCCCACCATCAGCACCACCTGCTGCTCTTGCTCGGGCAGCCGGTCGAAGGCGCGGGCAAGGTCCTTCAGGGTGACGCTGTGATATTGGCGGGCGGGGCAGGACAGATGGGTGTGCTCGTCCAGCAGCGGAACCATGGTGCTGACCGAGCCGTGGCGGAGATATTGGTTGATGTAGAGATTGTGCAGGATCGTGAACAGCCAGGCGCGAAGATTGGTGCCCTCGCGCCACAGATGCTCGCGCGAGATGGCCCGTTCGAGACAATCCTGGACCAAATCCTCGGCATGCACGGCATCGCGGACTAGAACACGGGCATAGCGGCGTAGATTGGGAATATGGTCGGCGACCATGTCTCCGAACTGCGGCATGTGTACCACCTTGCCTAGGACAATATTTATGGGTTTGTCCGTGCAGATTATTGGGACAGCACTAGACGAAGGATAGTCCTGTCCGCTTGGATAGTCGGAAGGTGTGCACACCCGTAGAGGAAAGTAAGATCGCCTGAGGGGGTAACCCGCCAGGATCGCGAACCCGCCACCCGTGCCCCCACATGAATAGGAGGCGCCAGCGGACGGTCAACATCCGCGCGGTGTTGAACGGCGTTTTCTACGTGCTGATGACCGGGGGCCAATGGCGGGCGTCACACGGTCCGGTCACAGTTGCGCCTGCCGCTCCCGCTCCGCTTCCCGCTGGCGGGCCATCTCCTGCTTCGCCGCGTCTTCGCGTTCGCGCTTTTCCTGCATTTCCCGCTGCCGCACGTCGGTCACCATGTCGCCTGACAGGAAGCGCATGAGGTAGGGCAGACGCTCCACCCGCTGGGCGTGGTTGGCGCCCTTGTTGTGGGTGAATTTTTCCAGGAAGAAGATGTCGGTGTTGGGGAAGCAGTAATAGCAAAGCAAGGCGAGGAAATCGCCGGTGCGGTCGGGGAAGGCGTCGATGGCGTCCAGCAGGGAATCGCGGAGTGCGCCTTGACGGGCCTTGTCCTGATACCAGCGGCGGTCCATTTCCTGTTCGTACAGCTGGCGCAGTTTGTTGAAGCAATAATCCAGCCGGTACATGTCGAAATCGTAGAGCAGGGAGACGAACAGCTCGATCTCCGAATTGCGCACAGGCGGCAAATCATAGGAATCGGGCGTGTCGGGCGCCAGGATTTGGCGGATTTCCTTCAGTTCCGGTAACGCCATCAACACCCGGCGGGTCTGTCCAGCGGCGTCCTTCTTCAAGGTCTCGCGCTGTTTGCAGCTGTTCCACGCCTCTTCCCAGGCGGCGAGGATGCTGCTGCGGGTCTTCTCATTGCCGTCCACCACGCCCCAGAAGGTGGCGCTGTTGATCTCTCCCCAATTCTGGCTGGTCTCCAGCATGGCGATGCTGCGGCTGGCTGCATACATCTTGGGCACGATGATCTTGGCGACCACAATCATGAATTTGGCTTCGAATTCCGCGCTCAGCAGGAACGGCTTGACCAGTTCGCGGTCCAATTCCCGGTTCTGCCGCTGGAAAAACCGGGTGACGCCGCTGAGCCGGTGTTGCAAGGCAGCGGTGAACAAGTCGCGGAAATTGGCAAATTTCGCCGGGGCGATGGGGGCGAGCATTTGGATGGCGGTGGGCTTTTCCACGTCGTCCACACTGATGCTGGTGTCCAGCAGATCGGTGGCGACCTCCACCACGGCCGCACGAACCTCCTGCTGCAGGTCGGTCGCCCGGCGGCCCGTGGCGGCGGGTTCTTGGATGGGCGCGGCGACCAGCGGGCGCTGCTTGATGACGATCTGCAGTATCTCCTTGGAGAACTTGCGCAGCTTCACCAGCTTGTCGGCCTCGGCCATGCCCTTGATGTCGCGGATGCCGTAAAAATAGCTGGTCACCACCAGCAGCGCCTTTTCCCGATGGGGGGCATCGGCCTCGCGCTTGAACAATTGGCATACAATGCCATCTAGCAAACTCAACAACCCAGCGACGTCAGCCGCCGCATCAATGGCAGCGAAGGCAGTATCCATGAAATCATTGTGTGTAAATGAAGATTGAACGTATTGTGAACCGTTCGACATCGCAGCAACCTTTGTATGCGACACACCAATAAAATTGGCGGCAACCATTGCGAGCGGCCAATTATAACCTTGATAATTAGGCGCTAGTCTCTTTAAAGACTATCAAAAATTACTGGAACATTGAAGCGCTCTCCCCGCCCCCGCCTCAGATGATGGGCGCAACTGGGGTGCGGCGCCCCGTGGGGCGCCGGTGCTTTGGCGTTGAAATAGGGGGGCTTCACGACTTTCCGGGGACAGCGCACGGGGCTGTCACCGCAAGATTCACCACCAAGGGCACTAAGGGCACAAAGCTATCTGCCGGGTGGCTGGCTGGCGGCCTTCCGGTATGCCGTCTTGGTGTTCTTGGTGCCCTTGGTGGTGAATCTTGCGGCGCTAGCCCCACGCAGGCCCCCCGGAAATCGAGCGCGCTCACACGAACAGCATGGCTCCGTCCTTGCTGGCATCGGCCAGGAAGGTGACCACGCCGCCTTGGGTCAGCGGCACGTCGTCGCGCAGATCGGCGGGGTCCAGGCCCAGCGCCTTCAGGCCCATTTCACAGACCATGAAGGTGACGCCCAGGGCGACGCAGGCGTCCAGCAGCTCTTCGAACGCCGCCAGATTTTTAGCCTGGAAACCGGCATCGGCTTCCACGGCGCCGGGCAATTGGCGCCAGCCCCCATCTTTCTTCAGAGCCTTGGCGGCGCCCATGGTGAAGAACAGGGTGACCGGGGTGTTGGTAGCGATTGCCCCCGCCGCCATGACCAGGGCGTAGTGGACCCGGTCGAATTCGCCCGAGAACACCACGATAGAGAGCTTATCCGCAGGCATGGGCAGTGCTCCCGTGGCTGGACAGATCGGTGATGGTGGGGTGGTCGCCGCACAGCGGGCAGCCGGGGTCGCGCGGCACCCGCACATTGCGCCACGTCACCGCCAGGGCGTCATAGATCAGCAAGCGGCCCGCCATGGTGTCGCCGATGCCCAGCAGCTCCTTGACCACCTCGGTGGCTTGCAGCGAGCCCATGGTGCCGGCCATGGCGCCCAGCACCCCCGCCGACGAACAGGTGGGCACCGCCCCTTCCGGCGGCGCCTCGCGGTAGATGCAGCGATAGCACGGGCCACCCGGCCGGTAGGTGGCAAGCTGGCCGTCGAAGCGCAGGATGGCCGCCGATACCAGGGTCTTGCCCTCCAGCCGGCAGGCATCGTTGACCAGGAAGCGGGTGGCGAAATTGTCGGAGCCATCGGCCACCACCTGATAATCGGCGATGATGGCGCGGATGTTGTCCTTGTCCAGCCGCGCCCGGATCGGCACCAGCGTCACGTCGAGATTGATGGCGGCGACCGCCTGGGCGGCGCTGTCCACCTTGGCCAAGCCGATGCTGGCGGTAGTGTGCAGGACTTGGCGCTGAAGGTTGGACAGATCGACGGTGTCGTCGTCCACCACGCCGATGGTGCCCACCCCGGCGGCGGCCAGATACAGGATTACCGGCGAGCCCAGCCCGCCGGCGCCGACCACCAGCACGCGGGAATCCAGCAGCTTGGCCTGCCCCACTCCGCCCATCTCGGGCAGGATGATGTGGCGGGCATAGCGGCGGATCTGGTCTTCGCTGAAATCCATGAGCCTCTTTCCTAACCCTCCCCCCTCGCGGGGGAGGGTGGCGAGCGAAGCGAGCGGGAGAGGGGGAAATAGACAAGGGGGCCGCGAAGGCCCCCTCTCCCTCCCAAGCCGGAGGCTTGGGCCCCTCCCTCCCCCGCGAGGGGGGAGGGGCTTTATATCACAAGCTCAGCCCTGGTCGAACAGGGCGGTGGACAGGTAGCGTTCGGCGAAGCTGGGGATGATGGCGACGATCAGCTTGCCTTCGTTTTCCGGGCGCAAGCCCAGTTCGATGGCGGCGGCCAAAGCGGCACCCGAGGAAATCCCCACCGGGATGCCTTCCAGCTTGGCGGCTTTGCGAGCCGTGGCGAAGGCGGTTTCGTTGCCGATCTGCAGCACTTCGTCCACCACCGAACGGTCCAGGATGTCGGGCACGAAGCCGGCGCCGATGCCCTGAATCTTATGCGGGCCGGGGGCGCCGCCGGACAGCACCGGGCTGTCTTCGGGTTCCACCGCGACCATCTTCAGGCTGGGCTTACGCGCCTTCAGCACATGGCCGACGCCGGAAATGGTGCCGCCGGTGCCCACGCCGGAGACCACGAAATCAACCTTGCCGTCGGTATCCTTCCAGATTTCCTCGGCGGTGGTGCGCTCGTGGATGGCCGGATTGGCGGCGTTCTTGAACTGCTGCAGGATGACCGCGCCGGGGATTTCACCGGCCAGCTTTTCCGCTTCCTTGACCGCGCCGGTCATGCCCTTGGAGGCCGGGGTCAGCACGATCTCGGCACCCAGATGGGTCAGCATCTTGCGGCGTTCCAGCGACATGCTTTCCGGCATGGTCAGGATCAGGCGATAACCCTTGGCGGCGGCGACGAAGGCCAGCGCGATGCCGGTATTGCCCGAGGTCGGCTCGACGATGGTGGCGCCGGGCTTCAGGCTGCCGGCCTGTTCCGCCGCTTCCACCATGGCGAAACCGATGCGGTCCTTGACCGAGGACAGCGGATTGAAGAATTCCAGCTTGCCGACGATGTCGGCCTTGGCGCCTGCTTCGGCGGCCAGCTTCTTGAAGCGCACCAGCGGAGTGCCACCGATGGTGTCGACGATGGAGTCGTAAATCCGACCGCGAAACTCGCTCATGTCATTTCCCCGCATCGAAGTGTAGTACACATAATTATCTACAGTGCACTGGTTAGATGGTGAAGTCCAGCTTCTGGTGCGCTTCCGACGGAATGCCCGATTTGTACGAGCGCATGCACAGATCATCCACGGTGATGGCATCCAGCTTGATCATGATGTCCTCGGCCAGATCGCCCCACATGGGCCGGATCACGCTTTTGCCCAGCTCGGATGCGGGCACGTCCTGATAGGGGTCCTCGGCGGTTTCCATGGCGCGGATGACCCGGACGATCTCGCCCACCGAGATGCGGCGGCGTTCCCGCGCCAAACGATAACCGCCGCGCGGCCCGCGCACGCCCACCAGCACGCCCGAGCGCACCAATTGCTGCAGCGTCTGCTCCAGATAGCGCCGCGGGATGCCCTGACGGCGGGTGATTTCCCGGCTTTGTACCGGTTCGCCGCCGGCATGGTAGGCGATGTCCAGCACCGCCTCGATGGCGAAGAGCATCTTCTTCGACGGTCTCAGCATGTCGTTATTCTCCTACTGAACACCGGTGGAGCCGAAGCCCCCGGCGCCGCGATCGGTTTGGGGCAGCTCGGCGGTTTCGGCCAGGATGGCGCGCGCCACCGGCGCCACCACCATCTGGGCGATGCGCATGCCGCGCGTGATGGCGAAATCGGTGTCGCCCAGATTGATCAGAATGACCGCCACCTCGCCGCGATAATCGGCATCAATGGTGCCCGGCGAGTTCAGCACGGTGATGCCGTGCTTGGCCGCCAGACCGGAACGGGGCCGCACCTGCGCTTCGAAACCCTCGGGCAGGGCCAGGGCGAAGCCGGTGGGGATCAGCGCCCGCTTGCCTGGGGCGATGGAGATGTCCGCCGGAATGCAGGCCATCAGATCGAGGCCGGCGGCATGGGCGGTCTCGTAACGGGGCAGCGGCAGATCGGCGGCATGGGCCAAGCGCTGAATGGGAACGGTAACGGTCACACGCAGACTCCCTTGACCACGTCGGCGATGCGCCACGCCAAGCGTTCGGCCACGTCGGCCTTGGCGATGCGCGGCCATTCCTCGACGCCTGCGGCGGTGATCAGGCTGATGGTGTTGAAATCGCCGCCGAAGGTGCCGGTGGCGGGCGAAACGTCGTTGGCGACGATCCAGTCGCAGCCCTTGCGGTCGCGCTTGGCCTTGGCGTGCTCCACCACCTTCTCCGTCTCGGCGGCAAAGCCCACCACCAGACGGGGACGGGCGCCGCCCTTTTCCGCCAGGGTGGCCAGGATGTCGGGATTGGGCGCCAGCTCGATGGCGGGCGGCGGCGCGCCGGGTTCCTTTTTACGCTTCTCGCGGCTGGCGTTGGACACCGTCCAATCGGCCACGGCGGCGGCGCATACCGCCACATCCACCGGCAGCCGGCCCAAGGCGGCGCCCAGCATCTCGCGCGCGGTTTCCACATGGACGGTGGTCACCCCGGCGGGGTCGGCCAAGGCCACCGGGCCGGTGATCAGGGTGACATCGGCACCCAGCCGGGCCAGCGCCTGAGCGATGGCGTGGCCCTGCTTGCCCGAGGAGCGGTTGCCGATGAAACGCACCGGGTCGATGGGCTCATAGGTCGGGCCGCTGGTGACCAGGGCCTTGATGCCCTTCAGCGGGCCGGCGGCCAGGATGCCTTCCACGGCGGCAAGGATTTCGGCGGGTTCCGACATGCGGCCCATGCCCGATTCATTTTCCGCCAGCATACCCGAATTGGGGCCGACGATGACCGCGCCGCGCCCGCGCAATGTGGCAAGGTTGGCCTGGGTGGCCGGGTGGCCCCACATGCGGAAATTCATGGCCGGGGCCACCAGGATGGGCTTGTCGGTGACCAGCAGGGCGGTGGAGGCCAGATCGTCGGCCAGCCCAATGGCCATCTTCGCCAGCAGATTGGCGGTGCACGGCGCCACCACCACCAGATCGCAATCGCGCGCCAGGGTGATATGGCCGATTTCGTGCTCGTCGGTCAGGGAGAAGGTGTCGGAACAGACCTTCTCGCCCGACAGGGCCTGCACCGCCAAAGGCGTGACGAATTCCTGGGCGTTGCGGGTCAGGATGCAGCGCACCTGGGCGCCGCGTTCCTTCAACCGCCGGATCAGCTCAAGGGATTTATACGCGGCGATACCGCCGGAAATGACCAGGAGGACGCGTCTACCATCGAGCACTGGAGAACTCCCGGCGAATTACGGAACATTGAGTGTGGTTAACGTAATGCCGGTGCCGGAAATGCGCAAGCGCGGAGTGTTAATTGCCCTCGCGCGCTTCCTCGAACGCCCAGGCCCGGAACGCCGCCACCTTGGGGCTGTCCAGATGCTTGGACGGGCAGACCAGATGATAGGCGTTGACCAGGGGCTGGGCCGGGAACAGGGCGACCAGCCGTCCGCTGGATAATTCCTCGGTCACCAATGTGCTCCACGCCAGGGCCACGCCAAGGCCGGCCAGGGCGGCCTGGACCACCAGATTGAAATCGTCGAAACGGCGCGGCTTGAGATCGGCGGGCACCTGCACTCCCGCATTGGTCAGCCAAGCGGGCCAGCTGGGATAGGTGGTGTCCCAGTCGATGGCGTCGTTGTGCAACAGCGTGACGTCCAGCAGATCGGCCACATTCTTCAACTTTTCGGCCAGCCGGGGATGGGCGACGGGGACCACCGCCTCGGTCTTCAGCCGTTCCGCATGCAGGCCGGGATAGTGGCCCGAGCCATAGCGGATGGCGATGTCCACATCCTCGGCATCGAAATTCACCAGCTTCAGCGAGGCCGACAGGCGCAGATCGATATCGGGATGGCGGGCCTGGAAGCGGCCCATGCGCGGGATCAGCCAGCGCGCGGCAAAGGATGGCGGCGCCGAGACCACCAGCGGCCCGCTTTCGCGCCCCAGCCGCATGCGCTCCACCGCCCGCTCCAGCCGGTCGAAGGAATCCGACACCAGCGGCAAAGCGGCCATGGCCGGTTCGGTCAGGGACAGATGGGTGCCGCGCCGGAACAGGGCAACGCCCAGATGGGCTTCCAATATCTTGATCTGCTGGCTGACCGCCGCCGGGGTGACGTGCAATTCCTCGGCTGCGCGGGCGAAGGACAGATGACGCGCGGCGGCCTCGAAGGCGCGGACGGAGCGCAGCGGCGGCAGACGGCGGGCCATTAGATTTCCTTGCTTGGTTCGGCCAGAAACACTGGTTTGCAAGCGGCGACTATGACCTGCCATCATCCGTCATCGCAAGTTTTTCTATTAGGAGCAAGCCATGGGCGGGCGCATGACCGTAGTCTTGGTGGCGTTGTCGGCGGTGTTGTGGGGAGCAAACTTCAATCTGTCCAAGCCGGTTCTGACCGAGTTGCACCCCTTGGTGGCCGGCGCCGCCCGCTTCCTGATCGCTGCTTTGGTCATGCTGATGGTCATGGCCGCCCGGCGTGAGCCCGTGCCGCTGATCCGCCATGCCAAGGCCTATGGAGTGCTGGGGCTGGTGGGCATCGGCGGCTTCAACCTGCTGTTCTTCCTGGGCATGCAGGAAACCAGTGCGGTCAACGGCGCCCTGATCATGGCGACCAACCCGTTGCTGACCGCCCTGCTGGCAGCAGTAATCCTGGGCGAGCGGCCCAACCCGCGCCATATGGCCGCCCTGCCGGTAGCTCTGGCCGGCGTGGCCGTGGTGCTGCTGGGCGGCGGCGCCAGTGTGGCTTTGTCGCGGGGCGATGCGCTCATGCTGGGGGCCAATCTGTGCTGGGCGTTCTACAACGTGCTGGGACGGCGGCTGATGCCGGCAGGCTCGGGCCTTGCCAACACCACCGGAACCATGGTCATGGGCGCACTGGCTTTAACTGCGGCGGCCGTGCTGACCAATGCGCCGGTGAGCCTGCCCGGGGTGCACGCGGCAACGACCCTAATTGCCATGGCGCTGGGCGGCAGCGTGCTGGCCTATCTGTTCTACAATGCCGGGCTGGCCCGTTTGGGCGCCGGACGCACCGCCCTGTTCCTTAATCTGGTTCCGGTCACCACCATGATCATCGCCGCCCTGACCGGCACCCCGCCCTCCCCCCTGCAACTGGCAGGCGGCTTGGTCACCATCGGCGCGGTGACTGTTGCCATGCTGCCGGCGCGGCGAGTGGCTGCGGCGTAAGCTAGGGTAGAAAAGAATGCACCTTGATCGCCTTTCATTCATTTCCAAGAT
The DNA here is from genome assembly GCA_014380005.1 of Rhodospirillales bacterium. Taxonomy (GTDB): domain Bacteria; phylum Pseudomonadota; class Alphaproteobacteria; order Rhodospirillales; family Magnetospirillaceae; genus Magnetospirillum. The sequence goes on from JACMKT010000072.1 coordinate 15,270, forward strand.
ATGGTCGTGGGCGCATTAACTCTGGCGTCGTACCATCTTTTGGAGGCGTTAAGATGGGGGTAGATCCATCCTGGCTTGAAAGCACCTTTACGGAACATCCGCACAAAATCGCTTCTTTCCGTGAGGCAGTCCTCAACCTGCAATGGGACGAAAAAAATTGTAACAATGCACTCAGCGTTCTTTTCAGGGAAATTGATAAGCTCGCCGAGGCCGAGGTTTCCTACTACTTTCGCAGGCGCAGGACACGGTCTTTGTTGTCTGGCGTTTTCAGAACGGGAGCCTGGATTTCAGGAACCGCAGGGGCCCTCTTACCGCTTCTCGCAACAGCCGATAAGAGTTGGTTCGGAACTTGGGGGACACTAGGGTACGTACTCTTGGCTCTTGCCGCGAGCTTCTTGGCCGCAAACGCATTGTTTGGCGGCACAAGCGGCCATGCTCGCTTCGTTTCAGCGCAGTTAACGCTCGAAAAACTAATCACCGCAAAACGGGTTGATTGGTGCGAATTGGCCTGTCAAATGGAGAGGCTGGGCAATACGCCCGAGATCGTGGCGCGCGGCTTCGCGATAGTTCGTGAATATTCTGAAGCTTTTTATTCAGCAACCCTGTCAGAAACAGCAGAATGGTCACGCTCAGTTGTTGAAGAGGCAAGCAAATATGCGAAATCGGTTGGTGTCGGGAAATAGATAGCGAGTCCTCTACAGCCCCGCCATGAAGCGGTCCTGATAGATGAACGGGTCGAAATCGGGCTTGCCGAAATACCAGCCCTGACCGTAATCCACGCTGCACTGATAGACCCGGCCGGCCATGCGCTTGTCTTCCACCATCTCGGCGGCGGTGCGGATGCCCATGGAGGCGCACATCTTGGCCATGGCGGACAGCAGATCGCTGCCCTTCTGGCTGGAGCAGGCGCGTTTGACCACCGGGCCGTCGAATTTGACGATGTCCACGTCCAGCGCGTTCAGATAATCGAAGCTGGCCGCGCCCGAGCCGAAATCGTCCAGGCAGAAGCGGAAGCCGCGCTCGCGGAAGCTTTGGATGACGGCGTTGACCTCGGTCAGTTGTTCGATCTTCACGGATTCGGTGATCTCGAACATCAGCTTGCGCGGCGGCACGCCGGTCTTTTGCAGCAGCTTCTTCAGCGCCTCGACGAATTGCGGGTTGGAAATGGACAGGCCCGACAGATTGATGGCGACAGACGGCATCAACCCGTTCTTGCGCACCAGATTGTTCATGGTCTGGATGGTGGTCTCGCACACCGCCAAATCCAGTTCGTGGACGATGCCCACTTCCTCGGCCAAGCAGAATAGATGGTAGGGCGAGGTGCCGGCCTTGACGTCGCGATAGCGGGTCAGCGCTTCGAAATGCTGCACCCGTTCCAGCCGCATGTCGCAGACCGGCATGAACGCCATGTCGAAATCGCGCCCGGCCACCACCTTGCGGATATAGGCCACGTTCTCGATGGTGTCCGACACCAGCCCCTTGAGCACCTGGGCGATGCTTTTCTTCTTATCCAGCCCGGCGCTGTTTTCCGAGAAGGCGCGGATGGTGTGGGCGATGGCCTTGGCCACTTGATGCTCGCCCAATCCGGCGCCATCGGCGTCCAGGGTGTGGGCCAGGGGTTTGACGTCGGCGTTGAACAGCTTCTTCGCCGCCTGCGAGATCATGGAACTGACCTCTTCCGGGTCCACGTCGTCGCGGTGCAGATAGCTGAAGCTGTTGTCGGAAATGCGCCCGGCGGTGCCGCCACCCAGGGAATGCTGGGCCAGGATGTCGCCCACCGCGCCCATGACCTTCTTGCGGTCGCTGGCACCCAGGGATCTGGTCATGTCGTCCAGGGTATCCACCTTGAGCACGGTGATCTGCGGCCGCCCACCGGCGCGCTTGAACGCCAAGGCCCGTTCCGCCGCCAGGGTGACGTAGGAGCCCTCGTCCAGCAGGCCGCTATCGGCATCGCGCTTGATCTCGTCCTCATCCAGGCGATGGGCCTGAAGCGCGGGTTCCATCTTCAAAGCCAGGAAGAAATGCCCGTCGAAATCGGGCACCCGATAGCCCGCCATGGCGACGTTGGGGCGGCGCAGCCCGGTGCCGTTCAGCCGCACCACCACATCGTCGATGCGGCCTTGGGCGCGGGCGGCGTTCAGCATTTCGCCGGCCAGACCACGGTCGGTATCGGCCACCAGCTCAAGGAAATTGCGGCCTGTCAGCGCCTCGGGCGGCTGGCCCAGCAACACCGAGGTCGCCCCGGCGGCAAACACCACGTCATGATCGTCGTCCAATTCGAACAACAAATCGGCGCGGCAGAAGGCCAAGGCAACGAAACGATCGCGTTCGCGGTCGGCCATGTGTCAATCAATCCCCAAGCGATAAATCCCCACACCAATGATGAGTTTCCCAGGACTCATTGGCAAGTGGTGCGATGGAATTAGGGCTACGCCTTTTTCTCGACCATCGGCCCCAGCGCCTTGCGGGTGGTCCGCAGGGTGCTGAGGATCAGATCCGCCTGTTCCGAACTGGGCTTGGCGCCGTCCACGTTCTGGCGGTTCAAGCAGGTCAGCCACGCCCATTGCCCCGCCGGGCTTTCGATGTAATGCATCAGCCGGGTCAGCGCATGGCCCAGCACGGCGCGGGTGCGGGCGTCGTTGAAGAAGACGTCCCAGGCCAGATCGTTGCCGTGGATCACCAGCATGTCCTGGAAAATCTCGCGCGAGCGGTCGTCATAGGATTTGAACTTGTCGCCGAACGCCGCTTCCACCAGCTCGAAGTAATTGGCCAGGAAACAGCGCGGGAAGGCCGGCGGTTCGCCCTCCAACAAGGTCTCGAACGGGCGCACCATAAGCCGGCGGAACACGTCGTTACGGCTGGAGGCATGGCGGGTGGCCGGACGGAAAGCGCGGCGGCACTTGCCCTCTTGCGACGCGAAGGCGCGGGCCAGGGGTGAGCCGGCGCCCTTGGTCATCTCCAGGATGCGCTTGAGGTCTTCCAGCCGCAGCATGCCGCCCTGGGCGCGTTCTTCCGCCAGGGCGTTGACCACTTCGGCCATCATGGACAGGACGTCGAAGCAGGGGTGACGGGGCGCCGCCTCTGCTGCTTTCCCATCCACGGGCTCGGCAACTTTTGTGCCTTCCGCCGCCATCAGGTTCCCCCGAGCCATCCCCTTGAATGCAAGACTCAAGCATAACCAAGAGTGGAAATATATAGTCCATATGTAATCGTTATTGCACACAGCCCCAGTCAAGCTAAGCTGTATCAGGCATCCACCGGAGGTCCATTGATGTCCCACCGCAATATTGCCGCCCTCGCCGTGGCGTTATTGGCCGCCGCCCCCGCCCCCGCCCTAGCACAGGAACTATCACAGGAATCCGAGACCCTGCGGCTGGTCTGCCGCGCCGACAACCCGGCCCTGCTGGCCGAACCCCTGGCATTTTCCATGGATCTGGCCGCTAAGGAGGCAGTGGAAACCATCTCGGGCGCCCAGTTCGGCGTGACCGCCGTGCGCGACAGCCTAAGCCTGTGGGAAAAAGCCTCCGGCCCCGGCCAAGTGGTCTTCCGCATCGACCGCGTCTCGGGCCGCTTCGCCCGCGTGGACAAGCAAATCCGGCTGGAGGGAATGTGCGACAAGGTGGAGCGGAAGTTTTAGGCTCTTCGCGGATTAGCGGGGCTATCGCGCGCGAACAAAGTGTCATTTCGAACGAGCCGCAGGCGAGGAGAAATCTCGCTTCCGCGCTGACGGTTTTTCCGCTGAAACGAGATTTCTCCTCAGCTTCGCTTCGTTCGAAATGACACTTGCCGGATTGCCTTCCC
>JACMKT010000073.1 GCA_014380005.1 Rhodospirillales bacterium
ATGGACACGGATCCCCGCTACGCGGGACACGGATAAGGACCATCCGTGTTTATCCGTGTCCATCCGTGTCACATAATTCTGTTTCTTCGGCTTAGCAGCCCCTCAAACGAAAAACGCCGCCAGCCCAGTGGGCGGCGGCGTTTCCGAAAAACCCGAAGGATTACTTCAGGGTCTTCAGGTATTCGACCAGGGCGGCCACTTCAGCCGGGTTCTTCTGGCCGGCATAGGCCATCTTGTTGCCGGGGATGGTGGCCTTGGGGTCGGCCAGGTACTTGGTCAGGTTGGCGTCGTCCCAGGTCAGGCCGGACTTCAGGTGGTTGTCCGAGTACTTGTAACCCTCGGCATGACCGGCCTTGGCGCCGTACACGCCGAACAGGGACGGGCCGACGCCATGCTTGCCGGCTTCGACCTTATGGCAGGCCTTGCACTGGTTGAAAGCAGCCGGGGCGTCGGCGGCAACGGCGGCGACGGGGGCGAGGAGGAGGGCGGCGGCAGCCAGAGCGACCTTCTTGTTGAACATCATGATCTCCCAAAGAGTCTATGTTTGAACCGGAACGCGAAAGATCCTCGACGCCGGACTGGAGGGGGTTTCGTCCTCCAGTATCAGCAGAGTAGATGATCTCCGTGGCGGAATTGGGGCCGGCTACCCCATTAGGTGAGCGAACCTATCCCATCGCCCAAAAGCAGTTTCAAGCCCGGTGGCGGACCAAAGTGCGGCTGGGATAGGGGCCAGGAGCGGTGCCGGCGGTTGTTTCTCCCCTGCGGATTGGGCGTCTTGGAGCGCGTTCGGCGGGCATTATCATTCACAATCGTATGAAACTCAACCGGGTCCGCTTCCTTCTGGGGTAGGAGGTCCATCCTTTGTTGGGGTACAAAACCGGCCATGACCGCGCTGCCCATCGACACCGTCCTTCCCGACATCATCGCCGCCCTGGCCGGCGCTCCCGGCCTTGTGTTGCAGGCCCCGCCCGGGGCCGGCAAAACCACGCGGGTTCCGTTGGCCTTGCTGGACCAAGACTGGCTGAACGGCGGCCGCATCATCATGCTGGAACCGCGCCGTCTGGCCGCCCGCGCCGCCGCCGCGCGCATGGCGGAATCCCTAGGCGAGCCGGTGGGCGCCACGGTGGGCTACCGTATCCGGTTCGAGGCCAAGGTGACCGCCGCCACCCGCATCGAAGTGGTGACCGAGGGCATCCTGACCCGCATGCTGCAAGACGACGCTTCCCTGCCGGGCGTGGCGCTGGTCATCTTCGACGAATTTCACGAACGCTCGCTCAACGCCGATCTGGGCTTGGCGCTGTGCCTGGAATCGCAAAGCGCCTTGCGCGAAGACCTCAAGCTGCTGGTCATGTCGGCCACCCTGGATGCCGAGCCGGTGGCGATGCTCATGGGCAATGTGCCGTTGATCAGCAGCCAGGGCCGCGCCTTCCCGGTGGAAACCCGTTTCCTTGCGCGCCCCGAACCCCGGCGTTTCGCCGATTCTGTGGCGCAAGCGGTTGCCCAGGCGCTGGATGAGGCCGAGGGCGACGTCTTGGTCTTCCTGCCCGGCGCCGGTGAAATCCGCCGGGTCGAGGCCTTGCTGAACGATCACCCGGCGGCGCGTGGTGTTACCATCGCGCCCCTGTATGGCGATCTGTCGCAAGAGGCCCAGGACCGCGCCATCCGACCGGCCCAGGGCGGCGAACGCAAAGTGGTGCTGTCCACCGCCATCGCCGAGACCTCGCTGACCATCGACGGTGTGCGGGTGGTGGTGGATGGCGGCCAGATGCGCCAGCCCCGCTTCGATCCCAGTTCGGGCATGACCCGGCTGGTGACGTTGCCGGTCAGCCGCGCTTCGACCGATCAGCGCCGGGGTCGCGCGGGCCGTACCGCGCCCGGCATCTGCTATCGCCTGTGGTCCGAGGCCGAGGACCGTGCCCTGCAATTGTTCACCGCCCCGGAAATCGCCGAAGCCGATTTGGCGCCGCTGGCGCTGGATTTGGCGCAATGGGGCGTGACGGACGCCAATGCCTTGGCGTGGCTGGATGCTCCGCCACCCGCCGCCTTGGCTCAGGCGCGCGAGTTGCTGGCGGAATTGGGCGCGGTGGATGGGGAGGGGCGCATGATGGCCCATGGCCGCGCCATGAACCGCCTCGCCATGCATCCCCGTCTGGCCCATATGGTCATCACGGCGCGCGGGCTGGGCCTGGGTGGGCTGGCCTGCGATCTGGCGGCGCTGTTGGGCGAGCGCGACGTGGTGCGGGCGGAACGGGGCTTCCGCGATTCCGACATCCGCCTGCGCCTGGATGCCCTGCGCGCGGATTTTGAATCCCAACGGGGGCTGACCATTGACCGTGGCGCCATGGCGCGGGCACGCACCGCCGCCAAGGATTTGCGCCGCCGTATGGGCCTGAAGGCGGGCGAGCAATCGGGTGCGTCGCGGGATGCCGGTCTGGTCCTGGCCTTCGCCTATCCCGACCGCATCGCCCGTCGCCGCCCCGGTGGCGAGCCACGCTATGCTTTGTCCGGCGGCAGCGGCGCCTTGTTCGCCGATCCCGAACCGCTCTCGGCGGAGGAATGGCTGGTGGCGGCGGAACTGGACGGCGACCGCCGCGAGGCCCGCATCTTCCTGGCCGCGCCGCTGACCAAGACGGAGATCGAGGAACACTTCGCCGAGTCCATCCGCACCGAGGCGTCGGTCATATGGGACCGCCGCGAAGAGGTGGTGCAGGCAAGGCGCCAACGCCGGCTGTTCGCCTTGGTGCTGGACGATCACAAGCTGGACAAAGCGGCACCCGAGGACTTGGCCGCCGCCATGGTGGACGGCATCCGCATCATGGGTCTGGCCTGTCTGCCCTGGACAGACGAGTTGATGAAGTTCCGCGACCGTGTCGGTTTCCTGTGCCGCGCCGAACCCGAGGGCGGCTGGCCCGATCTGTCGGATCAGGCGCTGCTGGATGGTCTGGACGACTGGCTGGCGCCGTATCTTGGCGGCATCACCCGCCGCGCCCATCTGCCCCGGCTGGATTTGTCCAAGGCCCTGCGCGGCATGCTGGATTGGGACCGCACCCGCCGCCTGGACGAACTGGCGCCAACCCATGTGACGGTGCCCTCGGGCAGTCACGCCCCCATCGATTATTCCGGTGAAACGCCAGTGCTGGCGGTGCGCCTGCAGGAAATGTTCGGCTGCGCCGATACCCCGCGCATTGCCGCCGGAAGGGTGCCCCTGCTGCTGCATCTGCTGTCGCCCGCGCGGCGCCCGGTGCAGGTGACCCAGGACCTCGCTAGTTTTTGGGCCAATGCCTACAAGGCGGTGAAGGCGGATTTGAAGGGGCAATATCCCAAGCATTGGTGGCCCGACGACCCCATGCAGGCGGAACCGACGGCGCGGGTGAAGCCGAGGAAGTGAGGGCGAGGATGGTCGTCCTGTTGCAATGGCCTCTTTGTGCCTCCTCGCTATCCAGTGTGGGTAGCTGCCTGACCACAGGTTGAGTCCCCTGCGTCCATCCCTTTGTTCGAGCGCAGCGGCGGCACACTTGCCGCAGTTGGGTCGCACGGGAGCTTCGTCGATGCGGGACACGGATTTGCTTCAGATGGCGCTGGGGTTGCCGCCGCCAAGCGTCTGGACATCCATTTGGACTTTCCGCGGGGCAGCCGCTTTGCCTGCCGCAAACTGCGGCCCGGCGCGCCGCCCATTTGTGCAAGGAACTGGCCGGTCCCATCCTGCCGTTGAATTGATGGTGCGGACGACGGGACTCGAACCCGTAAGCCGTTGGGCGACGGTGTTTAAGACCGTTGCGTCTACCAGTTTCGCCACGTCCGCACTCGGTCGCTAAAGTGGCGGGCCGGATCGGTTCTGTCCAGCGTTTAGCGCTCGGATAATCACACCTCCATCGCAGTTCAAAAGTATGGGTCCTTTGGTCCCGGCATCGTTCTTTTGCGATATGGCTCCCGCCGCGTTTATAAGCGATTTTGAATGCATGATAAAAACGCGGGGGGCGTCATGAGAGCGATGGGGATCAAGGGCCGGTTGGTGGCAAGCTTTGCCGCCATGCTGGTGCTGGTGGCGGCTGTGCTGGTGCCGCTGATGCTGAACCAATTGGCGGCGATCATCCGCATGGCGGAAGAGCGCGAGTTGGCCGGCACGCGTGAGGCGTTCATCGCCGCCGTGGACAACAGCACCCATAGCGGGGCGACGCTGGCCCTGCTGGTGGCGGAAATGCCCGAGGCCCGCCAAGCCTTTGCCGATGGCGACCGCGATCGGCTGGCCCAGATGTTCGCCGGGCCGTTCGCCGCGCTGAAGGCCGCGTTCGGTGTCGAGCAGATGCAGTTCCACACGGCGCCGGCGACTTCGTTCCTGCGTGTCCACATGCCCAAGAAGTTCGGCGACGATCTGTCGTCGTTCCGCCAGACCGTGCTGGAGGCCAACAAGACCGGCAAGGCGGTCATGGGGCTGGAAAACGGCGTGGGCGGTATGGGTATCCGCTCGGTGCTGCCCGTGCGCCATGACCAGCGCCAGATCGGCACGGTGGAATTCGGCATGAATTTCGGCCAGGCGCTGGCCGACAATTTCAAGCAGCAATTCGGCGTGGATGTGTCCATCCATGCGGCCAAGCCGGCGGTGGGTCAAGGCGGGGCGGCCAAGGACGAATTCAATACCCTGGCCTCCACCACCAAGGATTCGTTCTTTTCCGAGGCGGAGTGGCGCGAGGCCCTGGCCGGCAGCCAAATCATCCGCCGGGGCGAACGCGGTGGGCATCCGGTGGCGGCGGTGGCCGCGCCGGTGCTGGATTATGCCGGCAAGCCTGCCGCCGTGGTGGAACTGGTGATGGATTCCAGCGCCTACGCCGCCCAATACGCCGCCGCCCGCAACACCGCCTTGGCGGTGGCCGGTGCCGTTGTGCTGGTCGGTCTGGCGGCAGCCCTGCTGCTGGCGCGCGGCATCGCCCGCCCGCTGGAAGGCATGACTCAGGTAATGGGCAGTCTGGTGCGCGGTGAATTGGCCGTGGTGGTGCCCTCCACCGACCGTGCCGACGAGGTGGGCGAGATGGCCCGCGCCGTGGCCGTGTTCAAAAGCCATGCGGAGGAAAACAAGGCTCTGCACGAACAGCAGGAAGCCCTGCGCCGTGAGGGCGAAGCGGAGCGCAAGCGCAGCATGGGCCGGGTCGCCGACGGCTTGCAATCGTCCCTGGGCCGGGTGGCTGAGACGGTGGAAAGCGCCTCCGCCGGCATGCGGGAAACGGCGGAAAGTATGAGCGCCCTGGTGGATCAGGCCCGTGGCAACGCCGCCGCCGTGGCCAGTGCCGCCGAGGAAGCCTCGGCCAATGTGCAGACCGTGGCCGCCGCCACGGAAGAACTCAGCATTTCCATCGGCGAGATCGGCCGCCAGATGGCGGAGAACAGCCGTATCGCCGACAGTGCGGTGGACGATGCCGCCGCCGCCGATGCCAAGGTGGTGGAACTGAGCAACGCGGTCACCCGTATCAACGAGGTGGTTAAGTTCATCACCGCCATCGCCGCCCAAACCAACATGCTGGCCCTGAACGCCACCATCGAGGCGGCCCGCGCAGGCGACGCCGGTAAGGGCTTTGCTGTGGTGGCGGGCGAGGTCAAGCACCTTGCCAATCAGACCGCCCAGGCCACCGAGGAAATCGGCGCCCATATCACCGCCGTGCAGGACGCCACCACCCAGGCGGTCAACGCCATCGGCGCCATCACCTCGGTCATCGGCCGCATGAGCGCGGTGACCACCGCCATCGCCTCGGCGGTGGAGGAGCAGGGCGCCGCCACCCAGGAGATCGCCCGCAACGTTCAGCAAGCGGCGGAAGGCACCCGTCAGGTCTCGGTCAACATCGCCGGCGTGTCCCAGGTGGTGGGCGAAACCGGCCGCGCTGCTCAAAGCGTGCTGGAGTCAGGCATCGCCCTGGCCGCCCAGGCCGAAGCGCTGAAGACGGGCGTGCAGCATTCGGTGGTGGAGATCAGGGCGGCTTAACACTTAATAATTCAAGAAATAATGACACGGATGGACACGGATTCCCGCTACGCGGGACACGGATAAGGGTCATCCGTGTTTATCTGTGTCCATCCGTGTCACCAATTCTTAGCTGAAATGGTGCACCCACCATGGGCCCCGGATCGCGCAAGCGCGTCCGGGGTGACGAGAGTGGGGTTACGCCGTCTTGGCCTTCGCCGTTCCCGCGTTCTTCACGCCCAGCAGGAACGTTTCCACATGGCGGCGCAGTTCGTCGGCTTGGCCGGACAATTCGCCGGCGGCTTGCAGGACCTCGGTGGCGGTGGCGCCGGCGGTTTGGGCGGCTAGGCTGACTTCCACGATGGTGTGGGACACTTCCTGGGTGCCGCTGGCCGCCTGTTCCACATTGCGGGCAATCTCGTGGGTGGCGGCGGTTTGCTGGTCCACGGCGGCGGCCACCTCAGTGGAATTGCGGCTGATGTCGCCGATGATGGTGGCGATGGCTTCGATGGCCTGGGCGGCTTCGCGGGCGGAATCCTGCACCGCGCCGATCTGGGCGGTGATCTCGCTGGTGGCCTTGGCGGTCTGGTTGGCCAGCCCCTTCACTTCCTGGGCGACCACGGCGAAGCCTTTGCCTGACTCACCGGCCCGTGCCGCTTCGATGGTGGCGTTCAGGGCCAGCATGTTGGTCTGGGCGGCGATGGAGGAAATCAGCTGCACCACCTCGCCGATGCGCCCGGCGGCATGGGTCAGGCCCGAGACGATTTCGCCCGAACGCTGGGCTTCGCGCACGGCGGTTTCGGCGATGCGGGCGGAACTTTCCACCTGACGGCCGATTTCGGCCTCGCTGACCGACAATTCCTCGGTGGCGGCGGCCACGGTCTGGACGTTCATGGCGGCCTGATTGGCGGCGCTGGCCACGGCGGTGGATTGCAGCCGGGTCTGTTCGGCAATGGCCGACATGGATTGGCTGGTGGCCTGCATCTGGGTGGCGGCGGTGGTCACCGACTTCGCCACCTGATGGATTTGGATGTCGAAGGCGTCGGCCAGTTGCTCGATCTCATGCTGGCGGCGCGCCTGGATTTCCTGATGGCGCTCCCGCTCGGCGGCGGCGCGCTCGGCGGCTTCCACATGGTCGCGGAAGATGACCAGACCGCGCGCCAGTTCCCCGATCTCGTCGGACCGGGCGGTGTGGCCGATGTCAATGTTGTGTTCGTCATTGGTCAGGCGGCGGATCACGCCGGTGACGTCGGCCAGGGGGCGGGTGATGTCGCGGCCAATGATGGTGGCGATGACGCCCACCAGCACCAGCACCAGCACGGCGCAGGCGCCGAAGATCATGGCGCGCTGGCGGAAGGCGGTGTTCACGTCGTCCACATAGATGCCCGAACCGATGACCCAGCCCCAGGGGGCGCCGGCCACATAGGACAGCTTGGGCTCGGGCGTGTCGGAACCGGGCTTGGGCCAGAGATAGGTGACGAAGCCGGCGCCGTTGGCGGCCACTTCCTGATTCATGCGGCGGAACAGGTAAACGCCGGCCTTGTCCTGCATGGCCTCGACGCTGGTGGAGACCAGCTTGGCGTTGGGATGGGCCAGCATGACGGAATCTGCGTGGCGGTGGACCCACAGATATTCGGTGCCCTCATAGCGCAGGGCCGAGATGGCGGCCAGCGCCTGGGTCTGGGCGTCGTCGCGGGTCAGCGTGCCGGCGGCTTCGCGCGTCTGGTAATGAACCAGCAGGGTGCGGCCCACATCGACGATGTGGCGGGTCTTGACCTCGCGGTCCGCCAACATGTCCGCACGCATTTGGAACACGCTGAAGCCGATCACCGCCAACGTGCCAAGCACGGCGGTGACGACGATCAGCCAAAGGCGACCGCCAATACGCATGGTTATCCCTCCCCCGCCCGCTCGTGCTGCTCTGTCGGCAACTATCGAGTGTGGGCGGGCGGAGTATCCTAAAGATTGAGTGTCATGTCAACGTCAGTATAGGGTGTGTGCCTGATGCCTATACCGATGGTAATAGCTCACTTTCGCTTCTTCAGTGCCGCTTCCAACGCGTCGCAAACGGTGGTCAGGACTTTGACGCGGGCATAGGGTTTGTCGTTGGCTTCCACCAAGGTCCACGGCGCCATGCGGGTCGAAGTCTTTTCCACCATGTCGTTGACCGCGGATTCGTAGTCGCCCCACTTTTCGCGGTTGCGCCAATCCTCCTCGGTCAACTTCCACTTCTTGTATTCGATCTCGCCGCGCTGTTCGAAGCGGGCCAATTGTTCCTCGGCGGTGATGTGCAGCCAGAATTTGCACACCACCGTGCCGGCCTGGACCATCTGTTCCTCGAAATCGTTGATCTCGCCATAGGCGCGCTGCCACGCGTCTTCGGAACAGAAGCCTTCCACCCGCTCCACCAGCACGCGGCCATACCATGACCGGTCGAAGATGGTGACGCGGCCCGAGCGGGACAGGTGGCGCCAGAACCGCCACAGATAATGCTGGGCGCGTTCTTCCTCGGTGGGGGCGGCGATGGGGATGACTTGGCTGTCGCGGGCGTTCAGCGCGCTGGTCAGGCGGCGGATGGTGCCGCCCTTGCCGGCGGCATCCCAGCCTTCGAACACCAGCACGGTGGAAACGCCCTTCTCCTTGGCCCGGCGGTGCAGTTGCGACAGCCGCCCGCGCTGTTCCTGGAGCTGGCGGTTGTAATCGTCACCGGCCACGGACAAGGTCATGTCCAGGGACGACAGGATGGAGGGCTGGGCGGCCAGCACCTTGGGCTTCTCCGCCTTCTTGCCCTTGGCCGGAATCTTCAGCTCGGCGACGATCTTCTTGGCCACCTCGCGGTTTTCCAGCTGGCGCAGAATGGAATCCTTGACCGTGTTCAGCACTACCGAGGTGCGGTAGCGCGAATCGGCGCCCTCGACGATGTGCCACAGGGAATGGCCCTTGGAGCTGTGGCGGATGACCCGTTCAGCGGCGGTGATGAACTTGTCGTACATCTTCCAGTGCTTCCAATCGGTGTCGCTGACCTGCCACGCGGTCAACGGGTCCTCCTCCAGCTTCTTCAGCCGCTTCTTCTGCGCCTTCTCGGACAGGTGCATCCAGAATTTGATGATCAGTGCGCCTTCATCGGCCAGCGTCTGTTCAAAATGGACGATGCGGTCCAGTTCCTCGTCCATCTCGGCCACGGTGATGTGGCCCTGGGCGCGGGCCAGGAAGGGGCGGTGATACCAGGACGACAAGAACAGGCCCAGCTTGCCCTTGGGCGGCAGATCGCGCCAAAAGCGCCAATATTCGGGGCGCTCGCGTTCCTCGTCCGAAGGGGGGCCATAGGCGCGGGTGTCGATCCAGCGCGGGTCCATCCACTCGTTCAGCAGATTGACCGTTTCGTTCTTGCCGGCGCCGTCCACTCCGGCGAAGACGATGATGACGGGGAAATCAGCGGCGCGCAGGCGTTGCTGCAATTCCAGTAGCTCGGTGCGCAGTTGCGGCGCCACGGCGTCGAAATCCTCGCGTGTGACCTTGCGGCCCAGTTCAGCAGCTTCGAACATGACATCCCCCGGAAAATCCCGGAAAAACGCTATGCCTTATTGCCGTGTGCCGCAAGTGCGACCGCAGCCTCGCAGTTGATTTGGCGCCTTACTCCGTTTGCGCTATAGTCCCCCCCTATCTCGATGGGTCGCGAGGAGGGGGTTATGGTGCGCAAGGGTGTGGCCGTGTTGGCCGTTTCGCTGGTCTTGGCCGGTTGTTCGTCGCAAGGTCCGACCAATGGCCAGATCTATGGCACCGCCGGTGGCGCCGCGCTTGGCGCCGGCATCGGCCGCGTGGTCGGCCATTACACCCTAAACGCCACCCTGGTGGGCGCTGCCGCCGGTGCGGTGATCGGCCTTGCCGCCGGCACCTATCTGGACGCCCCCGCCCAGGAAAAGCACGCCCGCGCCACCATCCAAGTGGCCGAGGACGGCAAGGACGTGGCGTGGGTCACGGAAAAGGGCAGCAAGGGCAACGTCACCGCCATCGGTCAGCAATTCTCCGACCGCGCCGGCCGGGCCTGCCGTCCGCTCAAGCAGAACGTGACCATGAACGACGAACAAAGCAGCCGCGACGTGACCGCCTGCAAGGATGCCGACGGCACTTGGGTGGTGACCGATTTCGCGCCTGAGAAGCTGGAATAATTTTCATCACCAAGACACCGAGGCTTAGGCTGGCGGCCGAGACGGTCGCCATGGCGGTCATTGTCGTCGATCCCATCGACGACAATGCTGAGGCATTTTACGCGGTCTTTGGCTTTCAATGCCTCAAGGGACCGCAGCGGCGGATGTTTACGGCAATTCATGGTGGGGCGGCCAAGTCGGTCCAATAGGGTGTCACCCCCGCCAATTGCCAACAATCAGCCCCGGCAAGGCAGCAGCCCATCGCTCGGCGGCGGCATCGACGTCCAGGCGCTTTTTCAGGTTCACCTGCGGCACCAGGATGAACATCACCACCGTGGTCAGCCCGCGTCCGGTGCGGAGCGCCGAGGCACTGCCATGGGCGAAACCGCTCCGCTTTCCGGTGCGTGCCCGCATGTTCTCGGCCACTAGCAGCCTGTCGGACTTAACCTCGCGCCATGGACATGGCAGAATCGCGGGCACAGTAGATCGCCCGATGATGGATATCCCCCGGCATGAGCAACTTCCGCCAGATCGACCGCGACACCGGCTTCTTGCTGCCGCCGTC
>JACMKT010000074.1 GCA_014380005.1 Rhodospirillales bacterium
CAGACTGGATACGCTACGGCCTCCTGGCGACCGGACTTGTTCTAGTCCTAACTGCTTGGGTTTGGTCGATGCTCACCAAGAGCGAGGCCGAGGACGGTAGGGGTCCAGCCGCGCGCACCGCTGGCGGGGGCGCCCCCGCATTGTCCAGCCCGCACCGGCGCTGGCGCCCGTCACCGCCCGTCCGGTTGCCGCCCCTATCCCCAGCGGCCCAAGCGCCAACGAGATCGGCGGCTGGGGCGACGCCTGGGGCGAGGAATCCCCCGCCGCCGTGACGCCCCGCCCGGCACCGCGCCAAGCGCCCGTGACCAACCAGCCCCCCGTGACCAATGTGCAGGCGCCCGCCCCGGCGGCAGCTAAGCCTGCTCCCGCCAGCCCCATGGCCGAAGCGGAAGAGGCCGGACAATCGCCGGTCCAGTTGACCGCCGACCAGATCGTCCATGACCGCGAGCTGGGAATCGTCGCGGCCAAGGGCCGGGTGGAGATCGTCCAGGAAGGCCGCACCCTGGTGGCCGATTCCGTCAGCTACAATCTGAAGCAGGACATCGTCAGCGCCTCGGGCAATGTCAGCCTGACCGAGCCCACCGGCGAAGTGGCATTCTCGGATTATTTCGAGCTGACCGGCGACCTCAAGGAAGGCATCGCCAAGGAAATCCGCGTCATCCTGGCCGACAATTCACGCATGGCCGGGGCCAGCGCCCACCGTGTGGGCGGCGACCGTACCGATATCGACAAGGGCGTCTATACCGCCTGCGAGCCGTGCCGCAACAAGCCCGACAGCAAGCCCCTGTGGGAAGCCAAGGCCCAGCGCATCACCCACAATCAGGCCGACCAGCTGATCGAGTACCGCGACGCCTGGATCGAATTGGCCGGCATTCCCGTGGCCTATACGCCCTATCTGTCCCATCCCGATCCGACGGTGAAGCGCAAAAGCGGCTTCCTGGTGCCCACGGCAGGAATGTCCTCCAATCTGGGGCCGAACGTGACCGTCCCCTATTTCTTCGCCATCAAGGACAATCAGGATTTCACCTTCGCACCGCGCTTCGTGTTCCCCAATTCGAGCAAGAAGCGTGACGATCTGTCGCAAGCCAATGATAACGTTCTGCAGAGCGTGGTGCTGGCCGGCGAGCATCGCTGGGTCGGTCGCGAGGGCGAAACGCGCACGGTCGGCAGCCTGACCGAAGACAAATATTCCGGCGATATGCGCGGCCATGTGGATGCCCGCGGCCGCTTCGATCTGAACCGGTCATGGCGCGCCGGCTATCAGGTCGAGCGGTCCAGCGACGACACCTACACCTCGCTTTATTCCTACCGCATCCAAAACGAACGTCCCTGGCTGACCACACGGCCCTATGTGGAACGCTTCGGGCGCCGAAGCTATGTGCAGGCGGAAGGCTTCGCCTTCCAGGGTCTGCGCCAGCAAGACGATCCCGGCCAGTCGCCCATCGTACTGCCCCATGTCAGCACCAGCCATATGGGCATGCCCGGCGCCAAGGGCGGTTATTGGTCCCTGGACAACGACATGCTGGCCTATGCCCGCAGCGAAGGCACCGGCGCTACCCGCCTGTCCTCGACGGCGGGCTGGCACCGCCCGTTCATGGGCAGCATGGGCGACATCACCACGGTCAGCGCCACCATGCGCGCCGACGCATATCATGCCGAGCGTGTCGCCAATGAAGGCACCGGCAATGCCGGTCGCGCCGTCCCGCAGGTTTCAGCCGATTGGCGCATGCCGTTCGTGCGCGATTCGGCGACCATGCCCCAGGTGCTCGAGCCCGTGGCCATGATCGCGGCCAGCCCCAATGGCGGCAATCCGGCCAAGATCCCCAACGAGGATTCCATCGGATTCGAGTTGGACGAGTTGAACGTGTTCCGGCCCAACCGCCTGCCCGGCCTTGACCGGGTGGAAGGCGGGCTGCGTGGCGCCTACGGCTTGAAATGGCACGCCTATCCGTCCATGGGCACCATCGGGGCCACGGTGGCGCAAGGCTGGCGCCAGCACGCCGACAGCACCTTCCGCCGCGACGCCGGCTTCAACGAACAGCTATCCGATTACCTTGGCCGGGTGGATTTCTCGCCGTCCAACAATCTGCAACTACTCAACCGCGTCCGCCTGGATAAGGATTCGGGCGAGCTGCGCCGCAACGAAAGCACAATGTCCATCGGTTCGCCGCTGCTGCGCACCGATATTAGCTACCTGATGATTGAGCGTAGCGAAGACGGCACCGAATCCTTCGCCCGCCGCCATTATTTGGCTTGGCAGGTTCAGACGGCGCTGACCCGCTATTGGACCGCCCTGGCCGGCGTCAGCTATGACTTGACCGATGCGGGTGGGCCATTGGGATGGAACACGCGCTTGACCTATAACGACGAATGCTTCGCCTTCGTCACCAATCTGCGCCAGAACTACACCCATGACCGCGACTACGAAACAGGGTTCAACCTGACCCTGAACATCGTCTTCAAGACCCTGGGCGACGTTCCGTTCAATGTGTTCTAGACCGGTCCAGTTGTTTCGAGAAGGGATACGCATGCTCGCACGTTTCACCGCCTGTGCCTGCCTTATGCTCGGCCTGATGCTGAGCCAATCGGCGTCCGCCCAGGAGGTGGACCGCATCGCCGCCGTGGTCAATGACGAGATCATCACGCTGCAGGAGTTGAACGGGCGCGTCATGATGGCGCTGGCGTTCTCCGCCATCCCCGATTCCCCCGATGCCCGGCGCCGCGTCGCCCCGCAAGTACTGCGCAAGCTCATCGACGAGCGCCTGCAGATGCAGGAAGCCGCCCGCTTGAAGATCGTGCTGAGCGCCGCCGAGATCGAACAGGGCATCGGCATGATCGAACAGCAGAACCGCATGCCCAAGGGCGCGCTGCTGGGCGGACTGTCCCGCGCAGGCATTGACGGGCAGATGGCGCGCGATCAGATCCGCGCCGATCTGACTTGGCTGCGGGTCAGCGGCCGCGTGCTGCAGCCCCAGGTGAAGATCGGCGAGGAAGAGATCAACGACCGCCTGGAAACCATCAAGGAACGCCAGGGCCGCCCTGAATATCTGGCCGCTGAAATCGTCCTGCCGGTGGACAATCCGTCCCAGGAAGAAGACGCCCGCAAGCTGGGCGAGCGCCTGATCGAGCAGCTGAAGACCGGTGCTCCCTTCCCCGCCTTGGCCCGCCAATTCTCGCGCGCGCCCACCGCCGGCAATGGCGGCACCATGGGTTGGCTGTCGGAAATCGCCATTGATGAAGATCTGGCCGGGCCGCTGTCCCAGTTGACCAAAGGCCAGACCACCGGATTGATCCGCACCTCGTCGGGCTTCGCCATCATGCTGCTGATGGACAGCCGCATTGCCGGTCAGGTCGCCAACCCCGACAATGCCCAGGTCACCCTGAGCCAGATGGTCCTGCCGGTGCCGCCGCGCGACGCACCGCCCAAGCGGGAATTGCTGGCCCGCGCCGCCCAAATGACCGGCCCTTTACGGTCGTGCGACGCCTTGGAGGCCTTGGGCCACTCCCTGGGCTCCCCCAACATGGGCAGCCTGGGCACCAAGCGCGTGGGCGAATTGGATGCAAATCTGCGCCGCGCCGTCGCCAATCTGCCGGTCAACCGCGCCAGCGAGCCCATGGACACCGCCGCCGGCATCCAGGTGGTCATGGTGTGCGCCCGCCAGGAATCCACGCAGATCGCCTTGCCGTCGCGCGAACAGGTCCGCCGCACCATCGAGGACGAACGCCTGGACATGCTGGCGCGGCGCTACATCCGCAATCTGCGCCGGTCCGCCTTCATCGATATCCGGAGCTGACACCAGTGGCCCTTGCCCCTGTGGCGCTCTCCATGGGCGAACCCGCCGGCATCGGCGGTGAATTGACTCTGAAGGCATGGCTGCGCCGGGCCGAGGGCATGCCGGCCTTCTTCGCCATCGACGATCCGGCCCGCCTGACCGCCCTGGCCACTCACCTGGGCTTGGCCGTGCCGGTGACCACCATCACCCATGCCGCCGAAGCCGCCGCCGTATTCCCCAACGCGTTGCCGGTGCTGGCCCAGCCCTTGGTCACGCCGGTGGAACCGGGACGGCCCGCCCCGGCCAACGTCGCCTCGGTGCGCGCCTCCATCGCCCGCGCGGTGGAATTGGCCCAATCAGGCACCGCTTCGGCTATAGTGACCAATCCCATCCATAAGGGGGTCATGTATCAGGGCGGCTTCCGCTTCCCCGGCCACACGGAATTCCTCGCCCATCTGCTGGGACTGGCGGGGGACGAGGTGATGATGCTGGCCTGCCCGTCCCTGAAAGTGGTCCCGGTGACCATCCATGTGGCCCTGGCGGAAGCCGTGCGCAGCCTGACCCACGCCCGGATCGTCGCCACCGGCCTTGCCACCGCCCACGCCCTGCGGGTGGATTTCGGCATTGCTCGGCCCCGCTTGGCGGTGGCCGGCCTGAACCCCCATGCGGGCGAGGATGGCGCCATGGGCTGTGAGGAAATCCATATGATCGCCCCCGCCGTGGCCGAACTGCGCGCAGCCGGCATTGATGCCGTTGGCCCGCTGCCGCCCGACACCATGTTCCACGGCGCCGCCCGCGCCCGCTATGACGCCGCCTTGTGCATGTACCATGATCAAGCGCTGATCCCGCTGAAGACCCTGGGCTTCGACGAGGGCGTCAATATCACCCTGGGCCTGCCCATCGTGCGCACCTCGCCCGATCACGGCACCGCCTTCCAACTGGCCGGCACCGGCACGGCCAGCGAGACCAGCCTGATGGCGGCGCTGTCCATGGCTGCCCACATTGCCCGTAACAGAATGATGCCCCAATGACTGAATTGCCGCCCCTGCGCGACGTTATCGCCTCTCACGGCCTCAATGCCCGCAAGTCGCTGGGCCAGCACTTCCTGTTCGACCTGAACCTGACCAGCCGCATCGCCAGAAGCGCCGGCAATCTGGGCCAGGGCACCTGCATCGAGATCGGCCCCGGCCCCGGCGGCCTGACCCGTGCCCTGCTGGATTGCGGCGCCCGCCATGTGGTGGCCGTGGAGCGCGACGACCGCGCCATCGCCATCCAGCAAGAAATCGCCGCCGCCTATCCGGGCCGGCTGGAAATCATGGCCGCCGACGCATTGGAGGTGGATTGCACCATCCTGGGCGAGGCCCCGCGCCGCATCGTCGCCAATCTGCCCTACAACATCTCCACCGTGCTGCTGCTGCAATGGCTGCGTCAGGCCACCGCGTTCGAGAGCATGACGCTGATGTTCCAGAAGGAAGTGGTGGACCGTCTGGCCGCCACCCCGCGCAGCCCCGATTACGGGCGCCTGTCGGTCATCACCCAGTGGATTTGCCAAGTCCACCCGCTGTTCAACGTGGATCGCCGCGCCTTCACCCCGCCGCCGGCGGTGGAATCCACCGTGGTCAAATTGGTCCCACGCACTGAGCCGTTGGCGCCGGCCCGCTTCGCCACCATGGAAAAGGTCACCGCCGCCGCCTTCGGCCAGCGCCGCAAGATGCTGCGCTCCAGCCTGAAAGCCCTGGGCAATGCCGATGCCCTGATCGCCGCCGCCGGTATCTCGCCCACCGCACGGGCCGAGGAATTGCCGGTAGAGGCCTTCTGCGCCCTGGCCCGCGCCGTGGATGACGGAGTCGCTGGTTGAGCCGGCACGCGGTCTCAGCTATCCTCAGGCCATGAGTTCGGAACCCGCCTCCGATAAAAAAACCCACGCGCCCAAGGGCATTCCGCCCGAGGCGGATCGTCTCAATTGCGTTTACGACCCCATCCGCCTGGACGATCTGCTGTGCGGCCTGGAGCCGTTGCCCGATGGCGACGATGGCTTGCCCCCCTTGCGCGTGTCGTCGCTGGAACCGGCCCTGCTGCTGACGGAAATCGCCCGGCCCTCACCGGTGGGTGACGGTGGCTGGGCCGCCGAAGTGCCGCCCCCTGCACGCCGCCCCGCCCCGGTCGAAGCCCCGCCCCCCATGGTCACTCCGGTGGCAGCCCTGCGCGAGGCCGACCCCAGCGCGTTGATGGAAGCGCTGACCATCCTGGCGGACACGCCGGAGCCGGTGATTGAGCCCGCCCCGGAGCCCGAACCCGAACCCGAGCCCGTTCCCGTGGAGCAAGGCGAGATTGCGGGGCTGGAAGCCATGATCGAGGCCCTGATCGCCGCCTATCACCCCCTGGGAATGGCCGCCACCAAGGGCGATTCCACCCTGCCCAAATCACTGGATTCCTTGGCCCTGCTGCTGTCCGACCCGCCGCCGGCCCAGGATTTCGCAGCCCTCGATGCGCTATACGCCTGCTGGCCCAAGACAACGGTGAACAGCGACAGCCGCGCCTTGCTGGCGGTGGCCCACAATCTGTCGCGCAATTTCGGCCTGCCCGGCAAGCTGCCCATGGCCTCGTCCAAGGCATGGTGCATGCTGTCGCCGATGGTGTTCGAGACCGAGTTGGCCCAACGCCTGATCGACGTGGGCACCTTCATCGCCGATTGGCAAAAGACCCAGCGCACCTTCCTGATCCTGGAATTCGGCGAGGTGGAACTGATCGAACATCTGTTCGAGGCACTGAACCCCGCCGCCCATGCGGATTTGCTGGCGGGCGTCATGAATTTCAAAGTGCTGTCCAACCGGCGCATGGGCCTGCTGCGCCGCATCCCCTACCGCCTGAAGCGTCAGGTCACCCCCCTGCTGCCCCACAGCAAGGAAGAGGCGCTGGTGATCATGGCTCATACCAAGGCGCTGCTGGAACAGCTCGCCGACCCGTCCGGCTTCGCCCCCATCGTCCAGACCGCCAACAAATTGCTGGAAGAACTGGAAAAGATGATGAAGGCCGTCGCCGCAGCGGGCGCCCCGCCGCCAGCCGCCCCACCGGGAGGCGGCCTGGCTTTGGGGCGCATGGGGTAGCAGCAGCCTACTTCAGTCCCAGCACGCGCCCGGCATGGATGGCCGTGCCCATGCCCACCAGCATGTCCACCACGTCTTCGAAATCCACCATGCGGTCGGTATTGACGGTGATGTCGAACTGGTTGGCGTCGGACAGCCGCGCGTGGAAGACATCCCACACGAACTTGCCGCGCCGGTGGTTCATGTCATTGGCCTTGGCCAGCTCCTGCTCGTAGCTGCCATGGCCCTGTTCGGCCATGCGCCGCGCGCAAATTTCCGGCGTGCCGGTGACGCGGATGCGTAGCGCGCAGCCATCGGCCAAGACCACATGGCCGCCACGGCCGATCAGCACCCCACCCAGGCGGCCCAGGCTCATGACCACTTTGATCAGGCTATCGCGATAGGAATCGTGGCCGATGTCCTTGCCCGAGAACAGGCGGTACAGCCACATGTCCTTGGCCTTGCCGATACTCTCATCCAGCATTTTGACGATGGCGGGGTCGTCGTTCAGCCGTTCCGCCACCTCGCGCATCAATTGCTCGTCATAAAGCGGGACGCCCAGGCGTTGGGCGAGGCGGGTGGCAATGACGTCGCCGCCCGAGCCGTAATCGCGCGACAAGGTCACCAGCGGCATCTTGGGTTTGATGATGGTGCCTTCGGGCGGCGGCGCGGTGGCCATCTCGGCCATGGCGGAAATGACGGACAGGATGTTGTAGGTCATGGTCGCCTCCTTGAGGACCCACCACACAAACACATCATACGCCCACACCGCCCACGCGAAAAAGCGCGTGCCCCGATGACGAGGCACGCGAGAAATGCATGTGGAAGGTGGAAAGTGTATGGGGTGCTCGGCGCCCCGGTTTGGCGGCAGAACGACCAGCCACCAAGCCGAGGCGCCTCCCCCCTCCCCCCCGGGAGTTGGTTAGCGAAGGATGGAACCGCCCAAAGGCGACCCCATCCGACAGCACGTTCCGCGGCGACGAAGCCAAAGCCCCCCTTCGCTTCGCTGCCGGGCGTACCCGCTGAAAGCCATATTAACCGAAAGGTTAGTCGCCACCATCGGGTCATCACCCGAGAAGTGGAAAATCAGATCACCTTACCGTCACATTCATCGACCATTCCCACCACGCCGGCCAGCCAGCCGCGGAGGGCGCGCCGCTCCATCAGCTTGTCCTGGGCGGGGCCGGGCAGGTCGGACAGGGCCAGCACGCCCTTACGGATCAGCACTTCGATGAGATCCTCCATGACGCGGATGAAGGCCAGATCCGACGACACGAAGGTCGCCCCAGTAGGTTCCATCAGCTCGGGGCAGGTGCGGGCGACGAAGGCGATCAATTCGGGATGATCGGTGCCCATCTCCTCGGCATCCTCGTCCAAGGCCACCTCGGACAGGGCGACGATCTGACCGTCGGAATCGCGGGTGACGAAGGGCATGGGGGCCTCGCTTGATGCTGAGCCCGAACCATAACAAGGGTACGGGGTGGACAAAAGCAAAAGGCCCGCCGCTTTTCAGCGACGGGCCTTATTTCGCGGACCGAGATCCGAAAAAGCTTAGTGGAACTTGCGGGGCAAGTCCTGGATGGCGCCATCGACCAAAGCGGCCTTCTGCGCATCCGACAGGGATTGGGACATCACCGAGCGGGCGGCGTTGATGGCAACGTCAACCGCAAGATTCTGAACTTCCTTGAGGGCTTGGCTCTCGGCCTGGGAAATCCGCTCCAACGCCTGAGTCTCACGGCGCTTGAGGGCCTCTTCCAAATCCTTGGCCGCCTGCTTGGACAGACGCTCGGCCTCGGCCTTGGCGTGGGCGATGATCTCCTCGGCTTCCTTCATGGCGTCACGTTGCTTGCGCTGGAAGGTCGCCAGCAATTCCTGG
>JACMKT010000075.1 GCA_014380005.1 Rhodospirillales bacterium
GCGTAGCGGGGATCCGTGTCCATCCGTGTCATTATTCCTTGAGTTAAAGTGCGCCTCCCCGGAAATCCGCGAAGAACCAGAAAATTTCGCCTATCAGCCCGCCACAAGCTGACGGTACAGGCGCGGCAAGGCGGCGGACAGATGGGCCAGATGGTGGACGATGGCGAAGCTGCCGCGCCCGAACAGATGGGGGAAATAGTTCTGCGCCTTCTGGTCCACGGTCACGCCGAACACCACTAGGCCCTTGGCACGGGCCTCGTGGATGGCCTTGCGGGTGTCCTCGATGCCGTAACGGCCCTCGTAATGATCCACGTCATTGGGCTTGCCGTCGGTCAGCACCAACAGCAGGCGATGGCGATTGGGACGCTTTTCCAATTGGGCGCTGGCATGGCGGATGGCGGCGCCGATCCGGGTGTAATAGCCCGGCTTCAGGGCACCGATGCGGCGCATGGTGGCGGCGCTGAAAGTCTCGTCGAAATCCTTCAGGGTGTCGATCTTGACCCAACTGCGCTTGCGTGAGGTGAAGCCGTAGATGGCGAAGGGATCGCCGCAGGCGGCCAAGCCGTGGCCCAGCACGGCCAGGGCTTCCTTTTCCACATCCAGCACACGGCGGTTCTCAACCCAAGCATCGGTAGAGAGCGACGTATCCACCAGGATCGCCACCGACAAATCCCGGTCCATGGGCCGCCGCTGGGTATAGACCCGTTCCGAGCCCATGCCGCTGGCCATAAAATCACAGCGCGCCCGCACCACCGCTTCGGTGTCCAACTCATTGCCGTCGGCCTGGGCGCGCATGATCTGGGGCCGGGTGCGCAAGGCCTCGAACTGGCGTTTCACCGTACGGATGCGGCGCTTGGCGGCATCGTCGGGCTGCCAGCTCTCGCCCTCTTCCGAGGCACGGCCCACCAGCACCGAGCAATGCTGCGGGTGGTGGATACCTTGGCGGTAATCCCATTCAGGATAAAGATGAGTGCCCAACAACCGCGTGGTGTCCGTCGCCTCGGGCGGTAGGTCCAAATCAAACTTCAACCGCGTGGCCGCCTTCCTGGAATGCTGGGCCAGGGTGATGGTGTCCATGTCGTCGGCGGCCTTCTTGGCCTCTTCCTCATCGGTGTCGTCGGTGTCGCGGTTGACGTTGACCATATCGGCGAAGGACATGATCTTTTCGAACCGGTTCAGGATCAGCGAGTCCTTACGTTCCGCATTGTCCTGCTTGCGCCGTTCGGCATGGCGGCGCTTTTCCTCGGCCTCTTCGGCACTGCCTTGCGGCGATTCCATCTGGCCGTCAGGGTCTTCGGAGGGCGCGCGGGTCTCGGCATGAACCGCCTCGCCCCACAGCGGCACGGGCAGGAACGGGCGATAGCCACGGGGCGCCGACACAACGGGGATTTGCCCGTCGAGCACTTCGGCGAATTTGCCCGGCATTGGCCCGCCCAACAGAGCCAATACCACGGCCTCCACGTCTTTCTCCACCCCGACCAATTCTCGGCGTGGGCGTACGGCCAGCAGGCCCGAGCTTAGGGTCAGATAGCGGGCGGCAAGGCCGGGGAATTCGACCAGGACCGCGCGGGTCGCCAAGGCCGATTGGGCCAGATGGGCAAGGTCGGCGCGCAGCGGGTCGTCAAAGCGTTCGGCGGGCGGTTGCAGCACGGCGAAATACGCCGCCAGCCAGATATAGAGGTCACGGTTCAGCGCCCGCTCGGGGAAGATATCCAATTCCTCGGGCAAAGACAGGCTGGTCTCGTCCCGGCTGGACTGGACCAGACGTTCTTCCTCCATGCCGATACGCTGGCGCCACGTCAAACGGTGCTGGGAACCACGGGCGGCGGCGGCGGCGATTTGGACGCCGCGTTCACCGCCCAAGGCCCGGAACAGGATGGCAAGGCTGGCGCGCATGTCGGTCAGTTTGATCTCGGCTTCGGGATGGCGCGGCCAACTGGTCTTTTCGCCAATCAACCGGTGCCACAACAGGCCGACACGTTCTTCCAATTCCAGGCCATGAAGCAGGGACATGTTTTACGCTTCCTTAGGTCAGCCGAACACGGCGCGGACCAGTTCTTCCAACGCGGCCTTGACGTCCGCATCATCGGTCAGCGGCTCGATCATGGCCGCCTGGATGGCGTCGCGCAGCGGCATGCCGGCGACGATCAGGGTGGCGCAATAAACCAGCAGGCGGGTGGACACGCCCTCTTCCAGGTCGTGCCCCTTCAGCGCGCGCAGACGACCGGCCAACAGGATCAGCGGCTGAACCTTGCTTTCGGACAGGCCGCTTTCTTCGGCGACCACGCGGCGCTCCAGTTCGGGCGGCGGGAAATCGAATTCGATGGCGACGAAGCGCTGCCGGGTGGACGGCTTGAGCTGCTTCATGACGTTCTGGTAGCCGGGGTTATACGACACCACCAGCATGAATTCCGACGGGGCTTCCAGCAATTCGCCGGTGCGGTCCAGCGGCAGCATGCGGCGGTCGTCGGTCAGCGGATGCAGCACGACGGTGACGTCCTTGCGCGCTTCCACCACCTCATCCAGATAGCAAATGCCGCCCTGGCGCACCGCCTGGGTCAGCGGACCATCGGTCCACACGGTATCGCCACCCTTCAGCAGGTAGCGCCCGGTCAGATCGGCAGCGGTCAGATCGTCGTGGCAGGACACGGTCAGCAGGGGCCGGGCGACCTTGGCCGCCATATGGGCGACGAAACGGGTCTTGCCGCAGCCGGTCGGGCCTTTCAGCAGCAAGGGCAGATGATGGCGCCACGCCAGCTCGAACAGGGCGCATTCATTTCCGACGGGCAGGTAAAATGGCAGATTGGACATCTGCGGGAACTCCTTGAAGAAAAAAGGGGCGGCCAAACCGTGGCCGCCCCGTCGCACTTATTTACTCAGCCGCAGCCAGCCCGGCGCGGCCCTTGACCGTGGCACGGCGGGGAGGAACCGCCAGGGACCACACGACCATGCCCACGCCGATCAGGGTGGCGACGCCCGCCCCCAGACGCAGCCAGTAGAACAGGCCAAGCTGGTCCTGCACTTCCATGAAGTTCATGCCCATCACCCGCTGCAGGTGGGTCTGCACCACACCGGCGAAGGTCAACGCGAAGGTCATGAACGCCACGCCGCCCGAGGTCACCCAGAAGCCCCACATATTGAGCAACTGGTTATAGGGCTCGCGCTTGAGGATGTTGGGCATGGCATAGGTGAATATGGCGAGGTTCACCATGACATAGGCGCCGTAGAAGGCCAGATGGCCGTGGGCGGCGGTCACCTGAGTGCCATGGGTGTAGTAGTTGATGGACGACAGGGTGTGCAGGAAGCCCCACACGCCCGCACCGAAGAAGGCGAACACCGAGCAACCCAGGGACCACAGCAGAGCGGCCTTGTTGGGGTGCGTACGGCCACCCTTCCACACCATCATGAAGGTGAACACCACCATGGCGAAGAACGGCGCGACTTCCAGGGTGGAGAACACCGAACCGATCCACTGCCAGTAACCGGGAGTGCCGATCCAGTAGTAATGGTGGCCGGTGCCCAAGATGCCCGAGAACAGGGCCAGACCGATGATGACGTACAGCCACTTCTCGACCACTTCACGGTCCACGCCGGTCATCTTGATCATCAGGAAGGCCAGGATGGAGGCCATGACCAATTCCCACACGCCTTCAACCCACAAATGGACGACCCACCACCAGAACATCTTGTCCAGGATCAGGTTGTCGGGGTTGTACAGCGAGAACAGGAAGAAGATGGCAATGCCCCACAGGCCCAACAGCAAAACGTTGGTGATGGCGGTCTTGCGGCCCTTCAGCACGGTCATGGTGACGTTGAACAGGAACATCAGCGCGACCACGACGATGGCCAGCTTGATCCACAGCGGCTGTTCCAGGAACTCGCGGCCTTCGTGGATGCGGAAGAGGTAACCGACCACTGCGGCGGTAGCGCCGAACAGGAACAGCCAGAACTGGATGATGGCCAGTTTCGTGCTGTACAGCTCGGTTTCAGCCTCTTCGGGGATCAGGTAATAGGCGGCACCGAAGAAGCCCATCAACAGCCAGACGATCAACGCATTGGTGTGGATCATGCGGATGATGTTGAAGGGCAGCAATTCAGACAGGAAATTGGGCATCACCACCACGGTGCCGGCGACGACGCCGAACAGCACCTGTGCGACAAAGAGGCCAAGCGCCCCGGCGATGTAATACAACGCCACCTTTTGGGATTCGTATTTCATTTCAAACCTCGCGACAGCGTGCTCGGGCTTAACCGGAAACCTTCGGCGGCCAGTTTTGGGTGTTGATTTCGCTGGTCCATTTCAGGAAATCGACCAGAGCATCAAGATCGGCATCGGAGATATTGAACTGCGGCATCTGGCGCCGGCCCTCGATGCCCGAGGGCTGCCCCTTCATCCACGCCTTCAAGGCTTCGCGCGTGCCGGCAGCGTCGTCATGGCCGCCGAAGCGGACCCAGACATTGCCCAACTCGGGGGCGTAATAGGCGCCCTCACCCAGGATGGTGTGGCAATCAATACAGGCGTGTTTTTCCCAAACCGCTTTGCCGTGGGCGACGGATTCCGTCACGGGATTGGCTTTGGCGACCGCGTTGGCGGTGGTGACGCTATGCGCCACCAAGCCCACGAAGACGACGAAGAAGAAGACGGTGCCGCCATAAAAGATATTGCGGGCTGCCGCTTTCGTCAGGGTCTCGGACATGGTTTCTCCTCGAACTCAACTGATCCCTGCCCGATACCCTAGCGATGGACTAGGGGAAGCGATTTGACTGCGGTCAATCGTCACAAGGTAAAGAACAGAAATCCCGCCACTACAGAGACCGCCAAGGTCACCGCGATGACGCCCTTGATCCCCATGGCGCCTTCGCGCATCAGCAAGACCGCCGTGCCGACGATCATGGGCGAGATGACGAGCAAGCCGATTTTCTGCTGGATCATGCCGGGCACTCCTGGGGGCAAAATTCGGTGATGGTGCCGTCTTCCGCGACCAGCATGCCGCGCGCGGCACCGCCGGCGGCCAGGATGGCGGCTGCACGGGCCGGGCCGGCCACGGCAATGGCGGTGGACAATGCGTCCGCCCGCATGGCCGAGGATGCCCACACGGTCACGCTGGGCACCGCCAAGGCGGGCTCACCGCTGAAGGGCTCGATCAGATGGCCGTATTTGCCATAGCCGGGGAATGACGAACTCAGCGCCTCGGACGAGGCCATGGCGCCTTGGGCCAGATCAAGCCGCCGCAGCGGCACCGTGCGGTGGCGGGGATCGCGGATGGAGACCGGCCAGGGTGACGGCCCGCTGGCGAGGCGCGTGCCCAAATCCACCAAGCTGTGGATGATCCCGTGCTGCGCCAGCACCTCCGACACGCGGTCGCACAGATAGCCTTGCACCAACCCATTCAGCGTCACCGCCATGCCGGGCCGGGGCAGAATGATCCGGTGCTGGTCGAACTGAATTCCGCCCAACAGGCTGCGTGCCGCCGCCAATTCAGCGGGGGATGGCGCTAAACCGGTGCGCTTACGGCTGGACGCGTGGAGCAGCCACAAGGGCTGCACCGTCACATCGAAACTGCCGCCGCTGAGTTGCGAAACCAAAGCGGCTTCCCCCAGCACCCGCACAAGGTCCGGCGGCGGCGCGTCCAGGCGGCCCTGTTGGTTCAACCGAACCAGCGCCGAACCGGGACGGGAGAGACTGAAGATCGCCTCCAGCCGGGTAAGCTCGACAGTGGCGGCGGCCATGGCCTCGCGCGCTATGGCCCCATCGCCATGGTACAGCCGGATTTCCCCGTCCCGCCCCAGCACCCGGCCGGTCCAGCGAACCAACTCGGACTTCTCCTTGCCAGAAAAGGCAACGAACGGCACCACAGCGGCGGCGGCGGCGGAAAATGCCAGGAAATGGCGGCGGGTCAGGGTCATGATCATTCCACGGCAAGGGGAGTGAGGGCGCCACACTCCGCCAATCGCCCCACCATGACCTTGACGTTGGTTACCCCTTCGCGATCAGGTGCTGAGCCCGAAAATCCGCAGTTTTCCGAGCATTTGACCAAAGTCAATTAACTGGGCAGCCCACAGGCGCAAGCTCTCTTCGGTGAGATGAACCCATGGGGGAGAACGGTTATGGCGGCTCTGCTATCCCGCCGCGCACTGTTCGGGCGCTTAGCGGGGAACGAGCCCCCGGCAGAGTCTGGCTTAGCAGAGTCTGTCGCAACAGAAGCCCGGATAGCAGAGCTGAACGGCCGCTGCATTTCCCTTCAGGGCGTGTCCTGCCGGCTGTGCGCCGACCCGTGCGATCCCGCCGCTTTGGGCTTTCGCCTTCTGACCGGTGGCCGCGCCCTTCCCGTCATCGACGACTCCCGCTGCACCGGCTGCGGGCTGTGTATTTCCTCCTGCCCGGTCTCGGCCCTGTCCCTGGTGCCGCTGCCGGCGGAGGTTTGAGGAGAGAACCATGCGGCTGGGGAATTTCGTCAAAAAGGAACAGGACCGCGACCGTGCGGAGGTGGAAAACCTCTGCGGCGTCTTGGTCCATGCCCGGCCCGACCGGCTGTCGGCGGTACGCGAGGAATTGGGACGCCTGCCCGGCGTCGAAATCCATGCCGCCAATCCCGAAGGCAAGCTGGTGGTCACCGTCGAGGACGCCGAAGGCCACTGGGCCGGCTCCACCATCACCCGTTTCAACGAAGTGGCCGGGGTGCTCTCGGTCGCGCTCGTCTACCACCACTTCGATACATTCTCGGAAGGGGAGATCGTTCCATGAGCCTGTCCAGGCGCGACTTCATCAAGGCCAATGCTGTGGCCGCCACCGCTGCCGCCGCCGGCATGGCCCTGCCCGCCATGGCCGAGGCCCAATCCAAAAGCTCGATCCGTTGGGACAAGGGCGTCTGCCGCTTCTGCGGCACCGGTTGCGGCGTGCTGGTCGGCACCCAGGATGGCCGAGTCGTAGCGACTCAAGGCGACCCCGATGCGCCGGTCAACCGCGGCCTGAACTGCATCAAGGGCTATTTCCTGTCCAAGAT
Organism: Rhodospirillales bacterium; assembly: GCA_014380005.1. Taxonomy (GTDB): domain Bacteria; phylum Pseudomonadota; class Alphaproteobacteria; order Rhodospirillales; family Magnetospirillaceae; genus Magnetospirillum. Next base: position 7,005 of record JACMKT010000075.1, read on the forward strand.
CATGTACGGCGAGGACCGGCTGACCCGCCCGCTTCTGCGCATGAAGAACGGCAAGTTCGACAAGAACGGCGAGTTTACGCCGATCTCGTGGGATCAAGCCTTCGACATCATGGCGGAAAAGTTCAAGGAACAGCTCAAGAAGCCCGACGGCTTGACCCGCATCGGCATGTTCGGTTCGGGCCAGTGGACCATCTGGGAAGGCTATGCCGCCGTAAAGCTGTTCAAGGCCGGCTTCCGCTCCAACAACCTTGATCCCAACGCGCGCCATTGCATGGCCTCGGCGGTGACCGGCTTCATGCGCACCTTCGGCATGGACGAGCCCATGGGCTGCTATGACGACATCGAGCAGGCCGACGCCTTCGTGCTGTGGGGCTCGAACATGGCGGAGATGCACCCGATCCTGTGGTCGCGCATCACCGACCGGCGGTTGACCACCGACACGGTCAAGGTGGCGGTCATGTCCACCTTCGAACACCGGTCGTTCGAGTTGGCCGATCTGCCCATCGTGTTCAGCCCGCAATCCGATCTGGCGATCCTTAACTACATCTGCAATTACATTATCCAGAAAGGCGCGGTGAACAAGGAGTTCGTCGAAAAGGCGGTCACCTTCCGCAAGGGCGTCACCGATATCGGTTACGGCCTGCGCCCGGTTCACGCCCTGGAAAAGGATCAGGCCAACACCGCCACGCCCGACAAGTCGGACCCCATCGGTTTCGACGAGTTCAAGGCGTTCGTGGCCGAATACACCGTCGAGAAGGCGTCCAAGATTTCCGGCGTCCCGGTGGACAAGCTGGAAGCCCTGGCCAAGCTGTATGCCGACCCCAAGGTCAAGGTGGTGTCGTACTGGACCATGGGCTTCAACCAGCACACGCGCGGCACGTGGGTCAACAATATGATCTACAACGTGCACCTGCTGGTGGGTAAGATTTCCCTGCCCGGCTGCGGCCCGTTCTCGCTGACCGGCCAGCCCTCGGCCTGCGGCACCGCGCGCGAGGTCGGCACCTTCGCCCACCGCCTGCCCGCGGACATGGTGGTGACCAACGAAAAGCACCGCGCGCTTTCCGAGGAATTGTGGCAACTGCCTGCCGGCACCATCAATCCCAAGCCCGGCTACCATGCGGTCCTGCAGCACCGCATGCTCAAGGACGGCAAGCTCAATGCCTATTGGGTGATGTGCAACAACAACATGCAGACCGCCCCCAACATGAACGAAGAGGGGTATCCGGGTTACCGCA
>JACMKT010000076.1 GCA_014380005.1 Rhodospirillales bacterium
CATCGGCCAGGGCCTTGACGTCGTGGAAATAGTCGAACACCAGCAGGGTCTTCTTCAGACCCTCGGCGGCGACGGAACCAACCGTGGCATCGCCCAGCACGTCGATCAGCGGCTTGATGTTGAAGCCGCCGAGCATGGTGCCCAGCAATTGGGTGGCGGTTTCGCGCGAAATCAGCGCGCAGGCCAGCTCACCCTTGGACACCTTGGCCAGGAACTCGGCCTTGACCTTGGCGGCGTCATCGACGCCGGCGGGCACGCGGTAGGTGAGGAGTTCCACCAAAGCCTGCTCCTCGCCCTTGGGCGGGTTCAGCAGCAGGGCAATCAGCTCGGCGGTCTGCTGGGCAGACAGCGGCAGGGGCGGAATCCCGAGGGCGGCACGCTCGGCGACATGCTGGCGATAGGCTTCAAGCACGGACATCCTCCACTTGGGCAAGGCGATGGGAGTACCCGGCCCAATACGGACCAGATGCGCCTGCGCTTACACCATAATTTTCGTCGCGAGTCCAGCCCTACTATCCGTTTGGGGGGGATAGGAGCCACCCGCCGCCGGCGGAAAGCGCGGAAAGCGAGAGCGGGTTCAAGCATGGTTACGACTTTCGTAAAGCCCGCTTTTCTGCCATACAGCCAGGATGACTTTCGATCCTGCGCTTCCTGATTTTATTGGCCGCGCGCTGGGCTGCATCCGGGGTGGCCGGGCGGTTTTCGCCGGGCTGGACTTCGTTGTGCCGCCGGGCGACGCGCTGATCCTGCTGGGGCCCAACGGCTCGGGCAAATCCAGCCTGCTGCGGGTCATGGCCGGGCTGCTGCGCCCCACCGTGGGCCAGTTGCTGTGGGGCGAGACCCCAGCCGGCGACGACCCCGAGGCCCATGCGGCGCGCACCCATTACGTGGGCCATCACGACGCCATCAAGCCGGTGCTGTCGGTGGCGGAAAACCTGCGCTTCTGGGCAAGGCTGCACGAACCCGCCGGCCAGAGTGCCGCCCAGGCGGTGGAACATGCGCTGGACTGCTTCGGCCTGTCCCATCTGCGCGACGTGCCCGGCAAGATGCTATCCGCCGGCCAGAAGCGCCGCACCAATCTGGCCCGCCTGCTGGCGGCGCCGTCGCCTTTGTGGCTGCTGGACGAGCCCACCACGGCGCTGGACCGCGCCTCCATCAAGGTGCTTGAAGCAGTCATGGCCGCCCATCGCGCCCAGGGTGGCATGGTGGTGCTGTCCACCCATCAGGATGTGGATTTGCCCGGCGCCCGCGAGCTTCACCTTGATGAATTTACCCCGGACAGCATGGAAGTTGAGGAATGACCCGCTTCCTTGAAATCGTCCGCCGCGATTTGCGTCTGGCCCTGCGTCAGGGTTCGGACAGCGTCATGGTGGTGACCTTCTTCGTGCTGACGGTAGTGCTGTTCCCGTTCGGCATCGGCCCCGAATCCGGCATCCTGGAGCGGGTTTCCGCCGGCGTGCTGTGGGTGACCGCGCTGCTGGCCTCGCTGCTGTCCCTGGACCGGTTGTTCCAGGCGGATTACGAGGATGGCTCGCTGGAATTGCTGGTGCTGACGCCCATCGCCCTGGAAGTGGTGGTCATGGGCAAGGTGGTGGCCCATTGGCTGACCACCGGCCTGCCTTTGCTGATCGCCGCACCCATCCTGGCCGTGCTGCTGCACATGAATGCCGACGGCTTTTCCACCCTGATGCTGACCATGCTGATCGGCACCCCCATCCTGTCCCTGATCGGCGGCATCGGCGCCGCTTTGGTGCTGGGGGCGCGGCGCGGCGGCGTGCTGCTGTCGCTGCTGATCCTGCCGCTTTACGTGCCGGTCCTGATCTTCGGCGTGGGCGCCATCGACGCCGCCATCCAGGGCCGCTCCGCCGAGCCCCATCTGCTTATTTTGGCAGGCCTGCTGGCTGCCGCCTTGCCATTGTCGCCTTGGGCCATGGCGGCGGGGTTGCGGCAGGCGCTGGAGTAGGGTGGGCAAACCCACTTCAAGAATTTAATGACACGGATGGACACGGATCCCCGCTACGCGGGACACGGATAAGAAAAATCCGTGTTTATCCGTGTCCATCCGTGTCACCAAAATCTTTGGCTGCCCTGGACTAGAATACGAAAAGCCGCCCTTACGGACGGCTTTCGTTGACCTTGCGCTCGGCGGATCTGGCTTCCCCAGTCACTTGCGGTCCTGCAAGCAGGCCCTCCTTGGGAACACTGAGGCGCGGGGGTGTCTAGCCCTCACTTACCGGTCACCCACAGTATGTTCACCGTGGCGCGCCATCGTCAATCGGTATCACGTGATACCAAAATTTCAGACTTATTGGAGGTCCCCTACTTCAACCCATCGATCTGCTTCTGCACCTCGGCCCGGTCTTCCGAGCCTTCGGGCAGCAAAACCACCAGACGGGTCCATAGATCCTTGGCCTTGGCGTTGTTACCCAACTGCCCCTCGGACACGCCCAGGAAGTACAGGGCATCCACGTTCTTCGCATCCGCGGCCAGCACTTCGCGCATGACGTTCACGAAGTCGGGGGGCAGCATGGCGCCGGCGGGCACTTCGGCCAGCAGCAAGGCGCCGTATTCCATACGGACCTGAACGTCGCCGGGCAGCAGGGCCGCCGCCTTCTTATACGATTCAGTGGCCTTGGCGGTGTCGCCCAGCACGCGGTAGCTGCGTCCCAGCATGGCCCAGCCCTTGCCGTCCTTGGGGTTCTGGTCCAGGCGGGCCTGCAATTGGGCGACCATACCCTGGATCATGCCGGCCTGATCCTGGGTCTGGCTAGTATCGGTGCGGGTGGCGTAGGGCTGCCCTGGCAACCAGGGCTGACCCAGCACCACGTACAGGCCGAAGGCCACCACCGGCACGATTGCCGCCACCAGGGCCACGGTCAGGCCCATGCGCCGGGGCAGGGGCTTGTCCTTGACGGTTTCGCCCATGGCAAGGATGCGGCGCTGGATTTCCGTGCGGGCGGCTTCGGCCTGATCGGCGCTCACGGTGCCGCGCTCGACCTCGCGGTCCACCTCGGCCAACTGGTCCTTATAGACGGTAAGGTCGTATTCGGCGCGCGAGGCGGCAGCGTTGGGACGAACGCGCAGCAGCGGCACCAGCAATAGCGCCACGGTCGCCACCGTCATGGCGGCGAAGAGTACCCAGATCATTTCTCGTCCTTCAAAAGGGCGTCGAGGCGGCGCTTTTCCTCGGCGGTGAGGGGCGCCGGCTGGGCCGGGGCGGTCTTGCCGCGGCGGCGGTAAAAGCCGAATACCGCACCCAGACCCAACGCCAGCAGGGCGAACGGGCCGACCCACAGGATCAGGGTACTGGCCTTGAACGGCGGCTTCAGCAGCACGTAATCGCCGTAGCGGTCCACCACGAATTTCTTCACCTGATCGTCGGTCTCGCCCTGGGCGATACGCTCGCGCACGATGATGCGCAAATCCTTGGCGAGATCGGCGTTGGAATCCTCGATGGATTCGCTTTGGCAGACCATGCAGCGCAGACCCTTGCCCAGATGCTGGGCACGCTCTTCCTGCTTGGGGTCCTTCAGCATCTCGGACGGATCGGCGGCGAAGGCCGGCACCGAGAACGCCAGCATGGCGGCTATAACAAGGCGCCTCATTTGGACAGCTCCCGGATGATGGGCAGCAGAGTGCTTTGCCAATTGTCGGGAGTGATGGGGCCGATATGCTTGTAGCGGATCACCCCGCCCTTATCGACGATGAAGGATTCCGGGGCGCCGGTAACGCCGAAATCGATGGCGGTGCGGCCCGGCGCCGGGTCGGCACCCACGCGGTCATAGGGATCGCCGTTCTTGGCCAGCCAGCGGGCACCCTCAACCGGATCGTCGCGCCAATCGATGCCGTAAATGGGCACGATGCCGGACTTCTTGATCTGCATCAGATAGGGATGCTCTTGCACACAGGCGATGCACCACGACCCGAAAATGTTGACCAAGCTGACCCGGCCCTTGAGATGGGCGGTGTTCAATCCGCTATCGGCGGGACGGCCGGGCAGGGGGGCCAGGGCCATTTCGGGCACCGGGCGGTCGATCAGCATGGAGGGCAGGGTGCGCGGGTCGTGGCCCAGGCCCCATTTGAACATGGCCGCCAAGGCCAGAAAGGCCACCAGCGGAATCAGGAATAACAGGCGACGCATGGTTCCCCCTAGGCCTTGGCCGCTTGAACAGCCGCGCGGGCACGGGTCGGCGCGCCGATGCGATGGCGCCGGTCGGTCAGCGAGGTCAGGCCGCCCAACACCATCAAGCCGGCCCCCACCCACATCCACGGCACCAGCGGATTGAAGTACAGCCGGGTGACATAGCCGCCGCTGACCACGTCGCGGTCGCCGATCACCGCATAGACGTCGCCCAGGAAGGTGCCCACGATGGCGGCTTCGGTGGTCGGGCGGGGTGGCTGGCGGTAGACCCGCTTGGCCGGGTGCATCTCGGCGAAGAACTTGCCGTTCTTGGTCACCTCGAAGGTGCCCTCGGTGGCAAGGTAATTGGCGCCGGGCACATCCTTGACCGCCTTCAGGGTGAAGGTATAGCCGGACACGGTGATGGCTTCGCCGATCTTCTGGCTCTGGACGGCTTCCACCTTCCAGGCGGAAGAGGCGGTGGCGCCGGCGATGAACAGGGCCAGACCGCCATGGGCCAGCATCATGCCCCAATAGGAGCGCGGCAGGCGCCCAGCACGGCCCAGGGATTCGGACGGCGAGACTTTGAACAGACGCAGCCGTTCGGCCAAATCCACCAGCGTGCCCAGCAACAGCCACGCCGCCAGACCCATGCCGCCCGCCGCCCACCACGGGCCGGCGGAGCCGCCCTGCAAGAACCACGTAGCCGCAACGACGGCCAGCGACAGACCCATGGCGATCTTCAACCGCCCCAGCACGCCGGCCAAATCACCGCGCTTCCACGACATCAGCGGACCGACCGCCATGGCCAGCACCATGGGCACCATCAGCGGCACGAACACGGAATTGAAGAAGGGCGGGCCGACGGAGACCTTGCCCAAATCCAGCGCATCGGCGAACAGCGGATACAGCGTGCCCAGCAGCACGGTGCCGGCGCCGGTCACCATCAGCACGTTGTTAAGCAGCAGCGCACCCTCACGCGACACCGGCGAGAACAGGCCGCCGGTCTTCAGATTAGGCGCGCGCAAGGCGAACAGGGTGAACGAGCCGCCGATGGCGACCACCAGCAAAGCCAGGATGAAAACGCCGCGCGTGGGGTCGCTGGCGAAGGCATGCACCGAGGTGATGACGCCCGAACGCACCAGGAAAGTGCCCAGCAGGGACAGACCGAAGGCGGTGATGGCAAGGAAGATGGTCCAGGCCTTCAACGCGTCGCGCTTTTCCACCACCACGGCGGAATGCAGCAAAGCGGTGCCGGCCAGCCACGGCATGAACGAGGCGTTTTCCACCGGGTCCCAATACCACCAGCCGCCCCAGCCCAATTCATAATAGGCCCACCAGGAGCCCAGAACGATGCCGCCGGTCAGGAACAGCCACGCGGCCAGGGTCCATGGACGCACCCAACGCGCCCAGGCGGCGTCCACCCGGCCTTCGATCAGGGCGGCGATGGCAAAGGAGAACGCCATGGAGAAGCCCACATAGCCCAAATACAGCATGGGCGGATGGAAGGCGAGGCCGGGGTCCTGCAACAGCGGGTTCAGACCGTTGCCGTTCAGGGGCGCCGGGTCCAGACGCTCGAACGGGTTCGATGTGAACAGGATGAACAGCAGGAAGCCCACGGTGATGACGGCCTGAACCGCCAAGGCCCGCGACTTCAGGCCCGGCGGCAGATTGCGCCCGAACAAGGTCACCGCGCAGCCGAACACCGCCAGGATAGTGATCCACAGCAGCAGCGAGCCCTCGTGATTGCCCCACACGCCGGCCACTTTGTACAGCATGGGCTTATCGGTGTGGCTGTTCTGCGCCACGTTCACCAACGAGAAATCCGAGGTGACATAGGCATGGGTCAGCGCGGCAAACGCGATGCCCACCAGCACCATCTGGGCCACGGAGGTAGGGCCGGACAACCCCATCCACACCGGATCGCCGCGCTTGGCGCCGATCAGCGGCAGGGTCGCTTGTAACAGCGCCACCGCCAAAGCGAGGATAAGGGCGAAATGGCCGATCTCGGCAATCATTGAGGTTCCTTCGGTGTTTCCGTCACGCTCGTCTGGTCAAACACGTGTCGTCATGCGCGGGCTTGACCCGCGTATCCACGTGGCTCCGTCCGGCACCATTTCCGCCCCTACCGCGTGGATGGCCGGGACAAGCCCGGCCATGACGATTTTGGGGGTGGGAAAGCGGGCGTCCCCCTACTTCTTCTTCTCGCCCTCGCCCTGCCAATGCCCGGTCTTCTTCAGCGACTCGGCCACTTCCTTGGGCATGTAGTTCTCGTCGTGCTTAGCCAGCACTTCGGCAGCCATGAAGGTGCCGTCCTTGCCCATCTTGCCCTCGGTGACCACGCCCTGGCCTTCGCGGAACAAATCGGGCAGCAGGCCCGAGAAGATCACCGGCACCATATGGGCGCCGTCGGTGATGCGGAATTTCACGGTGGCGCCGTCCTTGGCGACGCTGCCTTCCTCCACCAGACCGCCCAGACGGATGCGGCGGCCCTCGGTGGGGATTTTGGCCTCGACGATTTCCGACGGGCTGAAGAAGAAGACGATATCCTGACGCAAGGCGGTCAGCACCAGAGCGGCGGCGGCGCCGACGGCCAGAACACCCAGAATGACGAAGTAAAGGCGGCGTTGCTTACGGGTCACGAGGCTTGGCTTTCCTGTGTGGCCCGACGCCGGGCACGGCTGGGTCGCATTTGCTGCAAGAGGTCGAGTTCACGCTCATGCGCCTTGGCCGAGCGGATTGAGAAGACCAGCACCGCCACCATCACCACGAAGGCGAGACCGTAGGACGGCCAGACATAACCGCCGTAACCGCCCATGGCGAAGAACGAAGATAGGGCATCCATGGACATCACTCCGCTTGACCGGCTGCGTGCACCTGAGCCATGCGCAGGGTGCGGATTTTAGCGGCGGCGATTTCGGACCGGGTGCGCAGGATCAGCACCACCACCCAATAAGCATGGAACCCCACCGCCATGAGCATCAGCGGGATCAGCATGGTCTTGTCGATGCTGGGACCGCCCATCTTCACCACCGAAGCCGGCTGGTGCAGGGTGTTCCACCAATCCACCGAGTATTTGATGATCGGCACGTTGACCACGCCAACAAGCGCCAGAATTGCGGCAGCTTTTTGGCCGCGCTGGGGGTCGTCGAAGGCGTCAGCCAGGGCCATGTAGCCCAGATACAGGAACAGCAGGATCAGCATGCTGGTCAGCCGCGCGTCCCACACCCACCACGCGCCCCACATGGGCTTGCCCCACAGCGCACCGGTCACCAGACAGATGAAGGTGAAGGCGGCGCCGACAGGCGCGGTGGCCCGGGCCATCAGATCGGCCAGCGGGTGTTTCCACACCAGCGCCATGGCCGAGCAGATCGCCATGGAGACGTAGCAGAACAGTCCCATCCAGGCCGAGGGCACATGGATGTACATGATCCGAACCGACTCACCTTGCTGGTAATCGGCGGGCGATCCCACCAAGCCGAGCCACAGGCCGGCGCCAAGGGTGAGGATGGTGACGCCGACGGCCCAAGGATAGACCAGAGCGGCGATCCGCATGAAGCGGGCTGGATTGGCAAAGCGATGCATGGCCTAACCTTTACCGTCCTTCCGCGCTCAATTCCAGCGGAGTCAGGCCGCGCGGATGGAGAGGAGCGCCACGTGAACAAGATTTCATCTTTAGCGTAGCGTTTCCGCCTGAAGATGCAGCGCGCGATCGGGGCGGGCACCGGCCAACCAACGCTCAGCCAGCTTGGGTTGTTCCAGCAGGGCATTGACCGCCACCGCCAGCTCCAACGACACCAATGCCTTGGGCGCCGCCTTGGACAAGGCCTTCAGCACACCGGCGAGGGCGCTGTCGAAAATAGCCTGCGGGGTGTCCAGGAACACCGGCTTCAGTTCACCCGCCGCCAGCTTGGCCCGCATGGCATCAATATCGTCATAGCAGGCGATGCAGAAATCCACGTCGATGGAATGCAGGCCCCGGCAGCGCAGGGGCCGCACCGCATAGATCATGCAACGGCCCTCGGTGCCCAGGAACGGGCAGGCGACACGGGCATGGGCGCGGTCGTCGGTGTTCATGCCGGCGGTGCGCCCGGCCACCTGGGCAAGGCGCGCCGCCATGGGCTCGCGCTGGTCCGGGGCCAGGGATTGCACATGGACGGCCACGCGGATGGCTTCGGGCACCGAAACGCCCACCTGCTGATGGCAGCACCAGCCGCAGCCGGCCTTGCAGGCGGGGGCGGGACTGCTGAGCATATAAGTGAGGTTGGTGCGCCGGGCGGACCAACTGGCCTCGGCCACACTGAACACGGCATCCAGCGCGGCGCATAGCCGGGCGATGGTGGGCTTGGGCCAGGCGCGCGACAGCTCGTCGCGCGCGGCCTCGATGAGGAATTCGTCGGAGGCGGACAGCATGGGCGAAACCCTAGCCGTTCCCCCTTCAGCTTGCAATGCATGCCCCGCCGCCATGTAGCCCGGCGACGAAGTGTTGTAATTCACCGTCAAATGGAAAACCATGGCCCATGAGTTCCGAGTCCGCCCCCGTCATCGTCTGGTTTCGCCGCGATTTGCGGCTGGCCGACAACCCCGCTTTGACCGAGGCCGCCGCTTTGGGCCGCCCGGTCATCGCAATTTATATCCACCAACCTGATGGTGTTTGGCGCGAAGGCGGAGCGTCGCGCTGGTGGCTGCATCACAGCCTGGACTCCTTGGGCCGCTCGCTATGGGCACTGGGGATAAAGCTGCACTTGCTGCGCGGCCCGGCGGAAGACGTGCTGATCCGCCTGGCGCAGCAGACCGGCGCCCATTCGGTGCTGTGGAACCGCCGCACCGAACCTTGGGCCAACCACCAGGATACGGCCCTGGCCTCCACCCTGACGGGCTTGGGCATCACGCCCCGGTCGTTCAATGCCGCCCTGCTGTTCAAACCGGGCATCATCACCACCCAGGCGGGCCGGCCCTTCAAGGTGTTCACCCCGTTCTGGAAGGCCTGCCTTGCCGCCCCGCCGCCGGCACCGCCCTTGGCGTCCCCCGCCGCGTTGCGGCCGTGGAACGGCACGTTGGCCGGTGAATCCCTGGACCAATGGGGATTGCTGCCCACCAAGCCCGATTGGGCGGGCGGCCTGCGCCAATCCTGGCAGCCGGGCGAGGCGGTGGCGCAATCCCGGCTGACCGAGTTTCTGAGCGAGAGCCTGACCGAGTATGCGGTGAACCGCGACCATCCGGCCCAGCCGGGCACTTCGCGCCTGTCGCCCCATCTGCATTTCGGCGAAATATCGCCCCGCCAGATGTTTCACGCCATCCGCCGGACCGCCGAACCGGGATTGGGCAGCGAGCGTTTCCTGGCCGAATTGGGCTGGCGCGAGTTCTCGGCCCATCTGCTGCACGATTACCCCGACCTGCCCGCGCGGCCCTTACGCCGCGAATTCGAAAACCTGCCCTGGCGCCACGATCCCGACGGCCTGACAGCTTGGCAGCAGGGCCGCACCGGCTATCCCATCGTCGATGCCGGCATGCGCCAGCTTTGGGCCACCGGCTGGATGCACAACCGGGTGCGCATGGTGGCGGCGTCGTTCCTGGTCAAAGACCTGCTGATCCCATGGCAGGACGGCGAGGCATGGTTCTGGGACACCCTGGTGGATGCCGACCTCGCCAGCAACGCCGCCAGTTGGCAATGGGTGGCCGGCTGCGGCGCCGATGCCGCGCCGTTCTTCCGCGTCTTCAACCCGGTGCTGCAAAGCGAGAAATTCGACCCCACCGGCGCCTATGTGCGCCAATGGTGCCCGGAACTGGCCGCCTTGCCCGACAAATGGCTGCACCAACCCTGGCGCGCCCCGGCGGATGTGCTGCGGCGGGCCGGCGTGGTTCTGAACAAACCGCTGGTGGATCACGACATGGCGCGCAAACGGGCGCTGGCCGCGTTTGCCGAACTGAGAGCGGGCTAAGCTGCGGGCGCGTCGGGAATGGTGAAGAAGAAACTGGTGCCCTCGCCGGGAATGGAGCGCAGCCAGATACAGCCGCCATGGTCCTCGACGATGCGCTTGCAAATGGCCAGCCCGATACCGGTGCCGGGGAAGTCGGTCCGGCTGTGCAGACGACGGAATACCTCGAAGACATAGCCGCTGTACTGTTCCTCGATGCCGATGCCGTTATCCCTGACTTCGAACTGCCAGCCCCCCTCCTCGTGCACCGCCTCCACGTGGATTTCCGGGATGATTCCATCGCGGCTGAAGGTCAGCGCATTGCCGATCAGATTGTGAAAGACGTGATGCAGCTGCACCGGATCGGCCACGAGGCGCGGCATGGGTCCGATGACCAGACGGGCCTGCTTCTGCTCGATCAACTGGTGCAGGCTTTCCGCCGCCCCCGCAACCAGCTGCTGGCAATCCACCTCACGCGCATTCAAATTGGCGCCACCCTCCAGCCGATATTCCAGCAGATCGGTCACTAGGCTGGACAGGCGCTTGGCGGCAGCAACGATGAAACCGATGAATTCCGTCCCCTCTCCCGCCAAGATTTCGGCGTATTTGCGTTCCAGCAATTGCGAGAAGCTGACCAGGGCGCGGATGGGCTCTTGCAGATCATGCACCGCCACATAGGCGAAGCGCTCAAGCTCCACATTGGCCCGCGACAATTCCTTGATCAGCCGCTGGAGTTCGTCCTCGACCCGCCGCCGCTCGGCGTTCTCGGCGTGGAGCGCGCGGTTGCCGTCATGAAGGTCCTGCACCGCCGTCCTGAGCCGCCGCGCCATGTTGTCGAAGGCCAGACGCAACGCGTCGATCTCGTCGCCATGGTCCGGCAAGGGCGGATAATCCTCGCAGACCGACGCCTGCTGAAGCAGCTCTTGCGGAAACAGGCCGCCGACGCTTTGGGCCAATTGCTTCAGGCGCACCGTGACCAGCCGGTTGAAGATGACCAGCATGAACGCCGCCACCAGAAAGGTTTTCACGCCGTTGCTGATCAGGATGGTGACCGCCTGCGACAGCACCCGCGCATAGATACCGTCGAGACTGGCATCCACGGCCATGGTGGCGATCTGCTGCGGCTGGCCCCGGACCTCGTAGGACAGCGGATAATCGCGCGTCAGCAGCCGCGAGGACGTGCCCGAACTGGCCGTCCACACCGTCTTGCCGTCGGCGGTGGTGATGGCGGCGCGCTCCACATGCGGCAAATGGACCACAGCGTCGAGCGCCAGCCCGATCTGCCGCTCGTCGAAGGACCACACGCTGGCGGCGATGGGGGGCAGGAAAATCCGCACCTGTTCGAGCAGGTTGTCCATGTCGGCCCGTTGCTGACGATATTCGACGAACAACTGCAGGGCGGTAATGAAGAAGGTCAGCAATGAACTGAACGCCACGATCAGCAGAATCAGCCTTCGGCCGATCTTGTTGGTTCGCCCCACCCGGTTCAGGACCATGATCATTGGATTGCCCCCAAGGGTTAAGGCTATCGCGTTTCCGGAAAAACCGCATCCAAATCCACAACAACAGGGCGTTGAACCCGCAGCGCAGGGGGAATAAGGTTGGACGGCCAGCCTTAGCCCGTCGTGGCAGGAGACCCGCCCATGCGTCACTGCCGTTTCGCGATTGTGATTGCCGTCTTCGGTCTGGTGGCGGCCAGCGCTTCAGCCGGCCCAGCCTTTGCCGGCCAACACGAAATCGAATACGCCTATCCCGACCAATCCGTATGGACCACCAAGCTGGACGAACGCGGCGACCCCGCCAACCCGCTGCTGGCCGTAGCGACAAAACTGTTCGCCAAGGCGAATATCCCCTGGCACGGCAAGAGCTATCCGGCGGGGCGCATGTTCGACAATCTTCGCAACGGGGCGACCGATTTTTCCATGCTGGTCAAAGCACCGGCTCTGCTTGAGTGCTGCCTGTTCAGCAAGAAGCCGGTCACCCACGCGGACATCCTGGTTTACCGCCTCGGTCAGGCCGCCCCCATCAGCGGCAAAGCGGATTTCACCGACAAATCGGTCATTACCATACGCGGCTACAGCTATGGCGGCCTGCTCGGGTTTCTCACCGACGGCGCCAACCGCGTGGACAATCACGTCGCCGCCGGTCACGAGGCCGCCTTCGCCATGCTCGCCGCCGGTCGGGCCGAATACCTCATCGACTATGCCGGACCGGCCTCCGACGTGCTTGCCGCTAAGCCCATATCCGGCTTGCGCTTCGACCTGCTCACCAGCCAGGACGTGTATCTGGTGTTGTCCAAGACCTACCCCGATGCCGCCGCCGTGATGGACAGGCTGGAGGCCATCGCCGAGACCCTGGACGGCGAAGCGGTGGTGGGGAAAGGCGCGCGGCAGACACATGGTACGGTCAATGATTGATGGCTAGTATTCGCGTAATGGTATATAATCCCTGTCATATCCCCGCGCTTGATGATTGGGACGCTGATGTCTGGACTTATGGATTGGGTTCTGAACAGCGCCAATTACCAACACCTCCCTTTGATTGTTGGCTTGACAGAAAAACACAACCTGCGCGGACAATTGGCGGATTGCCGGACCTGCCGCGAGGAGCGCCTGGATGGCTGAAACGGCCCTGGTCACCGTCATCGATGGTACGGCGCAGCACCGTGACCAAGTCTGCCAAGCCCTGACCTCGTTTTACCGCGTGGCCGCTTTCGCCGATGCGCGCGAGGCGGGGGCTCACCTGCACACAGCCGAAATCATCATAGTGGACGAAACCGCCCTTCCCCTGGGCGGGCGCGAAACCGTCAAGCGCATGCGGGCCGACGGCGCCCTGTGCAACAAGCGGATCATCGGCACCTCGGATATTCCCGGCAGCTCGTTCATCGGCCGGGCCAAGGAATATGGCTGCGACGCGGCCCTGGCCAAGCCCTACCGCCGCAGCGCGCTGATCTCCACCATCTCGGGCCTGATCAACCACTCGGTGGAGGACGGCTGGCATTCGCTGCCGGACAATCAGCGCACCGCCTTGCGCTCGACTCTGGACACCTTCAACGGCATCTCGGATTTGATCGACCGCGCCGAGCCCATCGCATTCGCCGACGTGCGCGACGCGTGCTCGCCCTTGGTCAAGGCCGTGCAGCAGGACGATTTCAAGGTGATCCTCAGCGGCGTGCGCGGCCACGACAATTATTCTTACGTCCACTCCCTGCGGGTGGCGACCTTCCTGTCCCTGCTGGGCCACGCCATGGGCCTGCAGGGCGACGATCTGCTGCTGCTGTCCAGCGGCGGCCTGCTGCATGACGTGGGCAAGATGTCCATTCCGCACGAGGTGCTGAACAAGCCGGGCCGCCTGGACGATGCCGAACTCAAGATCATGCGCAGCCACGTCAC
>JACMKT010000077.1 GCA_014380005.1 Rhodospirillales bacterium
AACGCCGTCCCTGGGGCCGGACGCCACCGGCGTGGGCTGGGTCTATCAATACGTGGTGCTGGCGAAAGACCGCTCCCTGGCGGAACTGCGCACCATTCAGGATTGGTATCTGCGCTATCAGCTGGCCAAGACCGAGGGCGTGGCCGAAGTGGCCAGCGTCGGCGGCTTCGTCCAGCAATATCAGGTAGTGGTGGACCCGCAACGGCTCCAGGCCTACGGCATCCCGCTTGCCAAGGTCAGCGAGGCCATCCGCAAGAGCAACATCGACGTGGGCGGCCGCGTGGTGGAGATGGCCGAGACCGAATTCGTGGTGCGCGGACGCGGCTACCTCAAGGGTGTGGCCGACATCCAGGATATCGTGCTCAAGGTCCAAGCGGGGACGCCGGTGCTGTTGCGCGACGTGGCCCGCGTGGAACTGGGACCGGATGAACGCCGTGGCCTGACCGAGCTGAACGGCGACGGCGAAGTGGTCAGCGGCATCGTGCTGCAACGCTTCGGCCAGAACGCCCTGGACGTCATCCAGCGCACCAAGAACAAGATTGCCGAAATCTCCACCGGCCTGCCCGAGGGCGTGTCCATCGAGGCGGTTTACGATCGCTCCGACCTGATCCTGCGCGCCGTGGAAACCCTGAAGCACACGCTGATCGAAGAAAGCATCATCGTCGCCGCCGTGTGCATGATCTTCCTGCTGCATGTGCGCTCGGCCCTGGTTGCCATCATCATGCTGCCGGTGGGCGTGCTGATCGCCGCCATTGTCATGCAATGGCTGGGCATGACCTCGAACATCATGTCGCTGGGCGGCATCGCCATCGCCGTGGGCGCCATGGTGGACGCCGCCATCGTCATGATCGAGAACGCCCACAAACACATCGAGCGCATGAAGGAGGGTGACAGCCGGGTTCAGGCCATCATCGACGCGGCCATCGAGGTCGGCCCGTCGCTGTTCTTCGGCCTGCTGATCATCACCGTGTCGTTCCTGCCGGTATTCACCCTGGAGGCCCAGGAAGGCCGCCTGTTCAAACCGCTGGCCTTCACCAAGACCTTCTCCATGGCGGGCGCAGCACTTCTGTCGGTGACGCTGGTGCCGGTGCTGATGATCCTGTTCATCCGGGGGAAAATTATCCCCGAGCGCAGAAACCCCATCAACCGCTTCCTGATCTGGATCTATCGCCCGGCCATCCGTGGCGTGCTCAAAGCCAAGGTGGCAACCATCGTGGTGGCGCTGGTGGCGCTGGGTGTGTCGGTCTATCCGCTGACCCGCATCGGCTCGGAATTCATGCCGACGCTGAACGAGGGCACCATCCTGTACATGCCGACCACGCTACCGGGCCTGTCCATCACCAAGGCGGCGGAACTGCTGCAATTGCAGGACCGCATCATCAAAAGCTTCCCCGAGGTTCAGTCGGTTCTCGGCAAGGCAGGGCGCGCCGCCACCGCCACCGACCCGGCGCCCACGGAAATGTTCGAGACCACCATCACGCTCAAGCCCGAGAGCGAGTGGCGGGCGGGCATGACCACCGACCGGCTGATCGCCGAGATGGACAAGGCGTTGCAGATGCCCGGCGTGTCCAATGCCTGGACCATGCCGCTCCGCGCCCGCATCGACATGCTGTCCACCGGCATCCGCACCCCCATCGGCATCAAAGTGTTCGGCACCGATCTGGATGAGATGGAAAAGCTGGCGCGCCAGATCGAAACGGTGGTGCGCAACGTGCCCGGCACGACCTCGGCCTATGCCGAGCGTATCGGCGGCGGCTATTACCTGGACATCAATCCCGACCGCGCCCAATTGGCCCGCTACGGCCTGACCATCGGCGACCTTCAGGAAGTCATCCTGACCGCCCTGGGCGGCGAGACGGTGACCACCACGGTGGAAGGCCGCGAGCGCTTCAGCGTCAACGTGCGCTATCCCCGCGAATTCCGCTCCGACCCCCAGGCCATCGCTGCCCGCGTGCTGGTCAACACCATGGACGGCAACGCCATCCCGCTGGGCCAATTGGCCAAGGTGCGGCTGAGCCGGGGGCCGGCGGGCATCCGCACCGAGAACGCCCTGCTCTCGGCCTACATCTACGTGGACATTCGCGACCGTGACATCGGCGGCTATGTGGCCGATGCCCGCAAGGCGGTGCAAGACAATGTCCGCATGCCCACCGGCTATTTCGTCACTTGGTCCGGTCAATTCGAGTACATGGAGCGCGCCATGGAGAAGCTGAAGATCGTGGTGCCGCTGACCATCCTGATCATCTTCCTGCTGCTGTATTTGAACTTCAAACGGGTCACCGAGACCCTGATCGTCATGCTGTCCCTGCCGTTTGCCCTGGTGGGCGGGCTGTGGCTGCAATGGCTGCTGGGCTTCAACATGAGCGTCGCCGTCGCCGTCGGCTACATCGCCCTGGCCGGCGTCGCCGCCGAGACCGGCGTGGTCATGCTGATCTATCTGGACCACGCCCTGAAGGACATGAAGGCCAAGTGCTGCGCCGAAGGCCGCGCCTTAACCCGCGCCGATCTGTATGAAGCCATCATGGAAGGCGCCGTCGAGCGCGTGCGGCCCAAAATGATGACGGTGGTCGCCATCATGGCCGGCCTGCTGCCCATCATGTGGAGCACCGGCACCGGCTCGGAAGTTATGCGCCGCATTGCCATGCCCATGGTCGGCGGCATGGTGTCCTCCACCGTCCTGACCCTCATCGTCATTCCAGCCATCTACGCGCTGATCAAGCAGGCCGGG
>JACMKT010000078.1 GCA_014380005.1 Rhodospirillales bacterium
CATCGACCCCATGGGCGTGCACACGGGCGATTCCATGACGGTGGCGCCGGCGCTGACGCTGACCGATAAAGAATACCAGATCATGCGCAACGCCTCGCTGGCGGTGCTGCGTGAGATCGGGGTGGATACCGGCGGTTCCAATGTGCAGTTTGCGGTCAATCCCAAGACCGGCCGTATGACCGTCATCGAGATGAACCCGCGCGTGTCGCGGTCCTCGGCCCTGGCGTCCAAGGCCACCGGCTTCCCCATCGCCAAGGTGGCCGCCAAGCTGGCGGTGGGCTACACCCTGGACGAGCTGACCAACGACATCACCGGCTCGACCCCGGCGTCGTTCGAGCCGACCATCGATTACGTGGTCACCAAGATTCCGCGCTTCACCTTCGAAAAGTTCCCGGGCGCCGATTCCAACCTGACCACCTCCATGAAGTCGGTGGGCGAGGCCATGTCCATCGGCCGCACCTTCCAGGAATCCCTGCAAAAGGGCCTGCGCTCCATGGAGACCGGCCTGACCGGTCTGAACGAAGTGGAAATCCCCGGTGCCTCTGCTGCCGACCGCAAGGACGCGGTCAAGAAGGCGCTGGCCATTCCCAGCTATGACCGTCTGCTGGTGGTCGCCCAGGCCTTCCGCCTGGGGCTGACCGTGGACGAAATCCACAACGCCTGCTTCTTCGACAAATGGTTCCTGGAGCAGATCAAGGGCATCATCGACGCCGAGGAAGAGGTTCGCGCCAAGGGCCTGCCCATCGACGCGCCGGGCATGCTGCGGCTGAAGAAGATGGGCTTCTCGGATCAGCGCCTGTCCGAGCTGTCGGGCAAGACCGTGACCGAGACCGCGTTCCGCCGCGAAGTGCTGAACGTCAAGCCGGTGTTCAAGCGCATCGACACCTGCGCCGCCGAATTCCCGTCCTCCACCGCCTACATGTATTCGTGCTACGAGGGCGACGGCATCAACCCGGCGGAATGCGAATCCAACCCCACCGACCGCACCAAGGTGATCATCCTGGGCGGTGGCCCGAACCGCATCGGCCAGGGCATCGAGTTCGATTATTGCTGTGTGCACGCGGCCTATTCGCTGGACGAGGCGGGCAAAGAGACCATCATGGTCAACTGCAACCCCGAAACCGTGTCCACGGATTACGACACCTCCGACCGCCTGTATTTCGAGCCGTTGACGGCGGAAACCGTGATCGAGCTGGTACGCAAGGAACAGAGCAACGGCAAGGTGCTGGGCTGTATCATTCAGTTCGGCGGCCAGACCCCGCTGAAGCTGGCCCACGCCCTGGAAGACGCCGGCATCCCCATCCTGGGCACCAGCCCGGCCATGATCGATCTGGCCGAAGACCGCGAGCTGTTCCAGCAATTGCTCAAGGATCTCGGCCTCAAGCAGCCGCCCAACGGCATCGCCCGTTCCCTGGACGAAGCCAAGGCGGTGGCCGACCGCATCGGTTACCCGGTGGTCATCCGCCCCAGCTTCGTGCTGGGCGGCCGCGCCATGCAGATCGTCTATGATCATGAGGCGCTGGAGCGCTACATGAAGGAAGCCGTGGTGGTGTCGGGCAAGGACCCGGTGCTGATCGACTTCTACCTGAAGGACGCCATCGAGGTGGACGTGGACGCCCTGGCCGACGGCACGGACGTCTATGTGGCCGGCATCATGCAGCACATCGAGGAAGCCGGGATTCACTCCGGCGATTCGGCCTGCTCGCTGCCGCCGTACTCCCTGGATGCCGCCACCATCGCCGAGCTGGAGGTTCAGACCACCAAGCTGGCCAAGGCGCTGAACGTGGTCGGCCTGATGAATGTGCAATACGCCATCCAGGCCGGCGACATCTACATCCTGGAAGTGAACCCGCGCGCCTCGCGCACGGTGCCCTTCGTCGCCAAGGCCACCGGCATCCCCATCGCCAAGATCGCCGCCCGCATCATGGCCGGCGAGACCCTGGCCAGCTTCAACATCGTCAAGCCGGTGCTGAACCATGTGGCGGTGAAGGAAGCCGTGTTCCCGTTCGCCCGCTTCCCCGGCGTGGACATCATCCTCGGGCCGGAAATGAAGTCCACCGGCGAGGTCATGGGCCTCGACACCGACTTCGCCCGCGCCTTCGCCAAAAGCCAGGCCGGCGCCGGTTGTGTGCTGCCCATTACCGGCACCGTGTTCATCTCGGTGCGCGAGGGTGACAAGCCGCACATGGTCCCGGTGGCCCGCGCCCTTCAGGGCATGGGCTTCAAGGTCACCGCCACCGAAGGCACCGCCCGCACTTTGCGTGAGGCCGGGGTGACCGACGTGACCGTGCTGAACAAGGTGCTGGAAGGCCGGCCCCATTGCGTGGATGCCATGACCAACGGCCAAATCCAGCTGGTTGTGAACACCACCGAGGGCTCGCAGGCGGTCAAGGATTCGTTCTCGATCCGCCGCTCAGCGTTGCAATACAACATCCCCCACTACACCACGGTGGCGGGTGCGCGGGCCGCAGTAGAGGCGATCGAGGCCATGCGTGCCGGCACGCTTGATGTTGCGCCGCTGCAATCGTATTTTAAGAGTTCTTTCTAAAGGGGAAAGGCCGCGTGGGGTCCACGCGGCCTTAACCGCCTGTAACGACTGGGGCTTCCTAGGCATGGAAAAGATCCCGATGACTCCGCCGGGCTTGGCTCGGTTGGAAGAGGAGTTGAGGACTCTCAAGAGCATCGAACGTCCGGCGGTTATCCGGGCGATCGCAGAGGCTCGC
>JACMKT010000010.1 GCA_014380005.1 Rhodospirillales bacterium
GGCACCAAGAACACCAAGACGACATGCCAGAGCGCACCGGCCCTGCCACCCGGCAGATAGCTTCGTGCCCTTCGTGCCCTTGGTGGTAAATCTTGCGGTGACAGCCCCGCGCGATGGCCCCGCTAATCCGTGAAGACCCTTATTAGTTTATAGATGCGCCCTCAGGCGCCGGGCGCGGGCATCCGCCCGCTTGGCTTACGCGCGCGTCCCTCGCTTCGCTCGCTCCAGGTGCCCGAGTCCTCGCAGTGCGTAACGAAGCGTGCTTTCCACGGACAGCGCACCGATATATCTTCACGCCATGACCGACACGCCCAAGCCCGCGCCTTACCGCGTCCTCGCCCGTAAATACCGGCCGACCGATTTTTCGGCGCTGATCGGGCAAGAGGCCATGGTCCGCACCCTGTCCAACGCCATCCAATCGGGGCGGCTGGCCCATGCCTTCGTGCTGACCGGCGTGCGCGGTGTGGGCAAGACCACCACCGCGCGCATCATCGCCCGCGCGCTGAACTGCATCGGCCCCGACGGCAAGGGCGGCCCGACCATTGAGCCCTGCGGGGTGTGCGACAATTGCCGGGCCATCGCCGAAGACCGCCATGTGGACATCCTGGAGATGGACGCGGCGTCGCGCACCGGCATCAACGACATCCGCGAGATCATCGAGGGCGTGCGTTACCGGCCCACCTCGGCGCGGTTCAAGATCTACATCATCGACGAAGTCCACATGCTGTCCACGGCGGCGTTCAACGCCCTGCTGAAGACGCTGGAGGAACCGCCCGAGCACGTCAAATTCGTCTTCGCCACCACCGAGATCCGCAAGATCCCGGTGACCGTGTTGTCGCGCTGCCAGCGCTTCGATCTGCGCCGCGTCGAAATAGATGTGCTTACGAAACATTTCGCCGGTATCGCCGCCAAGGAAGACGCCAACATCGAGGATGGCGCGCTCAAGCTGATCGCGCGCGCCGCCGATGGCTCGGTGCGTGATGGCCTTTCGTTGCTGGATCAGGCCATTTCCCACGGCGCCGGTGTGGTGTCCGAAGCCCAGGTTCGCGACATGCTGGGCCTTGCCGACCGCGCCCGCGTGTTCGACCTGTTCGAGCATGTGATGAAGGGCCAGATGGCCGACGCGCTGGACATGATGGGCGAGCAATACGCCCTGGGCGCCGACCCCGCCGTGGTGCTTCAGGACATGCTTGAACTGGCCCACTGGCTGACCCGTTTGAAGATCTCGCCCGACGATGCCGATATCGGCACCGCGTCCGAGACCGAGCGGGTGCGTGGCGCCAGCATGTCCCAAGAACTGTCCATGGCCCAGCTGACCCGGGCGTGGCAAATGCTGCTGAAGGGGTTGGCCGAAACCCGTTCCGCTCCCAATCCATTGCAGGCGGCAGAGATGGCGGTGGTCCGTTTGGCCTATGCCGCCGATCTGCCCAGCCCCGCCGAACTGGCCGAGCAATTCCGCGCCAACCCGCCGGCGCCGCGTGGTCCTAGCGCCCCTGGAAGCAATCCTGGTGGCGGTGGCGCCCCGGCAGGCGGCGGAGGCATGACCCATGCCATGGCCGGTGCCAGTGTCGGCCCGGCCGGTCCGGGTGGCGCAACCGCGCTGAAAATGGCGCCTGCGCCCGAACCGGTGGCCTTGCCGCCCATGCCGGCCAGCTTCGCCGAAGTGGCGGCGCTGGTGACGGAAAAGCGCGAAGGCGTTCTGGCCGTGGCCCTGCGCAATCAGGTCAGTCTGGTTCGTTTCGAACCCGGAAGAATTGAGTATCGCCCCCACGCGTCCGCGCCCACCGATCTGGCGCAGAAGCTGAGCCGCCTGTTGGCCGAATGGACCGGGCGGCGCTGGACCGTTACCGTCAACACCCATGATCCGGCCGAGCCCACCTTGGCCGAGCAGGACATCACCGCCGAGCGCAAGCGGCGCGAGGACGCCGCCAACCATCCGTTGGTCCAGGCCATCATGGCGGCGTTCCCCGGTGCCGCCGTGGAAGTGGTGCGCGACATGGCCCCCGAGGAGCCCGAGGAGGTCGAATTGGCCTTCGATGCGGATCCGTTCCCAGGAGAAGAGGAATTATGAAGAACCTTGGCAACCTGATGAAGCAGGCCCAGCAGATGCAGGCCAAGA
>JACMKT010000079.1 GCA_014380005.1 Rhodospirillales bacterium
CCGATGATCTTGGGCTTGGCCCGCTTGGTCATGTTCAGCAGCGCCGCTTCCACCTGCTCGGACCCGCCCAGGATGGTGGAAATCTCGTTCATGGCGGTGGTTTGCAGCGGGATGGCCTCGCGGAAATGGCGGACCAGCATGACCAGGGCGAAGGCGGTGCAGCCCTGGCTGCCATGGAACAGCGGCAGGCTGCCCTCCATGCCCATGAAGGCCATGGCGGCGCCCAGCGGCGCGCTGATCTTCAGTGGCGAGGTGGACAGGGCTTTGTTGTGGCTGATTACAAGTGCCATGGTCTCACACCTCCCACGGAGCGGGCTTACGGACCTGCTCCCAGATCGGGTTGTTAATCATCAAATCGATCTGCTCGATCATGGCGACCATGCCGTCATAGGCGGCAAAGCCCACATGGCGTTCCTGGTTGATGTCCAGCCAGGGCGTGCGGGCCTTGAGCGCCACGAATTGCGAGCGTCCGCCCGACAGCATCATGTCGGCCTTGCCGTCCTTGAACATGGCGTACATGTCCTTCGGCGTGATGGCATCGGCCAGTTTGTCCTCGTCGCCGCCCAGGCGTTCCAGGGCGCGGGCCTTGTCGGCTTCTGTCGCTTTGCGAACCGACGAGCCGACCACTTCCATGCCCACTTCCTGCAAGGCCTGGATCACCGACCAGCTTTTGACGCCGCCGGTGTACAGCAGAACTTTGCGGCCCGTCAGGCGCGCCTTGAACGGCTCCAGCCGAGCCCAGGCCTTGGCCTCTTCCTCGGCGATCAGTGCCTCGGTGCGGTCCAGCAGGGTGGCATCGGCGCCTTGGGCGACCAGCATGCGGGCGATGTTGCGCAGGGCTTCCGAGGTGTCGGAGATGCCGTAGAACGACCCCTCATAATAAGGAATGCCCCACTTTTCCTGCATCTTGCGGGCCAGGGTGATCAGCGCTTGGCTGCACAGCACCATGTTGGCCTTGGCGGTGTGGCACGAGGCCACGTCACGGTAGCGGGCATCGCCGGTGATGGAGCAGCGCAGGCGGATGCCCAACCGCGACAGCAGCGGGCGGAACTGGTCCAACTCGCCGGCCACGTTGTATTCGCCCAGGATGTTGATGTCGGTGGGGCCGACGTCGTCGGGTTCCACGGTGCCGATGACATGCTCGAACAAGGCCTCGCCGCCCAGCCGGTTGCCCAAATTCTTGGAGCCGACGAAGCCCGGTGCATTGATGGGCACCACCGGAACGCCCAGACGCTCGGTCGCCGCTTGGCACACCGCATCCACATCGTCGCCGATCAGGGCGCCGACACAGGTCTGATAGACGAACACGGCGGGCGGGTTGTGCTTGGCGATGGCCTGCTTGATGGCCTTGTACAGCTTCTTCTCGCCACCGTTGACGATGTCGAGGTTCTGCATGTCGGTGGTGAAGCCCAGGCGATACAGGTCTGAACCGGTGCTGTGCGAATTGCGGGTGTCCCAGGAATTGCCTTCGCAGGCAATGGGGCCGTGGACCAGATGGACCACGTCGGTGATGGGCTGCAACGCGATCTTGGCGCCATCGAAACAGCAACCGCCAGCGGCAGCGCCGGGGGTGAGGGATTTCGAACAGCCCTTCTTACGATCACCGTCGGACTTCGCCTGATTGGTGGCGCAGCCCGGCTCGTTCATCAAATCCTGGATCTTATGCTTGAGCATGCCGGCGCCTCCCGTGGGGAATCACATCTGGAGTGATGCAAGGGGCGGGCCATTTCAGAAGTGGCTGAAACGCTGGTGTTGTGGTCTAGGCAGGGGCGGGTGTGTCGGTCAATGTCGGACATGCGACACTGCAAATGCTGGCCGGGCGGCGGTGTGTTAGGCCCAGCGGGATTAGCTAGTGACCGACTTCGCGTCAGTTGCCGAGACGAGAGGCGACGACCGCCGATGCCCATTGATCTACGTTTGAGCGCATGCCCATGGGGGCAATTCCGTATTGTGTTCCGGAATTCTTGTTTAATGCATCGGGATGATGGGGCGCGGACAGTCGTCCGCGCCCGTGGGTTTACATCGACAATTTGGCGTAGATGTTCGTGATGGTCAGCAGAGTAGAGTAGCAGGCCTTGCTCTTGCCCATCGACTGCGGATTGTGGCCCGCTATGTCCATGTAGGCCTGCTTGGCGGCGGTGATCAACTCTGCATCGGCCAGGACCTTCGGCTTGTTCACCATCCAGGCCTTGTCTTTGTCCTTGCCCCGGCTAACGAAGGCGGAGTGCGCAGCAAGGATTGGGAAGATCACCCCATCGGGGACCTCCACGATGGCGCCGTCCTCGCGTTCGATGGACCGGATGCGGGTGCCCCGGAACCCTTGATGCGCCTTCCAGGCTTCATACATGGACCAAGCGACTGGTGCGAGGTCGAGGCAGCATTGATAGACCTCGTGAGGGCCATTTTCGACCAACCGCTGGAACAGCTTCAAGCAGCGGGTCTTTTGGCTGTACGTGAAAACCTTGTTCGACGGATCGGCCTGATCGAGCTTCTTCATCATCGACTCAGGAAGAAGTGCGAAGATCACCTGGATCAGCTTTTCAGTGTCGAGGTACTCCCCATCGACTGTCAGATCGGTCTCAGATTTGCGCAATTTGGCGTCCGGAAGCCTTTTCTGAATCGCTGCCTCCAAATCGTCCAACTGGCCACGGCGCCCGGCGATGGAGATCGCGCGGACATCATTCTGGAAGTTGCGGGCGATCGAGATTTCAGCAATGAGATCGTCGTCGTCGGTCACGATGATCTCGAATTTGATGTTCGGGACCATCTCCGGCTCACCATTGAAGCCCTCGAAATAACGCTTCAATTCGCCCTGCGTCTGCGAACCGTTGATGATGCTCGGGCGAGTAAGGTGAATGACCTTGGCCTTGTCATCCACGACGGCGCCACGGGCGACGATCACCATCCCACTGTTGAGAACGCTGAACTGGTCGGGCGTGTCCCGCAGAGTTTTGCGGATGGCCTGGTGGACTAGCGTGGGCGAGCGTTTTTGCTTACCCTTGGCATCGACCAGATACTCGCGCACGTTCTCGTTGTCCTCAAGGTCGAGAACCGATGAAGTCGGGGCGTGTCCAGTGTAGATCTTGCGACCCTGTTCCTCGTCTTCGGGCGCGCTGATATGGCGGCAGGTGACGTAATGGAACGGGTAATCCTTAGCCTTCGCTGAGGAAGTCATGGTGTGTTCTCCTTGTTGCCGACAGCCGCCACATGACCGGCGCACCCACCTGGGTGACCGTGACGAGCCATCGAAACCAAGGAGCACGAAAACGAGGTGGAAGTCAAATCCTATGGTGCGTGCGCACCCCTCCAGCGGCATCCTGAATTCCGAGGATACTGTACTGAACTCCCCGATTGACCTTGAATGGCTGCCGCTCCTTGTCGCCGCCTTAAGCGTACCCCACAAAGAAAAACCCCCGGGGTGTTGCCACCCCGGGGGTAATTCCACACGCTAGCTTCCGACGGTTAGCGGGTGAGATCGAAGGAGATGTCGCTCTCGTCGGCCTTTTCGAAGATCCGGTCGAGGATCTCGACGAGGACGCGCAGGGCGCCCTGGTAGCCGAAGGTCGGGAAGCGATGATGGTGGTGACGGTCGAAGATGGGGAAGGTCAGGCGGATCAACGGGATGCCGACGTCCTTCTCCAGGTACTTGCCGTAAGACGAACCGATCAGGAAGTCGGCCGGCTCGGTGAACAGCAGGGAGCGCAGGTGCCAGAGGTCCTTGCCCTTCCATACTTGACCCGAGGCGCCGAAGGGCGACGAGGCCAGCAGGGCCTTGGCCTTCTCTTCCCATTCCTTGGTGCCGTTGGTGGACAGCACGTGGGTCGGCTCGCAGCCCATTTCCAGCAGGAAGGCGGTCATGGCCAGGGTGAAGTCGGGATCGCCGAAGATGGCGAACTTCTTGCCGTGCAGCCAAGCCTGGCTGTCGGTGATGGCGTCGACCAGACGGCCACGCTCTTTTTCCAGCGAAGCCGGGATTTCCTTGCCGGTCAGCTCGGCGACCTTCATCAGGAAAGCGTCGGTGGCGCCGATACCCATGGGGTAGTTGAACGACGCGGTCTGCTGGCCCTTGGTCTCCACGTATTCCAAGGTCTTGACCGAGCAGTATTCCTGCAGGGCAATGGTGGCCTTGGCGTTGATGGCGGTGCGGGTGGCTTCCAGCGGGGTGCCGCCGTCATACATCCGGTATTCGCCGTCGGAGGGGGTGTCGTAGACATCGGACACGTCACCGATGAAGGTGTAGTCGACGCCCATGGTGTCCAGGTAACGCTTGATCTCACGGTTGTTGGCAACCGCATAGCCGTCGAAGCCGGGGATGACGTTGATCTTGACGTCGGCGGTGCGTTCCTTGGTGCTCTCACGCTCCCAGAAGTACTGAAGGATGCCCTTCATCTGGTTGTCGTAGCCGGTGATGTGGCTGCCGACGAACGACGGGGTGTGAGCGAAGGGAACGGGGAAGTCGGCGGGAACCGATTCCTTTTCCTTGGCGGTGCCGATGAAGGCGGACAGATCGTCGCCGATGACTTCGGCCATACAGGTGGTCGAAACGGCGATCATCTTGGGCTTGTAAAGGGCGTAAGCGTTGGCCAAGCCTTCGACGATGTTGGTCAGACCACCGAACACGGCGGCGTCTTCAGTCATGGAATCGGCCACGATCGGCACGGCTTCCTTGAAGTGACGGGCCAGATGCGAGCGGAAGTAAGCGACGCAGCCTTGCGAACCATGCACGTAGGGCAGGGTGCCTTCGAAGCCGGCGGCGGCGAACACCGCGCCCAGCGGCTGGCAGGCCTTGGCCGGGTTGATCACCGCGATTTCGCGGGCGAAGTTCTTTTCGCGGTATTCCCAGCTCTTGGTGAATTCGGCCTGCTCGGCGACCTTGGCGTCGGTCGGGCGGCATTCGAACTGGGCTTTCTTGTTCGCCAGAAGCTCAAGGTATTCCGGCTCTTTGAACAAAGAAATGTGGTCTTTGATCTGATCAGCGCTCTGCGGCATGGCAGTTCTCCTTCGTCCTCCCCGCACCCCCGATTTATGGGCGACGCGCGGGGAGGAATTTTTTAAAAGACGAGCGTTAAGCGGCCTTCCAGGGAGCCTTGAACTTGCTCCAGATCGGGCTGTTCACGGCCATGTCCATATCGCGGGCGAAGATGGCGAAGCCGTCGTAACCGTGATACGGGC
>JACMKT010000080.1 GCA_014380005.1 Rhodospirillales bacterium
GCATCAAGCACATGGCCCATAATCTGTTGCGACGAGCCCCCGGCAAGGATTCCCTGCGTCTCCGCCGAAAGGTCGCCGCCTGGGATGACGATTTCCTCGCAAGCCTCATCGCCGCATAATCCCTTCACCCGATTCCCCTGGTTATGGGGGAGGGGGATACTGGTGAAGGCCGGTGGCTGTGGCGCTTCCTACCGCGTCACCCCGGGCGAGGGCTGCGCGTCCCTGTCCATTCCCCCGCCGTCATGCCCGGACTTGATCCGGGCATCCACGTGCTGACGCCTAACGCGTTGTTTCAAAATGCGTTTTTTGCGGTGCCACGTGGGGCGGGTCAGAGGGAGGGATTTTTACACGAATGAACACGAATAAACACGAATGGGGCAGAGCAAGCGATACAGGTAGTGCGCCTAGTATTCGTTCTTATTCGTGTTCATTCGTGTAAAAAATCTTCTGCTTATCGCGGATGTTTCGGAGTCATTTAGACACGGATGGACACGGATCCCCGCTGCGCGGGACACGGATTAAAAACATCCGTGTTTATCCGTGTCCATCCGTGTCACCAAAACTTCTTCTGACGCGGTGAGGGAACCGGGACACGGTGCCTCCCGGCTCCCGCAACCTCAGGCCTGCGTGGCGCGGTAAGCGTGGAATTGGCCGTGCAGGGAATCGCCGGCTTGGGCCAAGTGGCCGCCGATCCACAGAACGGATTCGATGGGCACCTGATCGCCGGGATGGGCGTTCATGCCCATGGTCATGAGCGTCAGGCCGATAACGCGCACCGCGTTGATCGCTTCCTCTAACGCCGTCTCGTCAAACGCAATGGTGGAAACGCCGCCGTCTTGGCGGCTATGATCTTTGTTAGCCATGACCCGAGTCCTATTCGGTGAGTGGTTAGGCCGGGCGGGGTGTTCGTAGCATCCCGTTCGGCTGAACTTATTGTATGCGAACCGGGGTGGTTTGCAACTGGAGATCAAGGCTGTGAAGCTGCCGGACGAGGAAGTGATTAACCGTATCGTGAGATACGCGGAGCGGCGGAAAGTTTGCAATTTCCGTGGCGCGGAGGTCAGTGGGGGAGCTGTTTCTACGGCAATTGCCTGGGCTGCTAACAATCACCTCCCTGTTAAAATTAGTGATGCGCGGATATCGGGGAATGTGATGGTGGGGGGTGGCGAAAATGCAGAGATAAAACTTGCTAAATGTTCATTTTCTGAGATTTATGTAAGGAATCATAATATAGAAAAACTTAGATTCCTCGATTGTAGTGGTGCTTTAATTTCTTTGGGTGGCTTGTCTGCGGGTGCGGTATCTGTTGATAGCAGTGAATTATCTGGTTTTTACATTGATGACTTTCGTGGAAATTCCATTCAACTGACGCGGTCGCGGGTAGAATTTTTGGGATGTAATGGTGGCGAGATATCAGGTGATTTTGATGTGATGGATACGGCAGCCTTAAATGTTAATATTCTCGGGTCTGCGATTGCTGGAAATTTCAGCATTGACAATGTTTTTGCAGACCAGATAAATATAACTGATTCAAGCATTGGTAAAAATATTTATTATGTTAAATCAGCTCGCCCTACACTGCTGCGTTCAACAGTTGGAGGGTGGGTTGGAATTGATCAAGACGTCTCACTTGAACAGTCCGAACTCCTCACAGCAACGCCAGTCCAGGCGCAATCACCTCTATCGCTCGCCGTTGACCATGGACACTTCGGTCCCGCTTCCGCTCCGGAAAGCGAAACCGCCCGGCTCTCCGGCATGGCTTCCGCGCATTCCCAGGTGCGGGACTCCGTTGGTGGTGCGTTAGCAGAGTTTGATGGTCACAATCGCTCCCGTGTCACTGATCTCATCCGGAACTACCTGACTTGCCTGGGCGACTGCGCGGAAGCAGTCGATGAAGTCGGCCTGGGCTTCGCCGCCGTGCGGCTGGAGGCTCAGGCGAAGCATCTGTTCGAAGATGGTATGGATTTGTTGGTGGGCGAAAAGCGGGCGGCGTTGGAAGAGCTGCTGGCGGTGCATCGGCACTTCGAGGGGCAGCTTAGCCAGTGGAAGGACTTCTGCGAACGCGCCCGTAAGGCGGAAATCAGCGCGGACGATGCGGCCTTGGTCGCGCAAGCCGCAGAACCGCTAGCGGCTGGCATGGTGAAGGCGCCGGAGGCGTTCGCGCCGGAATTGGCTGAACGGTTGCGCGACTTGGGCGAAGCCGCCCGCGAGCCGGGGGCGGGGCAGCCGGAAGTCGCCTACGGCGTTGCTCAGGGCATTGCCAACACGGTGAATTACCTGGGCGGCTTCGTGCTGCGGGTCATGCGCAAGACTGGCAAGAAGACCACCGACCGGCTGGAAGAGGAATTGTCCGACGAGGCCAGCGAGAAGCTGGCGAAGGCCGCCCGGTTGTTGCTGCGGGGGGCGGCGGGGGTTCTGTTGCCGCTCAGCACCATGCCCATGTTCGAGTGGATCGGGCGGTTGTTGAGGTTCTTTGCCGAAGAGGATGGCGAGAAGTAGGCGGGTGTTTGTGCCTTACGCGGCAGGGTTGACCTGTTTCTATCGTCATTCCCGCGAAAGCGGGAATCCATGCATCCGCCAGCACAGCATCAGCGTCACATAACCAGTCTCGCCACAACATGGACCCCCGCTTTCGCGGGGGTGACGAGATGAGGGGTGGTTAGCGGGCCTTTTACAGAGACACAGAGGCACGGAGATATTGTGCCAGACGGAACCCAATGCCGGTCCCATCTGACGGGTATCTCTGTGCCTCTGTGTCTCTGTGGTTCATTTATCTTGTTTTATTTGGAAGAGGCGCCCCCTCTCCCTCCCACCGCCTGCGGCGGCGGGTCCCTCCCTCCCCCGCGAGGGGGGAGGGTTAAAGCACCTAATGCTGCTCGCGCGTGGCGGTGAACGTCACCAGCGGGAAATCCTGCTGGGCGCGGTTCAGTTGCCACGTATTGCGGGCCAGATAGACCATGCCGCCGTCGCGGTCTTCCGCCATGTTGGACTTGTTGGAGTCCTTGAAGCGGTCCATTTCCTTGGGATCAATGCAGGCGACCCAGCGGGCGGTGACGAAGCCGCCGTCTTCGAAGCCGGCCTTGATGTTGTATTCGGATTCGATGCGGGTGGTCAGCACGTCGAATTGCAGCATGCCGACGACGCCGACGATCCAGGTGCTGCCGTCCACCGGCTTGAACACCTGGGACACGCCTTCTTCGGCCAAATCCTCCAGCGCCTTGCGCAATTGCTTGGCCTTCATGGGGTCGTCCAGCCGCACGCGGCGCAGCACTTCGGGGGCGAAGGTGGGGATGCCCAGGAAGTTCAGGTCTTCGCTTTCCGACAGGGTGTCGCCGATGCGCAACTGGCCGTGATTGGGGATGCCCATGATGTCGCCGGCAAAGGCTTCCTCGGCCAATTCGCGGTCGCGGGCCAGGAAGAACACCGGGTTGACCAGGGCCATCATCTTGCCGGACCGCACATGCTTGACCTTCATGCCGCGCTTGAAGCGGCCCGAGCAGATGCGGAAGAAGGCGATGCGGTCGCGGTGGTTGGGGTCCATGTTGGCCTGGACCTTGAACACGAAGCCGGTGACCTTGTCCTCGGTGGGCTCGACCAGCCGGGTCTGGGCCTTGCGCGCCATGGGCGGCGGCGCCAGCTTGCCGATGCCGCGCAGCAATTCCGCCACGCCGAAGGTCTTCAGGGCCGAGCCGAAGAACACCGGGGTCATGTGGCCGGCGCGGAAGCTTTCCAGATCGAATTCGGGATAGCCGCCACGGACCAGCTCCACTTCCTCGCGCAGCCGGGCCGCAGCGGCGGCGCCCACCGCTTCGTCCAGCTTGGGGCTGTCCAGGGTGGCGTCCACCGCCACTTCGGCGATGTGGTCGCCACGGCCGGGATCGAACATGATGACGCGGTCATTGACCAGATCGTAGACGCCCTTGAGGTCGCGGCCCATGCCGATGGGCCAGGTCACCGGCGCCACGTCCAGGGCCAGGGTCTTCTCGACCTCGTCCAGCAGGTCCAAGGTGTCGCGGCCCTCGCGGTCCACCTTGTTGACGAAGGTGATGATGGGCACGTCACGCATGCGGCAGACCTCGAACAACTTCAAGGTCTGGGTCTCGATGCCCTTGGCGGCGTCCAGCACCATGACTGCCGAATCCACGGCCGTCAGCGTGCGGTAGGTGTCTTCGGAAAAGTCTTCGTGGCCGGGGGTGTCCAGCAGATTGTAGGTCAGCCCCTCATGCTCGAAGGTCATCACCGAGGCGGACACGGAAATGCCGCGCTCCTTCTCGATGGCCATCCAGTCCGAGCGGGTGCGCCGCTGCTCGCCACGGGCGCGTACGGCGCCGGCCATTTGGATGGCGCCACCGAACATCAGCAGCTTTTCCGTCAGCGTGGTCTTGCCGGCGTCAGGGTGCGAGATGATGGCGAAGGTGCGCCGAAGCGCCAGTTCTGATGAGAGCAATGTCATGGGGGCGGTTTTTCCCCGGATCGGCTATAAAATCAAGAGAATTGAAGGGCGCGTATGATGCTGACCATCCAGACCGACCGCAAATTGGACGACCGCCTGACCGTGCTGGCGCGGCGTTTGGGCAAGCGCCCCGAGGATTGCGCCCTGGACGCGCTGAAGGCGTGGGTGGAAGCCCATGAGGAAGCCCTGGCCACCGCCCAACGCTTTGGTGGCGACGGCGCCATGCGTCCGCCGGACGGGTTTTACGATTAGGCCTCCCGTTTACCGCGCCCTAATGTCTGTGAGCCATGCTGAGCGCTTTATGAAAGGGCGCGGGCCATGGGTGGCGAATGGTGGCGTAGCGCGGTCATCTACCAGATCGCGCCGCGCAGTTTCCAAGACGGTAATGGCGACGGCATGGGTGATTTGGCCGGTATCTCCGCCCGGCTGGATTACGTTGCCAGCCTTGGCGTGGACGCGGTGTGGATCACCCCGTTCTTCGCCTCGCCCATGGCGGATTTCGGTTACGACGTGGCCGATTACCGCGCCGTGGACCCGCTATTCGGCACCATGGCGGATTTCGACCGCCTGTTGGACAAGGCCCATGGCCTGGGCCTGAAGATCATCATCGACATGGTGTGGAGCCATAGCTCGGACGCCCATCCTTGGTTCGCCCATAGCCGCAACCGTGGGGACAAGGCCGATTGGTATGTGTGGGCCGACCCAAAGCCCGACGGCTCGCCGCCCAATAACTGGCTGGCGGTGTTCGGCGGCCCGGCCTGGAGCTGGGAGCCCCGGCGGCGCCAGTATTATCTGCACCATTTCCTGCCCAGCCAGCCGGCGCTGAACTGGCGCAATCCCGAACTCGCCGAGGCCTTGCTGGCGGCGGGGCGGTTCTGGCTGGACAAGGGCGTGGACGGCTTCCGCCTGGATGCGGTGGATTTCATGCTGCACGATGGGGCCTTGCGCGACAACCCGCCGCGTCCGGGGCCGGTCCCGGCCAAGCCGTTCGGCATGCAGGATCATGTGCACGACATGGTGCAGCCCGAGGCGTTGGACGTGCTGGCCCGCATCCGCGCCCTGATGATCGAGTACCCCGGCACCATCACCATGGCGGAGCTGTCCAGCACCGGTGATCCGGTGGCCCGCGCGGGCGCCTATACCGGCGGGGCGCACATGCATCTGGCCTATTCCCTGGGCCTCATGCGCCGCCCGTTCACCCCCGCCGCTTTGACCGCAATCATTGCCCAGGTGGCAACTGCGCAGGGCCGGTTGGCGTGGGCGTTCGAGAACCACGACGTGGAACGCTCGGTCAGCCGCTGGGGCGACGGCAGCCCGGACTGCGCCGCCATGATGCTGGCCCTGCTGCTGGCGCTGGAAGGCGGGCTGTGCCTGTACCAGGGTCAGGAATTGGGGCTGCCCGAGGCCGATTTACCCCGTGACCGCCTGCGCGACCCCTACGGCATGGCCTTCTGGCCCGAATTCAAGGGCCGCGACGGCTGCCGCACCCCCATGCCATGGCGCCATGACGCGCCCCATGCCGGGTTCTCCAGCGTGGAGCCGTGGCTGCCGGTGGCCGACAGTCATTATGAATTGGCAGTGGACGTTCAGGAACAGGACGGCGCCTCGCCGCTCAATACCCTGCGCCGCCTGCTGCGCTGGCGTAAACGCCATTCGGCCTTGCTGGACGGGGACACCCAATTGGTGGATATGGGGCCGCAGGTGGTGGCGTTCCGGCGCGGCGGAACCATGCTGTGCGTGTTCAACCCGTCCGCCAATCCGGTGCGGCTGGCGCTGCCCGCCATGCCGGCGGAAGGGGTGGGCTATCGCATGGACGGCACGGAATTGGTGTTCGATAGCTGGGGGGCTGCGTTCATTCCGGTGGGGTGAGGCGCCACACTTGGCCGAACGGGTCCTGGATGGTGTCGCCGCACAGAACCTTCGCCCCCGCCTTTACCGCCGCCGAGACGCTTGCGTCAACGTTGTCCACCGGGATGGTCAGGGGGTGCTCCAAAGGCGCGGCGCTTAGCTTTGCCCAATCCAACCGGCTGGAGACCGCAGTTTCGCTCAAAGGGATTTCGGCCTGGATGATGGTGCCGTTGGGGCCGTCCATACGCATGACTTCCACCGCGTTGAAGGCCTCGCGGTAGAAGGCGATGGTGCGGGCGCTGCCGCGGATGCTGAGGGTCGAGGTTACCATCTTGCACAGATGGCGACCCCGATTGCCGCTTTCGACCTGCCCTTAAGCGGTATCTAGCGCTCGCGCCGCAGGGTGAAGCGCACGTTCTCGCCCTTGCGGTTGGTGGCGAAACCGAACAGCTTGCCGCCCTCGGTCAGCACGCCGTCGAACTGGAACGCGCCCTTGCCGGCGGTCAGATGTACGGTGCAGCCGGTGACCTTGTCGGCGATGCCGTCGATCTGGGTGCCGTCCTGCCAGCCGAAATCGGAATTGGCGCTGCCCTTGCGGTCCAGGGTCCAGGTGATGCCGCTGCCGCTGCGGGTGAATTCCCAGCGCGATTGCGGCGCCACCCAGCGGCCCACCAGCCACTGGCCGTCATTGGGCTTGGCGGTGTCGCAGATGGCGTCGGGCAGCGGCTCGGGCGGGGCGATTTTGGGGAATTGGGGCAGTTCCTGGGCCAGGGCCATAGCCGGGGCGGCGGCCAGCAGGGCAGCGATCAATATATGGCGCATGGAGGGGCTCATTTCGTAGCGGCGGGGAAATAGCCGCGATCGGACATGCACATATTGGCATAGCCGCTGATCTGGCTTTTGGCGCGGGCGCGGTCATAGTCGCGGAACTGGCTGGACGAGTCTTCTTCACGGTAGCCTGCCTGGGATTCGGCCCAGCGGCGGCACGAGCTCCAGTCGCGGCTCCACTGGTCCTTGGGCACATCGGGGTTCTGCCACGGCACGGACGACGCGGCGCAGGCCGAGACCAGAACCACCAGACCAAGGGCAAGCAAACGGATAGGCACGGCTTCCTCCCGAAATTGGGCGGCCATTGCGCCATAGCGGAGGCCATGTTGCAACACCGTGTATTTGCTCCAGGTCGGGTTGTGGGCCGCCTGATGGCTGTCTATACTGCACCGCACACTTCGCGTCGCGCGATGCGGCCAACCCACCAAAGGAGCGTGGAATGAGCGGCGAGTCCCTGAACGGCTATTACTTCGAAGAGCTCTCCGTCGGCCAGTCGGCCGTCTTCGGCAAGACCGTGACCGAGGCCGATATCGCGGCCTTTGCCGGCGTGTCGGGCGACACCAACCCGGTGCATTTGAACGAGGAATGGGCCAAAAATACCATGTTCAAGGGCCGCATCGCCCATGGCATGCTGTCGGCGGCCTTCATCTCCACCGTGTTCGGCACCAAGCTGCCTGGGCCGGGATGCATCTACGTCTCGCAGATGCTGAAGTTCAAGGCGCCGGTGAAGATCGGTGACACCGTCATGGCCCGGGTGGAAATCACCGCCCTGACCCCGGAAAAGAAGTTCGCCACCTTCAAGACCACCTGCACCGTGGGCGAAAAGATCGTGCTGGACGGCGAAGCCACCCTGATGATTCCGTCCAAGGGCTAAGTGGTTCTGCCGCAAATGAAAAGGGCGCCCGTTGCGGCGCCCTTTTTGTTCAAGATTTAGTCCTAAGATCAACGAAGCTTGCCGTAAATATCATTAATTTTTTTGGCAGTGGCTGTCAGTGCTTTGGCTTGTTCCTCTTGGGCGGAAATAATCTTCTTTCCTATTGCATTAAAACATTGAACCTGTTGTTCCGCTGCTTCTGCGGTGCGTTCGGCCGCTGCGACTTGCGCTATTTGTGCATGTGCAATAATGCGCAAGGCGTACGCGCATTTGGCATCTGGCGAAAGTCCTGCGTTAAGCTGTTGGTCGAAAAGGTCGTCGAGGCGTTTAAGCATGTCGGCAGCTTTCATGGCGCACCTTCTGTTAGGTTGGCAATATGCAATTGTAGCCAATTGATGCCTTTGTGTCTCTATTATCATTCTTTAATTGCATTAAAGGCGAGCGCCAGGGGCTCGATTCTTGGCAGATAGCCACGGCTCCAGGTCCACTGGCGGGAGATGTAGAGGATTGTGGAAGGCCCCTCGTGTAAATAGGGGGGCCTTCCGTGTAATAGCCTTACTGCTCACCTGCCTTCTTGGAGCACTTCGCTCCAACGAACACGAAAAGCCCGATGGTGATGACGGCCAGCACGCCCACGAAGCCGATGGCGATCAAGGCGTCGGAATCCAGACCGGAGAAATGCATTTTCAACTCCCTCTCACTGTTAATTGAGAGGGAGTGTGGGGGATGGGGTAAACCTCAGGCGGGCATGTTGGGAATGGCAGCCATGCGTGGCGCGCGGTCTCAGCGCCTACACACGGCCACCGCCTCCAGATGGGCGGAAAACGGGAATTGGTCGATGGGCGTGACCTGTTCGATGGTGTAGCCGCCGGCCACCAAGGTCTTGAGGTCGCGGGCCAGGGTGGCCGGGTTGCACGATATGGCGATGACGGTCTTGGGACCGGCCTCGGCCAGGAACTCTACTTGGGCGGCTGCGCCGGCGCGGGGCGGGTCGAATACCACCGCCTGGAACTTCTTCAACTCATGGGCCAGCAGCGGACGGCGGGCCAGATCGCGCACTTCGGTGGTGACGCGCAGGCCTTCTCCATTGGCGGCGGCCTCCAGGGCGCGGATGGGGGCTTCCTCGCCTTCCACCGCATGAAGCGCGCGGCCCTGTACCGCCAGGGGGAAGGTGAAGCTGCCGCAGCCGGAATACAGATCGGCCACCTGTTCGGCCATGCCGATGGAGGACAGCACCGCCTCGGCAATGGCCAATTCGCCACCCTTGGTGGGTTGCAGGAAACCGCCGGGCGCCGGTTCCACCGGCACGCCGCCGAAGCGGACGATGGCCGGGCGGCGGCGCGAGATGGGGTCCATGAAACCTGCACCGGGGCGGCGCCAGGTCAGCCGGGCCAAATCCTGGGCATCGGCGAAGGCGGCAAGGCGTTCGCGGTCGAACAAATCCAGCCGGGCATCGGCCTCCACCAGCACGTCCAGGCCGTTTTCCGTCAGGGTGACGGTGACGTCGCCATCCTCGTTGGCGGCGACGATGTCCACCAGCATGCGGCGCAGCGGAGGCAGCAGGGTGTTGAGCGGCGCCTCCAGCAGCAGGCAGCGCTCGATATCAATGACCGAATGGGTGGCGCGCGCGTTGAAGCCCAAGGTGGCTTCGCCCTTGCGGCGCGTGAAGGCGAAAGCGGCGCGGCGGCGGCTGCCCGGCGGCACCCGCACCAGCGGCCCCACCGGCACGGCGCCCAGGCCGGCGCGCACCAATTGGGTCACCAGCAGGTTGCGCTTCCACTCTTCGTAGATTGCGTCATCCACATGCTGCAACGCGCAGCCGCCGCACCGGCTGTAATGGGGGCAGGGCGGTTCCGCCCGGTCGGGGCCTTCCACCAGCACTTCGATCAGGGCGGCGGCCAAGCCTTCGCCCCGGCGGCCCTCGATGCGGGCCACCACCCGGTCGCCGGGCACGGTGAAGGGCACGAAGACCAGTTCGCCGTTCAGCCGGGCCACGCCGTCGCCACGGGCGCCGATCTCCTCGATCTCCACCTCCACGTTGCGCGGCGGCGGAGCGTTCTTCGGCTTGGGGCGGGCGGGGGAATGGGGGCGCTTGGTACGGGCTCTCATGGGCGTCGATTCTGGATTGGAGGTTGGACTTGCGATAAATCGGCGGCAAAGCGGGTCAGCACGTCGGCCATGGCCCGGTTGAATGCGGCCACGGCAGCCTCGGGGCCGACACCCTGGACCGGCGTGTCAGTACCATAGCTGCGCAGCAGGACCAACGTGCCGTCGCGGGCCGAGACCACCGACAATTGAAGCTTCACCGCCACCTTGGACTGGGCGGGCAGATACTCGAAACGGCTCAACCGCCCGCGCAGCGCCCAATCGGGCGGCACCCGCAGATCGGGGGTCACCACCTCGTCGGCGGCATGGGCGGCGCGCAGGTACTCGGCCAGATTCTGCTGGATGGCGGTGGCGGGCGCATCGCTCCAAAGATCATAGGCGTAACGGGCCAGGGCGCCATCGGCCTCCTGATAGGCCAGCGCCCGTTCGGTCAGGGCGCCATCGGTGTCCAGGCGGTTCACTTCCAAAATGCCGGGCAGGACGGGCTTGGGGAAGGATTGGGCCGGGGCGGTCATGGTCAGGCGATAGAAATTGTCCCGCGGCGGGGCGGGCTGGGCGCAGGCGGTGAGCAGTGACGCGGTGAGTGCCATGAACGGCAACCGCCACGGTCTCAAGACACGGATGACTTTGTTCACGCCAATATCCTCTGGACTTCAAGCCGTGGCTTCCCAAAATTCAGGAGCAGGCCTAGGGTTGAGCCGCTGGCTCGGAGATAATTAAGTAATTGTCCCTTATGCGCGTTCGTCAGTGCCTCGACAGCCTTCAATTCGACGATGACGCGATTTTCAACGACAAGGTCTGCCATATAGGTGCCGACCTGTTCTCCAAGATAGAAAAACGTCTTCTTCAGCCGTCATGCCTTGGCGCCGAAGCTGCAGAACGAGAGCCTTCTTATAAACAGTTTCAAGAAAGCCGTGTCCGAGAGTGTTGGGCACTTCGAATGCCGCACCAATGATGTGTTGGGTGAGCGCTTCCAGGCGAGGTTCAAGCTGTATTCTCATCCGTGTTCATGTGTGGACGGCTCCTGCGTTGCAAGGAAAATGTTGACGTTTTTTGACCTGGTCGGGTGCATCCGTGTCTCATAACAAGGTCTTGGCCGGTTCGCAGGATTTCGTAACGGACTCGCATACAGAAGAGGTTTTTCCAGTTCCGCTTGACGGCTAGCCGCAGGTTCCATATGTCACGGACGTTGTATGTGAAAGGCATAGCGTCCATGGCCCTGCTCTCGATCCTGACCGCGCCTGATCCCAAGCTGAAGCTGAAGGCCGCCCGCGTGGCTGCGGTGGACGAATCCATCCGCCGGCTGATGGACGACATGTTGGAAACCATGTACGCCGCACCCGGCATCGGCCTAGCCGCGCCGCAGGTGGGCGTCGCCCAGCGGGTCATCGTCATGGACATCGGCAAGGACGAGGCCGACCGCCAGCCCCTGCGCATGGCCAACCCGGAAATCATCTGGGTGTCGGACGACGACAACACCTATGAAGAGGGCTGCCTGTCGGTGCCCGAGCATTACGCCGCCGTGATCCGCCCCACCGCCATCCGCGTGCGTTATGTGGACGAGCAGAACGAAATCCGTGAAAAAGATGCCGATGGCCTGCTGGCCACCGTGCTGCAACACGAGATCGACCATCTGGACGGCGTCTTGTTCATCGACCACCTGTCCTCGCTGAAGCGCAACATGATCCTGCGCAAGCTGCTGAAGACCAAGAAAGAGGCCGTGCCGGTAAGATGAAGCTCATCTTCATGGGGACCCCGGATTTCTCGGTCCCCATCCTTGCCGAACTGATGGACGCAGGCCACGAGATCGCCGCAGTCTATTCCCAGCCGCCCCGCCCCGCCGGTCGCGGCCATAAGGAACAGCTGACCCCGGTGCACGCCTTCGCCGCAAGCAAGGGCATTGAGGTGCGCACCCCCAAAAGCCTGAAATCCCCCGAGGACCAGCAGGCCTTCCGTGATTTGAATGCGGACATGGCGGTGGTGGCGGCCTATGGCCTGATCCTGCCCAAAGCCATTTTGGAGGCGCCGCGCCTGGGCTGCCTGAACGTCCATGCCTCGCTGCTGCCGCGCTGGCGCGGCGCCGCCCCCATCCAGCGCGCCATTCTGGCCGGCGATACGGAAACCGGCGTGACCATCATGCAGATGGATGTGGGCCTGGACACCGGCGACATGCTGCTGACCGAACGCATCGCCATCACGCCCAAGACCAACGCCGCCCTGCTGCACGACCAATTATCCGAACTGGGCGCGCGCATGATCGTGGATGCGATGGCCCGCTATTCCGACCTGCCCCACGTCAAACAGCCCGAGGACGGCGTCACCTACGCCGCCAAGCTGGCCAAGGACGAAGGCCGCCTGGACTGGACCCGCCCGGCAGCCGAACTGGACTATCAGATCCGCGGCCTGACCCCGTGGCCCGGCGTGTGGTGCGATTTGAACGGCGAGCGCCTGAAGGTGCTGGACGCAGAATTGGCAAGCGGCGCGGGCCAACCCGGCTTGACGCTGGACGACGCGCTGACAGTGGCCTGCGGCCAGGGCGCGCTGAAGCTGACCCGGGTGCAGCGCGCCGGCAAAGGCCCCATGGCGGCGGGCGAATTGCTGCGCGGTTTCGCCATCCCCAAGGGCACGCGGCTTGGCTGATATGCCGCGCTATAAACTCACCCCCCGCTATAAACTCACCATCGAATATGACGGTTCAGGCTTCGTCGGCTGGCAACGCCAGAATAACGGCCCGTCAGTCCAGGCGGTGGTGGAAGAGGCCCTGGCCCATTTGTACCGCGAGGACGTCACCCTGTTCGCGGCGGGCCGCACCGATGCGGGCGTCCACGCCACCGGCCAAGTGGCCCATTTCGACGCCCCCCGCTTCTACGAGGCCGACAAGGTGCGCGACGCGCTGAACTACCATTTGAAGGCGTTCCCCGTGTCCATCTTGGCGGCGGAGCTGGTGGACGACGACTTCCACGCCCGCTTTTCCGCCACCGGCCGGGCCTATCTGTTCCGCATCTCCAACCGCAAGACCCCGCCCGCCCTGGACCAGAACCGGGTGTGGTGGGTGCCGGTCGTGTTGGATGCCGAGGCCATGCACGAGGGCGCCCAATATTTGATCGGCCATCACGACTTCACCACCTTCCGCGCCACCGAGTGTCAGGCCAAAAGCCCCATGAAGACGCTGGACCAATTGGACGTGGCGCGGGTCGGCGACGAAATCCACATCACCACCGCCGCCCGTTCATTCCTGCACCATCAGGTCCGCAACATGGTGGGCACGCTGAAACTGGTGGGCATGGGCAGTTGGAAGCCGGCGGACGTGAAGACGGCGCTGGACGCCAAAAGCCGCGCGGCAGGCGGACCGACCTGTCCGCCGGATGGGCTGTATCTGACGACGGTGCGGTATAACTGATCAGGACGTAAGTGGACTTGCCCGGAAAGAGTGGAGAGCGTTTCTCGGTTTATGCGGCCCCACCGTTGCCGCCCGCTCGTTTCTCTGGCGCGCCGCCGTGACCCAGCGATGGGTCTTCAGCCAAAAGATGATCGCAGCCCAGTCGCCGGATCGGGCCTTGGTAAACAGGGCGCACACGGACACGTTGGATTCCTGCACGATCGCGCATGGCGCCCTTCTGCTGGAATCCAACGTCTTGACCCCGTCTCGTCAATGCGGCACAGACGAAGCTCGCTTTGGCCCAGGAGCCTTTCATGCCCTCCCTTGCCACCGATCTTGCCACGCTGTTAAGCGGAATCTCCCGCCCTGGCGGATTCCACACTTTTGGCACCGCCGAGATCTTGGCGCCGGGACTGGAGGTTCGGGGAATCGGCCCCGTCGCCTTGCCGCTGCTGCCTGTGCAGGCCGAACAACTGGTCGCCGTCGCCACCCAGGCCCCCTATGGGCGCGTCCACCAGCGGCAGGCGGATCTGAAGGTTCTGGCGCGGATCGAAGGATGAGTGAACCCGTTCCGCGCCTGACGCCCAACGGGCATTTACTGCTGGAGTGTGGCGACGGACGTCTGGCAGCAGCCTTCGCCCGTGGCTCCGGGCATGGCCTTCTGCATCTGGGCGCCGCCGAACTCGGCCAGTCGCTACCGCCGACCCTGGTGTGGTGGCGCGATTTCGCCCAATTCTATGTGAGTGGGCTGTGCCATCGGGCGTCACCACTTGTGCCGCCGCCCTCCGACGCCGAGTTGGCCTCCCTGGTGCTGACGGCGCCGATGATGGCGGGCGCCGAGTATCTGAGCGCCGATGTCCTGCGCCACCTGTGGAATGAGATCGCGGCGGCGGTTGAGGACTCGGCCGGTGACGATCTGCAAGCCTTCCTCAAATCCCTGAATCCCGTCTGGAGCCTAGTCGGCCGCGTTCACTTCAATCTGGCGGAGAACCGCCGCGATGCCGATTTTCCCTTTGCCTTCATGGCCACCTACACCACCAAACTGTCGGCCCAGGCCAAGGCCCAGCACGTGCCGCTGGGCCAGGCCCTGCGCGAGTATGCGGGCGACCGCGACACCTTGCTGTCGCTGTTGCAGCCGGTCAACCGCGCCGCAGAATCCTGCCCGTGGCTGAAGGCCATGGTCGAAGGAGGCGAGATCTACCACCCCCTGCGCTGGTCTCCGGTCGAGGCCGCGCGCTTTCTTGACAGCGTGACCGAACTGGATCGTGCCGGGCTGGTGGTCCGCATGCCGGCCGGCTGGGCCGCTTCCCGTCCGCCGCGGCCCAAGGTCACCGCCACCATCGGCTCGCGCACGCCGTCGGTGCTGGGTCTGGACGGCCTGCTCGACTTCCGCATGGAGGTGACGCTGGCGGGGGAGGCGCTGTCGGCGGAGGAAGTGGGCGCCTTGCTGGCCGGAACCGAGGCGCTGGTGCTGCTGCGCGGGCAATGGGTGGAGATCGACCGCACGCGTCTAGAGCGCGAAATGCACCGCTTCCGCCAGGCCGAAGAGATGGCCGAACGGGGCGGCATGACCTTCGCCGAGGCCATGCGTATGCTGGCCGGTGCCGCCATCGCCGAGGACGGCCCCCAAACCGGCGTGCCCGAATGGTCGCAGGTCACCGCCGGCCCGTGGCTGGCCGCAACCCTGACGGCGTTGCGCAGCCCCGATGGCGCGGGCGCCGATCCCGGGCCGGACCTGAAGGCAACGTTGCGGCCCTACCAGAAGGCGGGCGTCCAATGGCTGCGCCTGTTGTCGGGACTGGGCCTGGGCGCCTGTCTGGCCGACGACATGGGGCTGGGCAAGACCATTCAGGTGTTGGCGCTGCTGCTGGTGCAACGGCGCCAGCAGCCGAGCCTGCTGGTGGCGCCGGCCTCGCTGCTGGCCAATTGGGCCGCCGAGATTGAGCACTTCGCTCCCACGCTCAAGGCGTTGATCGTCCATCCTTCGGCCATGGCAGCAGACGCGATCAAACAGCTTGCCCCCGACAGCTTCACCGGCAGCGATCTGGTGATTACGTCCTATGGCACGCTGCTGCGCCTTTCGGTGCTGGCACAAACCGAGTGGCACACCGTCATCCTCGACGAAGCCCAGGCGATCAAGAACGCCAACACTAAGCAGACCAAAGCCGCCAAGTCCTTGACGGCCAGGACGCGCATCGCCCTGACCGGCACGCCGGTGGAGAATCATCTGGGCGACCTGTGGTCGATCTTCGATTTCATCAATCCGGGATTGCTGGGCACAGCCAAGCAATTTACCCGCTACGCCAAAGCCCTAGCCGCCCGCGAGCACAACCCCTACGGCCCGTTGCGCGCGTTGGTGCAGCCCTACATTCTGCGCCGGATGAAGACCGACAAATCGGTGATCGCCGACCTGCCCGACAAGACCGAGATCAAGGCCCATTGCCTGCTCAGCCGCAAGCAGGCGGCCCTTTATGCCCAGACGGTGGAGGATCTGGCCGAAGCGCTGAACAGTACCGATGGTATCCAGCGTAAGGGCATCGTGCTGGCGACGATGATGCGCCTGAAGCAGATCTGCAATCACCCCTCTCAATGGCTGAACGATGGCGGCTGGGCCGAGGACGACAGCGGCAAATGGGCGCGCCTGCGCGATATCGCCGAGGTGGTGGCCGCCCGCCAGGAAAAGATGCTGGTCTTCACCCAGTTCCGTGAGGTGACGGCGCCGCTACAGGCGTTTTTGGCCTCCATCTTCGGCCGACGCGGTGTGGTGCTGCACGGCGACACCCCGGTGAAGGAGCGCAAGGCGCTGGTGCAATCGTTCCAGGACGACGAGACCGTGCCGTTCTTCGTGCTGTCCTTAAAGGCCGGCGGCTCCGGGCTGACCCTGACCGCCGCCTCGCATGTGGTGCATTTCGACCGCTGGTGGAATCCGGCGGTGGAGAATCAGGCCACCGACCGCGCCTTCCGCATCGGCCAGAACAAAAACGTCCTGGTGCATAAATTCGTCTGCACCGGCACGGTCGAGGAAAAGATCGATTCGATGATCGAGGAAAAGAAATCCTTGTCCGAAGACTTGCTTGGCGGATCGGGCGAGATCAACCTGACCGAAATGAGCGACGACGCTTTACTGCGTCTCGTCGCCCTCAATCTCGGCGCGGCGATGAAGGACTGA
The DNA here is from genome assembly GCA_014380005.1 of Rhodospirillales bacterium. Lineage (GTDB taxonomy): Bacteria > Pseudomonadota > Alphaproteobacteria > Rhodospirillales > Magnetospirillaceae > Magnetospirillum. Next base: position 16,658 of record JACMKT010000080.1, read on the forward strand.
CGCACCATGTCACGCTATGGCGGATGGGCTCCCTATGTGTCGGTGGCCGAGCGGCGCAAGAAGGCCGAGCGCGAGATGGCCAAGCTGCGCAAGAAGGGCCACCCGGTGTCGCCGGTCATCATCACCGGCCGCGCCATTGCCACCACCTTCTGGGGCAAGGCGTGGTGCGGGACGATGGAAAGCTTCGGCGATTATGAAAACCGCCTGCCACGCGGGCGCACCTATGTGCGCAATGGCTCGGTGGTCGATCTCCAGATCGCCCCCTTGCAAGCCAAGGCGCTGGTCAGCGGGTCGTCGCTCTACACCGTGACCATCAGCATTAAACCCGTGCCCAAACCTCAGTGGCAATCGTTGTGCAGGGATTGCACCGGCGGCATCGACTCGCTGGTCGAATTGCTCCAGGGTCGCCTGTCCAAGGCCGTGATGGAACGCATCTCGGCCCCCGGCACCGGCCTGTTCCCCAAATCGTCGGAAATCAAATTCGCCTGTACCTGCCCCGACGGCGCCACGATGTGCAAGCATGTGGCGGCGGTGCTGTACGGCATCGGCGCCCGCCTGGACGAGAAACCCGATCTGCTGTTTCATTTGCGGGCCGTCGATCACCAGGATCTGGTGGCCGGTCTGGGTAAGGATCTGCCGTTGACCAAGACGGCGCCCGCCTCGGCCAATATCCTAGAGGCCGACGACATGGCGGCACTGTTCGGCCTGGACATGGCGGCGCCGGAAGAAGACGCCCCCGCCCCAACACCGAAGCCAACGCGCAGGAAGAAGCCGGCAGCCGCAGCCAAGCCCGCTTTGGATCTGACCGAAGACGGCTATGTGAAATGGTGGAAATGAGAGAGGGGCGTGGTGTCAAGGCCAGGAAGCTGCCATTGCAGGCCTCCATGCGGGCGTTGCTGTGGGTTGATGTCCAGCGCCGCAGGATGCGTTCCCTGTGCTTTCCGACAGTTTCGGCGGCGGTCAGCAGGCCACCGGCCTTCAGCACCGCCCAGCGGACGGCATCTTGACCAGCCGTGCCTCGGCCTTGCGCACGTCATCGACGGCCTTGGGGAACAACGGCACGACGTGGAACCAGTCACCGTCACGGCCGGTTCACCTAGAATCGCGCCAGCTAAGACGGTTGCTACTCCGCCGGCACCCAAGTCAGCGTCGCCCCGCCCTCGCTGCTGCACAATTCCGACAGCTTGGCTGCCGACAGGCGTTGCGACAGCATGCCGTTGACGATGATGGTGCCTTCCTTGGACAGGCGCCAGCCGACCTGAACGCAGGGCTTGGACGGCAGGGCTTCGGCGGTGACGGTGCTGCGGCCATTGGCGCGGGCGACAGTCAGGGCGCCACCGAAGGCGTGCACCGGGGCGACATTGCCCTCGGCGGCGGCCTGCATCTGCTCGAGCAATTGGTCCACCGGGTCCACCGTGGCCATCTTGGCCGGCAGGACGAACCACGCGGTGGCAAGGGACACGGCGCCCAGGACCAAGGCGATGATCAGCCCGGTATGGCCGTGCTTTTGCGCGGGATGATGGGGTGCAGGTTTCTTCGGCGCCGGTTTGGGCGCCGAATGGTGTGGCGGCGGATGCGCCATCGTCGGGTTTATGGTTTTTGCCATGGGACGCCTCCGGGCACCCATTCATCCTGTGCATAACGCTACACCCAAAGACGTTAATTTGGAATGAAGCTTGGCGGCGGCCCGCGCCTGCGGCTAGACTCCATCCATGTCCATCCGCATGCTGCCCCCCACTTTGGTCAACCAGATCGCCGCCGGCGAAGTGGTCGAACGCCCTGCTTCCGCCGTCAAGGAATTGGTGGAAAACGCCCTGGACGCCGGCGCCGGCCATATCGACGTGGTGCTGGTGGAAGGCGGCCAGGCGCTGATCTCGGTCACCGATGACGGCGGCGGCATGACGCCCGGTGAACTGAGTCTGGCGGTGGAGCGCCACTGCACCTCCAAACTGCCCGACGACGATCTGGTCCATATCCGCCATCTCGGTTTCCGCGGCGAGGCGCTGCCCTCCATCGGTTCGGTGGCGCGGCTGACCATCACCTCGCGCCCCCGCGGCGCCGATTCCGCCTGGAGCCTGTCGGTGGAAGGCGGCGCCAAGGGCGAACCCATTCCCGCCGCCCATCCGCCCGGCACGCGGGTCGAAGTGCGCGACCTGTTCTACGCCACCCCGGCCCGGCTGAAATTCCTCAAGGCGCCGCGCACCGAGCTGTCCCATGCCGCCGAGATCGTCGAGCGCCTTGCCATGGCCCATCCCGGCATCGGCTTTTCCCTGAGCGATGGCTCGCGCTCCATCCTTAAACTGGCGGCGCAAAAGGGCGAGCCGGCGGCGGCGCGGCTGACCCGGCTGGCCGCCATCATCGGCCGTGAGTTCGAAGCCAACGCCGTGCGGCTGGAGGCCGAGCGTGACGGCGTCAAGCTGACCGGCTGGGCCGGCCTGCCCACCTTCAACAAGGGCAATTCCACCCACCAATATTTGTTCGTCAATGGCCGTCCGGTGAAGGACCGTCTGGTCATCGGCGCGGTCAAGGGCGCCTATCAGGACGTGCTGTCCCATGACCGCCATCCCGTGGTGGCGCTGTTCCTGGAGTTGGATTCGGAAGCGGTGGACGTCAACGTCCATCCCGCCAAGGCCGAAGTGCGGTTCCGCGATGCCGGGCTGGTGCGCGGCCTGATCGTCTCGGGCATCCGCCATGCCTTGGCCGGGGCCGGGCACCGGGCGTCGTCCACCTTGGGCGTGGCCGCGTTGGGCGCGCTGGGCGGCACGGCGGCGGCTCAGCGTCCCGCCTTCAATTACCAATGGCAGCCGCAGCAGCGCCCCTCGTCCCATCAGGTCCAGCAGGCGGCCCAGGGATTTGCTCCTACCGGTCTGGCCGAAGCGCTGCCCGGCCTGTCTTTACCTAATTTGGCCTTGCCGCCCAGCGCGCCGACCGAGACCCAGCCCGCCGAACTGCCCGAACTGGATTACCCCCTGGGCGCGGCGCGGGCGCAATTGCACGACACCTATATCGTCGCCGAGACCCGCGATGGCCTGGTCATCATCGACCAGCACGCCGCCCATGAGCGGCTGGTGATGGAGCGCATGAAGGCGGCCATGGCGGCGGGCAGCGTCAAGACGCAGACCCTGCTGCTGCCCGAGGTCATCGATCTGGGCGAAGCCGCCGCCGCCCGCGTGGCCGATGCCGCAGACTCCCTGGCCGAACTGGGCCTGATGGTGGAACCCTTCGGCCCCGGCGCCGTGGTGGTGCGCGAGACCCCGGCGGCCTTAGGCGAATGCGATGTCCAGGGCTTGGTGCGCGACCTTGCCGACGATCTGGCCGAATGGGGCGAGGCGCTGAGCCTGAAGGACAAATTGGGCGACATCTGCGCCACCATGGCCTGCCACGGCTCGGTCCGCGCCGGACGGCGGCTGTCGGTGGCCGAGATGAACGCCCTGCTGCGCCAGATGGAAACCACCCCCAATTCCGGCCAATGCAACCATGGCCGCCCCACCCATGTCAGCCTGCGCCTGTCCGACGTGGAAAAGCTGTTCGGGCGGCGCTAACGCAACCTGCCTCTCCCGTCCTAGCGCTTCCGTCATCATGGCCCCGCCGGGGCGCCTTGCCCACCTGTCACCCATGCCTGTGACAAGCATGAGGCATACGGATGCGGGGGGTTGCCGCGCTGCGGCAAACCGGCCATTGTCCGGCCCGCGATTATTATTGAATACAAGCAATGGAGTGGGCCGATGCGCGCGCTGCTGGCCGTTTTGGGCGGTCTCGGGGTGCTGGGTGTGGTGCTATGGCTGACCGCTTCGCCGGCTGGCGCGGTGGCGCCCTCAGCCGATGCCGGCGCCGAATTGGCCGCCCGCTGGTGCGCTGCCTGTCACGTGGTGGCACCGTCGGGCGCCGGCACCGATGCGGCGCCGTCCTTCACCAGCATCGCCAATCAGCGCACCCCCGACGAGGTCCGCGCCTTCCTGACCAAGCCCCATGCCCGTCCCATGCGCGGCTTCAATCTGACCACCCGCGAGATCGAGGACGTCACCGCCTATATCGCCACCCTGCACCAGAAGGCCGAGGGGCGGTAATCAAGAAGTTTTCACCACCAAGACACCAAGGCACCAAGAGAGCTTACCGGAGGGCACTCAGCCCGCGACCCATCGGGCACCTTGGTGCCTTGGTGTCTTGGTGGTGAAAAACCTAATCTTCTTCATCCACCCCGCCGCGCTCGATCACCTTGATCAGACGCCCGGCGCCGAAGCGGTCCAGCGGGTCCAGGCTGGCGGCTTTCGCCAGGGCTTCGCGGCCCTCCTCCAGCCGGCCCAGCCGGGCCAGGGCATAGCCGGTGCCGATTAATGCTTGCAGGAACAGGCGTGGCCACGGCTCGATCTGGTCGAAGGCGGCGTGATGGGGCGCCACGTCGCGCCAGTCATGGGGCAATTGCAGCCGCCGCGCCGCCATGTTCAGAATGACTGCCGCATGGGGCAGCGCGTCTTCCAGCCGGTGGCGGTAGAGATAGAATTTATAGGCCCCCATTTGGGCGGCCAGGGCGTCGGGTGCGGCTGCTACCGCCGCGCGCACATGGGCGTCGGCCCGCGCTTCGTCTTCCCACGCCGCCCCGGCCAAGGCCAATTCCGCCCGCGCGCATTCGGGCAAATCCAACGGCAATCCACCTTCATCCAGCATGCTGCATCACCCCATTGACCGGCGCCTAAAACCCTGAATCGATTCAAGGCTTGACGACTTCCGCTGCCGCACATATAAACGCGCCTTCGATTTACGACCCTTTTCGGAACAGGTTTTACCATGGCTCATCATAAGTCGGCTAAGAAGCGCATCCGCCAGACCGAGCGGCGCACCGAAGTGAACCGCGCCCGCGTGAGCCGCATCCGCACCTTCGTCAAGAAGGTCGAGCTCGCCATCGC
>JACMKT010000081.1 GCA_014380005.1 Rhodospirillales bacterium
CCAGCTGGGTCTGGCCTCCATCGGCCTGGGATCGACCGAAGCCAGCCGCTACGACAACGGCAACACCATCCGCGCCGAGGGCGGGTTTACCTTCACTGACGGCGCCACCGGTAAGGCGGCTCAGGTGGAGTTTGCCAGCGGGGGCGAGCCGGACGGCAACGTCCTCTACGTCGGCGAGGACAGCACCACGCTGAAGCTGGACGACGGCCGCGTCATGCAGTTCGTCGAGGGCGGCACCCGGCTGGAGGTGGGCGGCGACATCGCCGTCGCCACCGGCGGCGGCAATACTCTGGTCGGCGGGCGCGACGCGGTGGTCATGGTCTCGGCCGGCGGCGACACCCTGCTGGGCAGTGCCGGCAACGATCTGCTGGTCACCCGGGGCGGCGACAACATTCTGGCCGGCGGCGGCGGTGCCGACCGGCTGCAAGGCGGTGCCGGCGATGACACCTATGTGTTCCAGAAGGGCGACGGCGCCGACACCATCACCGAGGGCGGCGGCCTGGACGTTCTGGAATTCGGCGCTGGCATCACCGCCGCCAACATTGTCGTCGAGGCGGTGGGCGACGATCTGGTAGTGGGCGTGCGCTCACGCGCGTCCGACCAGGGCAAGCCGGCTTCGGCCCTGTCCGACCGCGTGGTGGTCAAGGGCGGTGCCACGGCGGTGGAGTCCATCAAATTCGCCGATGGCACCAGTTGGTCGCTGGGCATGAAGGTGGCGCAGACCACCAACGGGCCGCGCCTAGTCTACGACGATACTCTGCGTAATGATGCCGCCTTCTGGCGCGAGGCGCTGAACGCTGGCGGAACCGGCGCCCTGGCCAGCGAGATGGCGGCGGCCTTGGCGGCTCTTGCCGCGGGCGCGGCGGTGATGCGTCCCGATCTCGCCGACGCCACGGAGGTGGTGCGGCAACCTGTGCAGCAGGACACCCAGACGGCCCTTGGCATCGTCACTGAAACGGCGTCGGCGACCGTATTGTCCCCGCTCGTGTTGGCCGACCTGGCTCTGCCAACGGCGCCGGTGGCCGCCGTGCAGGAGAAGCGGGTGACCGCCGCCGACATCATTGCCGCCGAACCGGAGGCGCCGCCGCTTCAGGCCACGTCCACCGTCACCGTCACCCAATCCATGGTGGAGGCTGCGCCAACCCCGGCCGTGGCGGCAGAACAGGTGTTGCCGGTGGAAATCGTGCTCGCCGAGGCCGTGACCACGGTGGAACCAGTCGACCCTATTCGGATTATTTCGACGGAAGAGCCTCTGCCGCCCAATCGCCCGCCGGAAGCGCGCGACGATTCGTTGTCCACCGATGAAGATACGCCGCTGACGTTGTCCCTGTCGGCACTGCTTGCCAATGACAACGATCCGGAAGACCGGGGCCTGATCCTGACGTCGGTGAGCAATGCCGTCGGCGGCGTGGTGACGCTGGACGGTTTCGGCAATGTGGTCTTCTCGCCCAACGCCAACTTCAACGGCATGGCCAGCTTCCAGTACACCATTAGCGACGAGGCCGGCCAGACCGCCACCGCCACCGCTTGGGTCACCGTGGGCGCCGTCAACGATGCGCCACTGGTGGGCGGTGAGACCCTGTACAGCACCGAAGACATCGCTCTGACCATCGCCCCCAGCGTCTTGCTGGCTAACGATAGCGATATTGAAGGCGAAACCTTGACCGTCAGCGCGGTGGGCAACGCCGTGGGCGGCACGGTGGCTCTGAACGGCCAGGGAAATGTGGTGTTCACGCCCACTGCCGATTTCAACGGCAACGCGACCTTCCAATATACGGTCAACGACAATCACGGCGGATTGACCGTAGCGACGGCCACGGTGAACGTCGCTGCGGTGAACGACGCGTCTTTGACCGGCGATGAAACCCTTGCCAGCAGCGAAGACATGGTGCTGACCATCGCCCCTGCCGTGCTGTTGGCTAACGATGTGGATGTGGAAGGCGACACCCTGTCCATCAGCGCGGTGGGCAACCCCGTCGGCGGCACGGTGGCGCTGGATGGCCTGGGCAATGTGGTGTTCACCCCCACGGCCAATTTCAACGGCGCGGCCAGCTTCCAGTATACGGTCGATGACGGCCAGGGCGGCTTGGCGGTGGCGACAACGACGGTGAATGTCGCCGCCATGAACGACGCGCCGCTGGTGCTGGCCGAAACTATCGCGGGGACCGAGGACACCGTCCTGTCCATCGCGCCCGCGTCGCTGCTGGCGAACGACAGCGACATTGAAGGCGACACCCTGTCCATCAGCGCGGTGGGCAATGCCGTGGGCGGCACAGTGGCGCTGGATGGATCGGGCAATGTGGTGTTCACCCCGACCACCAATTTCAATGGCACGGCCAGCTTTCAATACACGGTCAGCGACGGCCAGGGTGGCTTGACCGTGGCGATGGCCTCGGTGGCCGTGGCCGCCGTCAACGACGCGCCGCTGGTCGTGGCTGAAACCATCGCCGGGACCGAGGACACCATCCTGTCCATTGCCCCCGCCTTGTTGCTGGCGAACGACACGGACATTGAGGGTGACACCCTGTCCATCAGCGCGGTGAGCAATGCTGTGGGTGGCACGGTGGCGCTGGATGGCTCAGGTAATGTGGTGTTCACCCCCACTGCCAATTTCAACGGCGCAGCGAGCTTCCAATACACGGTAAGCGACGGCCAGGGCGGACTGACGGTGGCGACCGCGCAGGTTAACGTGGTCGCTGTCAACGACGTCCCTCTGGTGGCGGGCGAGACAGTGGCGGGTGTCGAGGACACTGTTCTTAGCATTGCATCCGGCTTGCTGCTGGCAAACGACAGCGACATCGAGGGTGACACCCTGTCGATCATCGCCGTGGGCAACGCGACCGGCGGCACGGTGGCGTTAGACGGCGCCGGCAACGTGGTGTTCACGCCCACCGCTAATTTCAACGGTGCCGCGAGTTTTCAGTACACGGTCAGCGACGGCCAGGGTGGAGTGACGGTGGCGACCACACGGGTCGATGTGGCTGCCGTCAACGACGCGCCGCTGGTCGGCGGTGAAACGGTGGCGGGTGTCGAAGATACCACCCTCACCATTGCCCCTGTGTTGCTGCTTGCCAACGACAGCGACATCGAGGGAGACGCCTTATCCATCGCCGCCGTCGGCAACGCGACCGACGGAACGGTGGCGCTGGACGGTTCCGGCAACGTGGTGTTCACCCCTACCGCCAATTTCAATGGCGCCGCCAGCTTCCAGTATACGGTCAGCGATGGTCAGGGTGGATTGACGGTGGCGACCGCGCGGGTCGACGTGGCTGCCGTCAACGATGCGCCGGCGGTGACCGGCGAATTGCTGGCCGGAATGGAAGACGTCGCCATGAGCATGTCCTGCGCCAGCCTGCTGGCCAATGACAGCGACGTGGACGGCGACACACTGTCAATTAGTGCGGTCGGTAGTGCGGTCGGCGGCACGGTGGCACTGGATGGGTTGGGCAATGTAGCGTTCACGCCCACTGCCAATTACCACGGCGTCGCCAGCTTCGATTATACCGTTTCCGACAGCCTCGGCGGCGAGACCGTGTCCACGGCTGTCATCGGTCTGGCCGCAGTCAACGATGCTCCGGTGGTGGTGGCGGATAGCTTCACCATGGATGAGGATACCTCCCTGCCCATCACCACGTCCTCGCTATTGGGTAATGACAGCGACGTGGACGGCGACACGCTGGCGTTGACCGGCGTGTCGGGCGCCACCAACGGCTCGGTTTCGTTGGCGGGCGATACCATCACCTACACCCCGGACGCCAACTACTACGGTGCGGCCAGCTTCCAATACACGCTGAGCGACGGACAGGTTAGCGTCACCGGCACCGCCAACATCACCGTCAACGATGTTGCCGAACCGTCCTCAGGCGGCGGCGGTGGTGGGGGAGGTGGTGGCGGCAAGCCGGTGGTGCTCGACCTGGACGGGGATGGTCTGGAACTGACCGCCATCGACGAGAAGTCGGTGCTATTCGACATCAACGACGACGGCTTTCTCGACAAGTTGGGCTGGGTCGGCGGCGACGATGGCCTGCTTGCCTATGACTATGACGGCAACGGCGTGATCGAGCACGGCAACGAGATCTCCTTCGCCCAGTACCTGGACGGCGCCCGCACCGACTTGGAGGGACTCAAGGCGTTCGACAGCAACCACGACGGCGCCCTGGATGGCGACGATGCCGAGTGGAGCAAGTTCGGCGTCTGGCGCGACGCCGACGGCGACGGCATCACCGACCAGGGCGAGTTCAATAACCTGACCGACATGGGCATCCGGGACATTGGTCTGGCCTCGGACTGGAACAGCTATCGCGACCATGGCAACACCGTGTTCGGCCATGCCAGCTATTCCACCATCGACGGTCGCACTGCTATCGCCGGCGACGTCATGCTGGCCATGCAAGACGGCAAGGCTGCCGAATCTATCGTGGTCGCGCTGCCGCCTCCGGACCCAGCCCCCATCGACCTGTCGGGGCAGATCGCTTCGCTCAAGAGCCTGATGGCGGCCTATACCGGAAGCGAGACTGCCGTGCCGTTAACCGTGCCCGACGAGGCCGACTGGATCACCATCGCGCTGCCCGATGAGGAAACGCAGGTGTTGCATGCCTAAGGAGGCGGAACGACGGGCCGGAGTCACCGTGCGCTTCGCCAAAGCTGAGGACGACGCCCGCAGCATGCTGGAATTGGGGCGCGAGGCGTTTCACGCCACCCGCATGAGTGCCCATCCCTTCGACGAGGGCCGGACCACGGCCCTGATCCGCAAGGGCATGGCCGGGGGGGCGGCGGTACTGTTGATTGCCCGGCGGGGTAACGAAGATGTGGGCTTTGTCGCCGGCCAGATTGGGCCAGCGCTGTTTTCCGCAGCCCGCACGGCGACGGTGGTGGCGTTTTATATCCGCCCGTCGGTACTGAACGGACAGGCTGCTGTCAAACTGATCCATGCCTTCCGTAATTGGGCGCAGGCTGCTGGCGCCGATGAGGTCCAGGTCCATGTCACCTCGGGAATCCGGATGGCGGAAACCGACAGTTTCATGCGCCGCATCGGCTTCCGCCAAACGGGCGGCAATTACGTCCAGGACGTGTCGGCTGCCGATTGAGGCAGCGAACGGCCATGGGCTATGCGGCTAAACACCAGCGCGGCGTTGACGCCGCCGAAGGCGAAGGAATTGGACAGCACTGCTTCGACGTCACGGGACACGGCGCGGTTGGGGGTGTAGTCCAGGTCGCAGGCGGGATCGGCACCCAGGTAGTTCATGGTGGGAGGAACGATACCGGCAACCAGCGGCAGCAGGGCAGCCGCCGCCTCGATGGCGCCTGCCGCACCCAGGGTGTGGCCGTGCATGGACTTGGTCGAGGATATGGACAGCGCCGCCGCGTGGGCGCCGAAAACCTGCCGGATGGCGGCGGTTTCCGTTGCGTCATTGAGGCAGGTGCCGGTGCCGTGGGCGTTGATGTAGCCGATGGCCCCGGGCGGCAATCCCGCATCGGCCAGGGCTGCGCCCATTGCGGCGGCCGCGCCGACGCCGGACGGCCGCACTAGATCGTCGCAATCCGCATAGATGCCATAGCCGCGAAATTCCGCATAAGGGCGGACGCCGCGGGCGCGGGCGCGCTCTTCCGTCTCGATCACCATGATGCACGCGCCTTCGCCCAGCACGGTGCCCTTGCGGTCGCGGCTGAAGGGGCGGCAGGTGTCGGGGGCCAACGCGTTCAATGCAAGCCAACTGCGGCAATTGGCAATGCTCAGGGGGGCATCGGCGCCGCCGACCAGGGCGGCGTCCAGCCGCCCACCGCGCACCATCAGAAGTGCTTCGCCCATGGCCTGGGCCGACGAGGCGCAGGCGCCGGCAATGGTTAGGACCGGCCCCCTGGCGCCATATCGGCGCGCCACATGGCTGGCCAGGGCGTTGATCATCACCCGGGGCACGTTGGCCGGATCGGTGCGGTTTTTGCCTTCGGCGAACAGGCGGTAGTAGATGTGGTCGTGCTGCTCGGTGGGCGACGCGGAATGGCCCAGAACGACCCCCAGCCGTTCCGATGGCGCTTCACCCTCCAGTCCGGCATCCCGCATGGCCTCGGCGGCGGCGGCGAAGCCGAAGCGAGTTCCGCGATCGGGAAAGGGTGCAAGGTCGGCATCGCCGACAATGCTGTTGTCGTGGATATGGGCCGTCACCAGGCCGGGAATGGTATCCAGCGGTGCAGGTGGGTGGGCGATGGCGCATCTGCCCTTATGCAAGCCTCGCCAGAATTGGAGCAATCCGACCCCGACCGGCGAGACGATGCCGATGCCGGTGACGACCACACGCCTCATGCCCCGATGGCATCCTTGGGCGACACCAGGGCCAAGACCTCCCTGACCACGTCGTTCACACCGCGAATGTTAGCCCCGGGGGTGTCGGTAAGGTCGATGTCGAACTCTTCCTCCACGGCGAAGATCAGGCTCATGGCGTCAAGAGACTCAATGCCGAGGTCTTCGAATCGGGCATCGGCGGTGACGTCCTTGCGCGGCAGTGCTTTCCTGATCGCGCGCAGGACCCGCTGGCGGATTTCATCTTCTGTCATGCCGTCACCCGCGTGTGTTTAGCGCTTGCGTCGTTTGTTCGCTATCATGGGTTGCGATGTGGGGCAACCCGGAAGATCGCCCGACTGGATGCCCGCGCCGGTTATGGAATCGCGTCGGCCTTGCAGAAAAACGTCGCCGGGCGCTGCACCATCAGGCTGTGCAGGTCGAGTTGGCCTTCGATGTGGCCATCGGCCGGGGAGGTGAAGCCTGCCGGCACCAGCGACGAATTCACTGGTGCGGTGGCGCCTGGTATCACGTGTGCCCGGTCGACAGCGGCGGACACCATCAACGTGGATGGCTTCTATGAGTATCTGGTGACCTCGTTGAAGACGTTGCCGATGGCATAGCCGCCACCCCCGGCACAGTCCTTGCGTCGCCCCGGTGTAAGCTTCGTGCTTCAAGGGGGGGATATGGATTACGTGCCGCGTTGGTTGCTGGGGCAGGCCGTGTTCAGGCGTTATCTGTCGCGGTTGAGCCTTAGCCACAGCATCTATATCGGCTTCGCCGTGGTGCTGATGCTGCTGGGCATGGTCGCCGTCATGGGAGTTGCCGGTCTGGGGGTGGCCGCGCGCAGCTTCACCACCTACGAGCAGGCGGCCAACAATGCGCTGACGGTGTCGGTCATTGACCGCACCGTCATGGGCATGCTCAGCAATGTGTTCCGCTATTCCAACGGTGACGAGCGCGCCTTGCCGCGTGTGCGCGAGGCGCAGCGGGACATCGGCGTGATGCTGGATAAGGCGCTGGAGAACGCCAGCGATGACGAGCAACGGGCCACCATCCAGCGCATGACGGCGCTGGTGGAGCCTTACGTCGCCAATCTGGACCGGCTGATCGATCTGAAGCAGCGGCGCGACCACATCATCCACGGGGTCATGCTGCCCCTTGGCCGCGACGCCCAACAGCGGCTGAACCACATCGCCACGACCTCCATGCTGATCGAGGATTATAAGGGCGCCGCCCTGGCCGGACGGGCCCAGGAAGCCCTGATGGCGACCCTGCTGAACTCGACTTTGTTCCTGGTGAAGTCCGATCAGTCCTTGGTGGACGAAGCCCGCCAGAACGTGGATGCCTTTGTGGTCGCCACGGAATTGCTGGCCAATTACATCATCGACCCCACCCTGGTGGACGAATCCTACGAAGCGGGCCGGGCTGGGCCAAAGGGCCGCGATGCCTTCCTGGAGGTGGTCGCCGCCATCGACGAAACCCACCAATTGGTCAATGACGTCATGGCCGGCCAAGGCGCCGAAATCGCCCAATTGGCCAAGGAGACCGAGGAACGCCTGCGCCGCGATCTGGAGGTCACCAATACCACCACGTCGGACACCATCGACACCACCCAGCTTTGGGCGCTGATCCTGACCGTGGTGGCCGGTGTGGTGGGCTCGTTCCAGTCCTGGCGCGTCGCCAGCCATATCGTCTCGCGCACCGACGAAATTCAGCGGGCCAATGCGGAATTGGAAGCGGTGCGCCAGCGCATGGTGGACGCCATCGAATCCATCTCGGAAGGCTTCGTGCTGTGGGATTCCGATGATCGCATGGTGCTGTGCAACTCGCGCTACCGCGAGATTTACGAAGCCATCGGCACCATGTTGCAGCCCGGCGTGGCATTCGGCGAGGTCGCCATCGCCGCCGCCGAACGCCAGCACCCCGTTCCCGCCGATCAGCGCAGCCAATGGGTGGCGGAACGGCTGGAGCTGCATTCCCATCCGGGCAAGCCCCACGAGCAGCACATGAACGATGGCCGCATCGTGCTGGTCAGCGAACGGCGCACCTCGGAAGGCGGCATCGTTGGTGTGCGCACGGACATTACCGCGCTGAAGGCCATGGAGGCCCAGTTGCTGCAATCGTCCAAGCTGGCGACCTTGGGCGAAATGGCCACCGGCATCGCCCACGAGATCAACCAGCCGCTGACCATCATGCGCATGGCCGCCGAGAAGGGCGTGAAGTTCCTGGAGCGCGGCGGGCCGGAGCATTTGCCCACCGTGCTGGAAAAGCTCAAGCGCATCATGGAACAGGTGGACCGCGCCCGCGCCATCACCGACCACATGCGCACCTTCGGCCGCAAGGCGCCCGAGGGCTCGGAGCGCATGGACCTCAAGACCGTGGTGGACAGCGCCCTGGGCTTCATCGGCGAGCAATTGGGCCAACGCCGCATCACCGTCAAAGTGGACGTGGACGCGGTCGGAACCGTCAACGGCAACCAGATCCAATTGGAACAGGTGCTGATGAACCTGCTGACCAATGCCCGTGACGCCATCGAGGCCCGCGCCGCAAACGTTGGGCCGACACATCCGCGCATTATCAACGTCCGGGTGGGCGTGGATGGGGAAACCAATCAAGCTTTCCTGTCCGTGGCCGATACGGGCGGCGGCATCGATTCGTCGGTGATCAGCCGCATCTTCGATCCGTTCTTCACCACCAAGGAAGTGGGGAAGGGGACCGGGCTGGGGCTGTCCATCAGCTACGGCATCATCAACAACATGGGCGGCACGATCCGTGCAGAAAACGCGGGCGAGGGCGCGCTGTTCACGCTGTGCCTGCCCCTGCGCGACGCCAAGGAGAAGAGTAATGGTTGAGCCTGACGACCAGTTCGAGCCCGATCAAGCCGCGGATGCCGATGACAGCGAATGGGAGTTGGGCAATCAACTGATGATGCTGGCCCAAGCGGCCAATCAGCAGGTCACTATCCTGGTGGTGGATGACGAGCCCGAGATCGTCGAGGAAATCACCGAGGATCTGGAATTCGAGGGGTACTCCTGCCGCTCGGCCGCCAATGCCCAGGAAGCCTTGGACGTGATTGCCGAGGACGACACCATCGCGGTGATCGTCAGCGACATCCGCATGCCCAACATGGACGGCCTGGAATTCATCGCCGCCATCAACGAACGTTGGCCCAACCGCGCCCTGCAGATCATCATGCTGACCGGCCATGCCGGTTATGACGAGGCGGTGCAGGCCCTGCGCCTGGGGGCGTTCGAATTCCTGGCCAAGCCGGTGTCCCTGGGCCATCTGGCCCATGTGATCAACCGGGCCAAGGAGGTGCTGTCGCTCAAGGCGCATGAACGCAATCTGCGCGAATTCCTGGTGCGCGAGATTGCTCGCCTGAACACGCAGATCGACCACCTGCGCGAGGAAAACGAAGAGCTGCGTGGGAGCGCTGCTGAATGAACACCGCCCAGAGCGCCGTTCGGAAGACTGTCCCGCCGGTGGGCGATGCCTCGCTGCTGCCGGGTTTGCTGAAGGAAATCGGGCATAAATCCACCGGCTGGCACGCGCTTCTGGTGGGGTTGTCGGCGCTGCCGGTGGGCGAGCGCCGCACCCAGTTCAGCCAGAGCGTCGCGAGCTGCATCGAGGTTGCCTGTACCCAGCCCCATGGCACCCTGGTGCTGCCCAACCGCGATGTGCTGGTCCTGGTCCGCGATCAGCACGGCAGCGCCATGGCGCCCCTGGCCGATCTGGTCATCCAGACCCTGGAGGGTGAAGACCTCAAACAGGCGTCGCAATATATCCGCCGCTTCAACCTTGAACGGGAATTGTCGGCCTTTATCGCGTTGCTCAGCGGCGTGGATACGGCCAAGACCATGCCGCCGCCCATGCGGGTGGTGGCGCCGCGCGCGGAAAAGCTGGAGCTGGAAAACCGGCTGTTGCCCAAGGATATCGCCAAGATCGAAAAGATGTTCTTCAAGGCGAACGTGGTCAATTTCATCCGCAACCAGACCGCTTATCGTCTGGTGACGGAGACCGAGCTGGAAGAAAACTCGGACGAAATATTCATTTCCATCGATTACCTGATCAAGAACCTCGCCCATCAGAAGATCAATGCCGATGTGTGGCTGTTCCAGTATTTCACCCGCACCTTGGATGCGCGCATTCTTTACCTGATGGGCGCCGGTAGTGAGGGCGAACGCAAGAAGGTCTCGTTCAGCCTCAACCTCAACGTCGCTACCCTGTTTACCGAGGACTTCCTGACCTACGACAAGGCGGTGCCGCCGCGGGTCCGCAAGAACCAGCTGATCGAGATGCAGGCATTCGATCTGGTGGAGAACGCCAATGAGATGCCGTTCGTACGCGGCTTCCTGCACGGGCGCGGCTACCGGCTGTGCGTGGACGGGGTCTCGCGCGACCTGTTCATGCTGCTGGATTGGGACGTCATGGACGTGGAAGTGGTGAAGCTGAAATGGTCGCCGGACCTGGCCTCGGGCAGTGACCCCGCCTTCGAGCAGAAGCTGACGGCCCTGGCCCAGGCCGGCCGCACGGACGTGGTCCTGTGCCGCTGCGAAGACGAAGCGGCACTGGATTGGGGCGCCCGGGTGGGGATCAAGCACTTCCAGGGCTGGTATCTCGACGGCATCAACAAGCCGCGCGCCGTGAACCAGCCCAGCCCCCGATACAAGATACGGCTGACGGATATGGTGTATTAGATCACGCTGGCGGGCTGGTCCACAGCGGCCGCAGGCAGTTGAGGGCGGCGGTGCGGCGGGGGGCCCAGTGGACGTTGCGGCAGCGGTCAGCCGTGCAATGGTGCGTTTCGGCGGCGCTGCACGTCTCGAAGAACAGCTTGGCGGCGGCTTCGTCCACGGCCAAGCCTTGGAAGTGGCTGATGCCCAGTTCCTCGCCCCAGGCGATGGCGTTCTTGCGGTCGGCACGGCCCAGGATGACCAAGCCGCCTGCCGCCATGAACGCATTCAGCCGCGCGTGGGCCTTGGCCCCTACGATCAGGTCGCTTTGCCACACCAGTTTCAGGGCGGTGACCGGCAGGCGGTCCAGTTCGATCTCGTTCAGGGCGCTCAACGACACGCCGGCCAGGGCGATGCCGTAGCCACGGGCGCGCAGGCTGGGAAGCAGTTCCAGGCAATTTTCCAGATGGGCCAGCACGTCGGTCATGTCCAGCTCGAAGGTGACGCGGCTGGGGAACTCGCCCATGGCCTCGTCGAACGAGCGGAAGGCCGCGCTGCACAGGGTTTCCACTTGGACATTGATGAACATGGCCCCGGCGGCATTGACGAGGGTGCCCGCTTCCAGATCCCGCAGCAGCAGCTGGCCCAGATTGTGGGTCAGGTGGTGGCGCAGCAGATAATGGGCGACCATGTCGATGCTGGTGGAAAACCGCTTCTGCAAATCGGCGATGGACGCATAGATTTCCTGGGCCACCACCTCGACGATTTGCCCCTGTTGGAAGCGGCAAATGGGTTGGCTGCGCATCAGATCGCCGAAGCGGACCTTGGGCAGTTGTTCCTCGATGAATTCCAGCTGAACCACCGGCGAGAAGCGTACCGTTGAGAACGGGTCCATACTCGGCAATTGGGATGCGCCTTGGCCGGGCAGGGCGATTTCTGCCGTTTCCGACCGCATTTTGGCCTTCTGCGCCTCGATCTCCTGGGCGGACATCACGCCGTTGAGCTGATTGAGGATGTCCTTGAGGCGGGCAGCGTCATTGCGCAGATGCAGGCTGGTGACGAATTCACCCGAAGTGCCAGTCCAGGTGCGGCCCGGAGTCAAGGCGAACACGTCCTGCAGCGCCGTCTTCAGCACGTCTTGGTTCTTCGCCTCGGCTAGGCAGAACAGGTGATGTTCGCCCAGGGCATGGACTTCGCCGCCGTGATCGCAAATACCCTCGCGCACCATGTGCATGGCCATGGCTTTATGCACCGCTGAACCAGAAAAGGGTGTAACGCGGAAGTCGAGAACGATCAGGCGATGGTCGCCTGCCTGTACTTGGCTCAGCCGCTCTAGACGATCCACCAGGATGTTGAAGCGATAGCGGTCAGAAGTCGTGCCATTGGCGGCCATTTATTCACTCACCCAATAGGCGAAGTCTGTTGACCACGGCCAACGGATTTCGTGTTCACTGTTGCAACCACTCTCAGTCCCGGGAATTTCCCATAAATGGGATGCGATATTCCCATTTATTAGACTCGACATGCCCGCGACGAGGCCGTCAGTGACGGCGTCGGGTCTCGGTGCAAGAAGGGAACCAGCTAGCGCAGCCGCTCCGCCCGCGCCATCACGCCGCGCCACATGGCCCAGGCGATGGTGGGCAGGATCAGGGTGACGCCCAGCCGCGCCAGCAATTCGGCGGCGCCGGTTTGTTGGCCGTTCAGCAGGATGGCGTCGGCGCAGGCATAGCGTTGGGAGAATTCGCCTTCGCAACGGGCGACGCGCTCCTGGATGATTTGGGCGCGGTGGTGTTCCAGATCGTCGGGGGTCAGGTCGCGGATCAGCACGGTACCGACCACGGCGATCCACAGGCAACACAAGGCGCTCAGCACTTTGCCGAGTGTGTTGAGGCGCTGGTGCAGCACCTCTAGCGGGTTGCTGTCGGATAGCTCCACTGCCATGGCTTCTGCGGACCGAGTGGTTCGGTCCTCCTTCTGAGTCCTAAGGTGCCACCAATGCGCCTCTATTTTCAAGGGGCGGCGCTTTAAGCCCCAGGGGGCTTGGACGGAAAGGGGGGAACATGGCACCCGGTTGGAGTGTTGCCCTTGCGACCTTGACCTCATGGGGAGTGGGCTTTGCCGGCGACCTCGGACATGCATGTGGTGTTCCGCCTGTCGGGAATCCGGCTGGCCCTGCCGGCTGACTGCATGGCCGAAATGGTGCTCGAGCCGCGCCTGACCCGCCCACCCACGGCGCCGCCGGTGGTCGCGGGGGTGATGGATTTGCGCGGCAGCCTAATTCCGGTCATCCGGCTGGACCGGCTGCTGGATCTCCCCCCGCCCGCGCGCACCCCGTTCCGCCCGGTACTGGTGCTGTCGCGTCCGCCTCCGGCGCCATGGGCCGTGCTGGTGGAGGCGGTGGAGGAGGTGCTGGGGCCTGAATTCCCCCGCGTGGCGGCGCCGTCCGACCTTGCCTTTGACGATTGCGTGCTGGGCATGCTGGTGCTTCCCGGCGGGCCGGTTCCGGTTCTGGCGCCCGAGCGGCTGCTGCGCAAGCGCGAGGCCATGGCGTTGGAGGATTTCCGCGACCGCGCCGCCGCCCGCCTGGAGGAATTCAGCCTTGCCCAACCCTAAGGGCGCGCGCCTGCTGCGCGATCCCATATTCGCGCGCATCAAGGCCATCACCATCGAACGCACGGGCATGGCCTATTGGTCCGATAAGGACGAGGCCCTGGCCGATGCCGTGGCCCATGTGCTGGAGCGGCGCGGGATGCCGGCGGCGCAATGGCTGGGCAAGCTGGCGGCGGAAGGCTCCTGCGGCGTGGAGACCGACTTGCTGGTGGACGCGGTCACCGTGGGGGAGACCTTCTTCTTCCGCTATCCCGAGCAATTCGAAGCCATCGAACGCCACGCCCTGCCCGACATCATGGCCCGCAATCGCGGGCGCCGCACCCTGTCGCTGTGGAGCGCCGGTTGCAGCAACGGCGCCGAACCCTATTCCCTGTCCATCCTGCTGGAACGCGATTTCGCGGTGAAGCTGGCCGATTGGCGGGTGGGAATCCTGGCTACCGACATCAGCCACACCGCCCTGGCGGAAGCCCAGGCGGGCATCTATGGCGAATGGACCGTGCGCGACCTGCCCCCTGAGGTCCGGCGCGAATGCTTTGCCCCGTTGGGGAATAAATGGCAGGTGCGCAGCCGCTACCGCAAGGGCGTCCACTTCGTTTGCCACAATCTGGTGGCCGAGCCGCCGCCGCTGCCCCTGGCCGGGCATTTCGATCTGATCATGTGCCGCAACGTGCTCATGTATTTCGACATGGAGACCCGCAGCCGCGTGCTGGCCGGCCTGCATAACGTGCTGGCCGATGGCGGCTGGCTGGTGGTCAGTCATGCCGAGGCCGGGCCGCAACTGGGCAGTCAATTCGCCCCGGTGGTGCTGCCGTCCTGCACCTTGTACCGCAAGCCGCCGGTCAAGGCGGTGCGCGCGCCGGTCAAGCTCCTTCCTGCCGCGCCCGCCGTTGCAGGGCCGCTGCTGCCCGAGGCCGATCTCGAGGCGCTGGCCCGGACTCTGCTGGACCAGGGCGAATTCACCCGCGCCGTGGCCTTGTGCCGGGGCTGGATCGACCGCTCGCCCTTGGACCCGTCGCCCCATTACCATCTGGGGCTGGCGCTGGAGGCAATGTCAGAGGATCAGGCCATCGCCGCCTATCGCCGCGCCTTGTCCCTGGCGCCCCATCTGGTGCTGGCCCATTTCAATTTGCTGCGGCTGTTCCAGCGCCGGGGCGAACGGGCTCAGGCGCGGCGGCATTTCGTTGCCGTCATGGCCGATCTGGCCGGAATGCCCGAGGACCACAAGCTGCCCTGGGCCACCAATCTGACCGCCGGCGAATTGGCCGCCATCGCGCGCCGCCTTGGGGATGTCCCATGAACCCGGACGGCGACGTCGTCCTGCGCGCGTTCAAGGGGGAAGGGCCGCTGTTCGAGTCCATGCTGGATGAGCGGGCCCGCGAGCTTGCCCAGGCATTCGAAGCCGAGGGCGAGATCGGGCTGGACGTGCTGATCCTGATCGGTGCGCAGGGGCGGTGGGCCTTGCCGCTGGCGGCGGTGGTGCGGGTCGAGACATTGCCGCGCCCGTTGCCGGTGCCCGGTCTGCCCGCCCCGCTCATGGGCCTGACCCTGCTGGCCGGGCGCCGTTGCCTGTTGGCCGATCTGGACGGCTTGGCCGCCGAAACGGCGCCGCGCCCAGCCGATCGCCCCGGCCATGCGGTGCTGCTGCGCCACCTGCCCCTGGCTTTGGCGGTGGACCGGGCCGAGGCCATCGCCTCGGTGGCGGTGCCTGCCGCCATGACCGCCGGCCTGCGCCGGGGGCTGTTGGCTGACGGTGCCGTGCTGCTGGACGTGGGACGGCTGGCGGTTAAGGCCAAGGTGGGAGAGCACAGGCCATGAATTTATCCATAGCGGTTCGGCTGGCCGTGGGGTTCGGCGCGGTGATGATCCTGTCCCTGGGGGTGTCGCTGTACCAGATGAACAGCTTCCGCCATGCCATCACCTTCCTTGAACAGGTCACCCAGGGCGACCTGTTCGCCTATCGCGAGGTGGTGGAAATCGCCCGTGGCCGCGCCACGCTGCGGGCCATGCGCGAGACCGCGGTGATCCGGGCGGCCATTCCCGGTTCCGAGCAGCAAGTGGTTGAACGCGCCACATTGGCTCAATACCGCGAGACCTCGCTGCAAGTGATCAAGGTGATGCAGGACCTGCTCAACTTCGCCCGCGAGCACAGCCGGAGCGGCATGAACGAGGAGCGGCGCGAGGGCTGGGGCCGCATGGCCAATTCGGTCGACCGTATGATCGAGTTGGAACGCAGCATCCAAATCAAGGGCGAGACCTTGTTCACCCTATTGGAACAAAATCGCCCCGCCGAGGCCGCTCGCGCCCATTTCACCACCATGACTGAGCATGTTGGGCTGGATCAGGAACAGGCACGGATCGAAGCGCTGATCGGGGAGATGGCGCAAATCGGTCGGGGTGAGATTCAGATGGTCTATAAAAACACCATGGAAGCAGCCATGGTCGCCATCACCGTCATGCTGATTGCCGCCGCCGCCGCCGCCTGGGTCATCGGCAATTCCATCGGGGGCGTGCTGCGGCGCTTCATGGGCTTCGTGCAGATGGTCGGCCAAGGGGATTTGACCCACACCCTGCCGGAACTGGGCGGCGGTGAATTGTCGCGCATGGGCGCCCATCTCAACGGCATGCGGGAATCCTTGCGCATGGTGGCGACCCAGACCCGGGCAGCGGCGGAAAACGTCAATGCCGCCACCGCCGAGATCCGCACCACCGCCCAGGAACAGGCGGCGGCGGCGGCGGAGCAATTGTCGGCCATCGAGGAAACTTCGGCCACCCTGACCGAGATCACCCAATCGGGCGCCCAGATCACCGCGCGGGCACAAGAGGTCGAACGCAACGCCCAGGACGCCGCCGGTATCAGCGATCAGGGCTTGGCCGCCGTGGCGGCCACGGTGACCTCCATGGATTCCATCCGTGAGCAGGTGGAAAGCGTGGCCTCCACCATCGTCAGCCTGTCGGAGCGCACCCAGGCCATCAGCGAGATCACCCTGACCGTCAACACCATTGCCGAGCGCTCCCATCTGCTGGCGCTCAACGCCTCCATCGAGGCTGCCGCCGCCGGCGAGCATGGCCGGACATTCTCGGTGGTGGCCGGCGAGATCAAGCGCTTGGCCGATCAGGCCCGTGAGGCCACCCAGCGGGTGCGTGGCAATCTGGGGGAAATCCAGCAGGGCATCAACTCCTCGGTCATGCTCGCCGAGGAAGCGGCCAAGCGGGTCGAGGCGGGTCGCATCCAGACCGAGGCCACCGACCGCACCATCCGCGGCATGGCCGGGGCCATCCAGGAAAGTGTCCAGGCGTTCCAGCAGATCGTCGCCGCCACCAACCAGCACCAGATCGGGCTGGAGCAGGTCATGCAGGCCCTGGCCAGTATTCGCCAAGCCGCCAGCCAGACATCGTCCACCACGCGCGAATTGGAAGGGGCCGCAACCAATCTGAACGGCTTGTCCGAGGCCTTGGTGGAAGCGGTCAGGATGTACCGGCTGTGAGCGCCTCTATCCAGACCCAATTGCTGGCCGCCTATGCGGACGAACACCGCGACCATCTGTCCGCCTTGCGTGCCACCTTGGCCGATTTCGAGCATGCGGATTTCGAGGATTCCTACCGCCATGCCCATTCCCTCAAAGGCGCCGCCCGCGCGGTGGATCTGCCGGTGGTGGTGGACATCGCCCATGTGCTGGAAAGCCTGCTGGAGGCATGGTGGGAGGGCCGTGCAACGGTGGATGACGATGTGCGCCGCCGGGTTGGCCGGGCGCTGGACGCCATCGAGGATATGTCCGCCTTGGCGCTGGAGGGCCAGCCGGTGCCCGCCACCCATGCCGCGTTGGAGCAATTGAGCGAAGCGCTGCACCGCCTTGGCGTGGACCTGCCCGTTCCCGCCATGGAAATCCATGTGGTGCGGCCCCACTGCACCCCACTGCCCGTCGTGCCGCCGGTGGTGACCTTGCGGGTGGAGGCCGTGGCGGCCCGCCGGCTGGCCGCCACCACCGCCGCCTTGTTGATCGAATTGGAACGCCAGCGCGAGGCCGAACAGGCGTTGTGGCGGCTGGGGGCGGAACTGGCGGTGCTTGGCCTCAAACAGGGGGATGCCTTGCATGAGGCGTTGGCTGCCCTGCAATCCACCCATGGCGAGGTCATGCGCGAAATGGCCGAGCGGGATTGGGCGCTGTCGCGCACCGCCGCCGCGCTCAAGGAAGACGTCAACCGCCTGCGCACGGTGGCTGCCGAAGGCCCGCTGGGCGGGTTCGGCCCCATGGTGCGTGAATTGGCCGCCGAAGAGGGGAAGGAGGTCCGCTTCGACGCCGAGGGTCTGAACGCCCTGGCCGACCGCGATGTGCTCAGCGCCTTGGCCGAAGCGGTCTTGCATCTGTTGCGCAATGCCATCCATCACGGCATCGAAGGCCGCGCCGAACGGATGGCTGCCGGCAAGGACCCGGTGGGGCATCTGTCGCTCAGCGTGGCAGCGTCGGGGCCGCGTCTGGAGGTGCGGGTGACCGATGACGGGCGCGGCCTGGACGCCCGCGTGGTGGGGCGCGAGGCGGCGGCGCGCGGGCTCATGGACCCGGCCCAAGTGGAGCACGCCGATCCCGACCGCCTGCGCCAATTGATCTTCGAGCCCGGCTTCACCACTGCCCATGCTGTCACCACCACCGCCGGGCGGGGCATGGGAATGTCCATCGTGCGCAAGGTGGTCAACCGCCTGCAAGGCAATGTGGAGCTGAACTCCCAGCCGGGCCAAGGCACCGAGGTGATGATGTCGGTCCCCGTCACCCTGCTGGCCCAACGTTTGGTGCTGGTGGAGGTCCGCGGTCAGGTGTTCGGCCTGCCGGCGGCCGCCTTGGTGCGCCTTGCCATGGTCCCTACGGACACCATGGTGCGGGTCGAGGGCCAAGTGCTGGCGGTCATCGACGAATTCGAGGTGCCGTTGGTGGATCTGGGCAATTTGCTCAGCCTGCCCGGCAGCATGGAATTAGGCACTGAAGCCAGCGTGGCGGTCATGCGCCATGGCCGCACCCGGCTGGGGCTGGTGGCCGACCGTTTCCGCGACGTGCGCGATTTGCCGGTGGCCGCCCTGGACTTGCCGCTGACCAATGACAGCCGGCTGGCCGGCACGGTGGTGCTGAAGGATGGCGGGCTCGCCTTGGTGCTGTCGCCAGTGGGGCTGGCCATGTACGCCACCATTCCCGCCGTCGCCGCTTTTGTTGCCAAGCCTGTGGTGCGCAAGGTGCCTGCCGTGCTGGTGGTGGACGATTCCATCACCACGCGGACCCTTGAAAGAAGCATCCTGGAGACCCACGGATATCGGGTGATCCTGGCCGTGGATGGCCGCGACGCCATGGAAAAACTGATTGGAGCAGGAGTAGTCCGGCCCGACATCGTTGTCAGCGATCTGGAGATGCCCCGGCTGGACGGGTTCGGGTTGCTGTCCGCCATCAGAAGCGATGCCCGCCTGAGATCGTTGCCGGTGATCCTGGTGTCGTCGCGCGATACGCCGGCTGACCGCGAGCGCGGCCTGACGCTGGGGGCCGACGCCTATATTGTTAAAACGCGCTTCGACCAGGACGATCTGTTGCGTACCATCGAACGGTTGCTGTGATGCCGAGAGACAGAGTCAAGGTGCTCATCGTCGAAGATTCGCCGGTGGTGCAGCGGTTATTGGAGCATGTCATTAACGATGACCCCCGCCTGCATGTGGTGGGGTTCGCCATTGATGCCATGGAGGCCATGCGCATGATCCGGCTGCTGGAACCGGACATCGTCACCATGGATATCAGGCTGCCGCGCATGAACGGCTTCGAGGCCACGCGGTGGATCATGCGCGAGCATCCCATGCCCATCGTGGTGGTGGCGTCCAATGTGGACGACAAGGCGCTGGATATTTCCATGAATGCCTTGCGCGCCGGGGCGTTGTCGGTGGTGGCAAAGCCCTCGGGCCTGTCCCATGACGAATATCAGGCCATGGCAAGCCAGCTATGCACCCAATTGGTCATCATGAGCCAAATCAAGGTGGTGCGACAGCGCGTGGAGCCCAAGCTGTGCAACATTCCCATGGTCTCAGGCCCCCCATGTGCGGCGGAACTGGTGGCCATGGTCGCCTCCACCGGGGGGCCCGGTGCCCTGTCGCGCATTCTGGGGGGGCTGCCCAAAGATTTCCCCGTGCCGGTGACCTTGGTGCAGCATTTCGGCGCCCCCTTCATCGCCGGCTTCGCCCATTGGCTGGGTACGGTGTCGGCCTTGCCGGTATCGCTGGCCTGCGACCACGACCGCCTGATCCAGGGCCATGTGCATGTCGCGCCGGGCGATGCCCACCTGACCGTGGCCGAGGGCTATTTGCGGCTGGAACACGGGCCGCCGGTGCAGGGGCAGCGGCCCTCGGGTGACGTGCTGTTCGACAGTGTCGCCGCCAGCTACGGCAACCGCGCCATCGGCGTGCTGCTGACCGGCATGGGCGAGGACGGCGCCCGTGGCCTTGAAGCCCTGCGCAGGACCGGCGCCCTCACCATCGCCGAGTCCAAATCCACGGCGGTGATCTGGGGGATGCCGGGGGCGGCGGTGGCACGGGGCGCGGTGGTGGAGGAACAGCCGGTGGATTGCATCGCCATGCGGCTGTGCCAATTGACCGCGCGGGCCAGCCGCCGGGAAGTCTCGTCATGATTCCGCGTGTCCGCGTCCTGGTGGCGGCGGGATCGGGCACGTTGGGTCTGCGGCTGCGGTTGATGCTGGAAGCCGAGGGCGCCGAGGTCTCCATGGTCACCGACATGATGGCCGGCGTGGCCGCCGCCGAAATCCAATTGGTGGTGGCGACGCCCAGTCAAATTGCCGTGGCCGGCGGTCTCGCCCCCGGCGCAACGGTGCTGGAAATCGACGAGCGCGAAGAATGGGACGTGGTGCGCAGCCGCCTTGCCGCCGCCCTCAACCCCCAATCGGGCCAATTATCCGAGGCCGAGCAGTTGAACGCCGCCTTGGCGCGGGCACGTATCCTGCTGGTGGACGACAGCGCCACCTACCGGGAATTCCTGCGGTTGGAGCTGACCCGGCTGGGTGCCCAGATCACGGTTTGCTCCAATGCCGAGGCCGCCCTGACCCGGTTGAGCGAAGGCGAGTGGGATTGCATGTTGGTGGATCTGGTCATGCCCGGCGTGGACGGTGCTGAATTGTGCGGCCGGGCGGCGCGGCTGCGGCGCGATAGCGGCAAGACTTTCGTCCTTGGCGTGCTGTCCAGCCGCGAGGGCAAGGCCGATCTGATCCGCTCGCTTGAGGCCGGAGCAGACGTGTTCATGGGCAAATCCCTGGATAACGCCCTGTTCCGCGCCAAGCTGGGTGCCGCATTGCGACGTAATTTTTTGGGCACTAAATGAGTTGCCTCTCTTGTTGAATAGGGAAGCGCATTAGGGTAGAGGCCATTCGATCGGGTTACGCCAGCCAGCGCGTGGCGCTATCTAATGTTCATGATGAAGCCTCAGCGTCGAGCCTTGGATGCGGCGTCCCTGGCTGCCGTGGGATTATGCCGCACCTCGCAGACCCCGTGCATGGTTCTGGCCGTGCCTGGGCTGGAGCCCTTGGGGCAGAGCCCGCTTACGTCCATGATCAGGCCGCTATCGGCTCGTGGAGATTGGGGGCAGGTGGCGGGTGCCCTGGAAGAGGTGGGGCGCTCGGGCATTCCCGCCGAAATGCCCTTGGCCGGGGACGGAATCCTGTACTGCGCCCCGGTGGTGGGTGAGGACGGCATCGAGGCGGTCACGGTGTGGCTGCAGAACCCCCGTCTGGCCGATGAGGAGGTCCGCGCCGCCCAATCCGCCGTGGCGGCCAAATCGCGCTTCCTGGCCGCCGCCAGCCACGATCTGCGCCAACCTTTCCAGGCCATGCGCTTTTTCCATTCGGTATTGGCCAGCCACGTCACCGATGAAACCGGCCTGCGGGCCTCGGACATGCTGGAGCGGGCGTTGACGTCGGGCGAGCAATTGCTCAACGCCCTGTTGGACATCTCGACCCTGGATGCCGGCACGGTCGAGGTGCGCTGCAAGCATTTCGATTTGGCCGAGTTGGTGGAAAGTCTGGCGGCTGAATTCCGCCCCGAGGCCCAGGCTAAGAACCTGTCCTTCCGGGTCTGCGGCCCCGGCGTCATGGTCGATAGCGATCCTTTGCTGGTGGAACGCATCCTGCGTAACATCCTGGCAAACGCCGTGCGCTTTACCCGCCAAGGCGGTGTGCTGATGGGCGTTCGCCGACGCGGCGGCATGGCGCGGCTGGAGGTGTGGGACACTGGATTCGGAATCCCCGAAGATCAGGTGGTGGAAATCTTCGAAGAGTTCCACCAATTAGATAATCCTGGACGAGACCGCAGTTGCGGGTTGGGTTTGGGGCTGGCGATCGTACAGAGATTGGCAAAACTTCTTGGAATGCCCATAGAGGTCCATTCCCGTTTGGGTCGCGGTTCTGTATTCTCGGTGACGCTCCCCTTGGTTGATTTGCCAAGTGAGGGCTCTTCGGATGCCACTGGGGAGAAGCCCATGGACGTGCAATCTCGGACCGTTCTCGTCGTCGAAGACGACGCGATGGTTCTAATGGGGCTCCAGATGATTCTGGAAACCTGGGGTCTGACGGTGCTGCCGGCAGAGGACATGGCCCAGGTGCTGCAATGCCTTGATCAGGCCAAGCCCGACCTCATCTTGTCGGATTTGCGCCTGCGGGCGGGATTGACCGGTTTCGAGGTGGTGGAACGCGTCCGCGCCATGCTGGGCGACCAAATCCCCGCCATCATCCTGACCGGCGAAACCGGCAAGGCTGAACTGGCCGAGGGGCAACGCCGCAACCTGACTTTCCTGCACAAGCCCATTCAGGCCGAACCGTTGAAGGCGGCGATTGCCCGCGCGACCGAAGCGGGCGTCTAGACGATCTTATATCCGATCCGCAAGCCGCCCCAATGGCGCCCCCCGACCACGATGGGGGCGGACATGTCCTTCATCATGGCGTATTGCCCGCCGCCCATGTCACGGCGATAGGTTTGCAGCAGGAAGGGTTGGGTGTTGCGGCCGGCGCTCAGGCCGGTGCGGTCGTTGAAGATGCGGCGGTTGCGGCAATTGGCGTTGTTCCACACCGGGTCCATGCCCTGGGGCTGCGAGAATTTCCGGTTATGGGTGGGCAGGAAGCCGTTGCGGTCCACCGCGGCGCAGAAGGTGATGCGCGGGTCCGAGGCCAGGATGGCCTCCTGGATTTCGGGCAGCACCTGATCGGTGAAGCTGACGAAGCGGGTCATGTGCTGTTCGGGGTTCGACCTCGCAACCGGTTGGTACTTGTCGTCGAACAGATCGGCCATAGTGATGCGGCCCGAGGACGTCGCCTGGGCGAAGATGGTGGCAATCTGTGCGGCGGCGGTCTGGGCCTTTTCGATGAAGGCGGTGTCGCCGGTGCGGTAGCCCGATTGGGCGATGAAGCCCATCAATTTCTCGGAATGATCCAGCAGCGAGACGATGCGCTGGTCGGCCCGGCGCAGGGACTCGCTGGTCATGGAGATGCCTTCGAAGAACTTGTCGATCTCGCCGATGACGTCCGAACATTGGTTCAGCGAGGTCGAGGCCGCCACCGAAATGTCGCCCACGCGGGATTCGACCGTATCGATGGCTTGGCCGAACACGGCCACCGCATTGTTGATGACGCCCACGCCGGCATTGACCGAATCGGCCATCTGCAAGGTGTCGGTGGAGGTGTTGATCAAATCGGTGACCGAGACCGACAGCTTGCCCACGGTCTGGTCGATGCCGTCGGTGACGTCGCCGGTTTGGCGGGCCAGCCCCTTGACCTCGGTGGCGACCACGGCGAAACCCTTGCCAGCCTCGCCGGCGCGGGCCGCTTCGATGGTGGCGTTCAGGGCCAGCAGATTGGTCTGGCGGGCGATCTTCTGGATGTCGCGCGACATGGAGCGCACATCGCCCAGCGCACCGTCCAATTCCTCCAGCCGCTGTTCGATGCCCTGGACTGCGCCGACCAAGCGGTTGATGTCGCCCAAGGCGGCGTCGATGGTGCGCAGGCTGTCATTGGATTGGCGCCCGGCCTGGGCGGTGACGTCGCGGGTTTCGCGTCCGGCGGAATCGATGCTGCGGATCGCCTCGGCCATGGTGTGGGCGATGCTCTTCAGATGGGCGAACAGGTCTTCCTGATGTTTGACGAACTTGGACAGCCCCTCGATGGTGCCGGCGATGTCGGCCACTTCCAGGCTTAGGCTCTCGATCTTCTCCAGCATCTCTCCGGCGAAAAGATCTGCCTTGTGGTTCTCCGGGCTTGTGGCCGGAATCATGGCGCCATCGATATTCGGCATCCTGCCCTCCCTGGAGGCATATTTTATTCTTAATCTAGTTGGGGCGGTTTTCCCGTCCTCGGTCATTCACTTAAACAAACAAGAGGAAGCCGGTCAATCCTAACCAGGGCACTGAGCCAAGTTATCGAGGCAAAGTTAAAGCACGGTTATTTATCGGTTTTATAGCGGATTTCGATGGCGGCTAATCTTTCTGCCAGCGCGTTACGCACCTGTTCCACATCGCAACCCATGAGCGCGGCGTCTTCCAGGAAGTCAAGCGCCACCGCTTCGAACTCGATCAGGTTCTGCTCAAGCACCTTCAGCTTTTCCAGGCAGCCGACCGGTTCACCCTCGGGCGTCCGCCAAGCATGGGACGGGCGGGAAGACATGGGAAACAAACCTCGATAAAAGCGGGACGGCGGATAGTTTGCACCATCCGCCGTCCCGTGCGCACGCATAAAGTATAGAGACTGGTCACACCGGACGGTCCCGGCTGGTGCGGAACGCTTCGGCGGCCTCGGTGGCGGAAAGGTGGGATTCCTGGGCGCCGATCAATTGGTTGGGGCTGGGCGGCTCGGGTACTGGGCTGCTTTGCCGGATCCTGCCGCCGAATCGTCCCGCCATGGCGCGGGCAACCAGCAATCCCGCTCCCATGGCCGCCAAGCCGATGGCCGCATTCGACAATCTCATGATGTCCTCCTTGTGCTGGGTCCAGGACCAGAACAGCATCGGTGCGCCGGCAGTTCCCCAATGCGCACAGATGCTGATAGAATGACGGCTGAGAGTGGAGGAGGCGTCGTTGAGTGGCTGGGGCTGTGTGCACGAATCCGAGGGAAACTGCACGCGGGTGGCCGGGCGTCCCTGTGATCCGGGCATGAAGGGCTGCGTGCTGGCCGGGCGCTTCCGCTTTTCCAACGAGGCCAAGAACCGCCCGCCACCGCCCATAAAGCCGGATTCGCCCGACGAGCCGGCCTGATACGCCCTACCGTGATGGATGATTGGGGGCTTACTCAAAAGTGGGTGGGGGTATGACCGGGCGCGCGGGCCGGAGTGCAAGCGTGTGCTCCGAAAGGCCAGAGTCCGGGTGCCGAAGGAGAGTGTCCCTAGCCCAATGGCAGAAAAGCCCAGGCGTTCGGGGTATGGCCGCGCAGCCCTGCCGCCGCGCCGGCCTGCCCCCTTGGCTGAGGAAGGCGGGGCATCGGTATTGCCCTTCTATTTCCCATGACCACTGCCCAGGGGTGCCGGACGAAGCCGGCATGAGGGCCGTCATCGAAAGACTATCGGACGAACCGGATGCAACGGTTTCCCCGTAGCCCCGTTCCCTTCCCAGTTGGCAATTTCCACAGGGAGCCCGAAAATGGCGAACGGGTCAACATCGACCGATACTACCGATGCCACCACCGGTACGACCGGGACCACTACAGATACCGGAACCACTGATACCGGGACCACTACAGACACCGGCACCACCACCGATACCGGGACTACCGAGACGACCACCACGTCCACTGGTTCCACCGGCTCGACCGCGGGTACGGATACCGGGCTGACCGCTCTTGATAGCTTCCATATTCTAACGCCGGCCACCGGCGCCCTCTCGGTGAGCGGCACCGAAGGTAACGAGCTGATCGTCGGCACCGCCGATTCGTCCGTTCTTATCGGTGGCGACGGCAATGACGTGCTGATCGCTCCAGGCGTTTCGCCCACGGGCGGTGCCGCCACCACCGGTGACGAGACCGGCACGACCGAGACCGGCACGACCGAGACCGGCACCACGGACGATACCGGCACCACGGACGATACCGGGACCGCCACGGGTGACACCACGACCGATACCGGCACCACGGACGATACCGGGACCACCACGGGTGACATCCCGACCGATACCGGCACCACGGACGATACCGGCACCACGGGCGATACCGGGACCACCACGGACGACACCACGACCGATACCGACAGTACCGGTACTGGCGGGACTGTCGATTCGTCCGGTGGGGTGACCGGTGGTACCGGCACCAGTGGTGACGCCACCAGCGACACAGGGACCACTGGCGATACCGGCGCGACCACCGAGACCGACACGACCACCGAGACCGACACTGGCGCGACCACTGACGACACCACCTCCGCCGGCGGACCGTCCTCTAGCACCTCTGGCTATCAGTTGGACGGAGGAAACGGCAATGACGTGCTGATCGGCAGTCATGGCAACGACGTGCTGTCGGGCGGCGAGGGCAACGATGTCCTGGTTGGCGGCGGCGGCGACGATGTGCTGCGTGGCGGTGCCGGGGCCGATCTGTTCATCTATGACGGTGGCAACGACGTGCTGCGCGACTTCAGCTTCGCCGAAGGCGACCGCATCCTGATCGCCACCGGCCAAGACGTGCAGACCGTGCTATCGACGTTGAGCGGCACCGGCGACACCGGGACCACGCCCCCGGCTGACACCGGGACCACGACCGGCGACGACACCGGGACCACGCCTCCGGCTGATACCGGAACCACGACCGGCGGCGACACCGGGACCGCGACCGGCGGCGACACCGGGACCACGACCGGCGGCGACACCGGGACCACGCCTCCGGCTGATACCGGGACCACGCCCCCGGCTGATACCGGGACCACGCCCCCGGCTGACACCGGGACCACGCCTCCGGCTGATACCGGGACCACGCCCCCGGCTGACACCGGGACCACGCCCCCGGCTGACACCGGGACCACGCCCCCGGCTGACACCGGGACCACGCCTCCGGCTGACACCGGGACCACGCCTCCGGCTGACACCGGGACCACGACCGGCGACGACACCGGGACCACGCCTCCGGCTGACACCGGGACCACGCCTCCGGCTGACACCGGGACCACGCCTCCGGCTGATACCGGGACCACGCCCCCGGCTGACACCGGGACCACGACCGGCGGCGATACCGGGACCACCGGTGGCGAAACCGGTGACACCATCCTGCACACCAGCACGGGCGACGTCACCTTGGTGAATACGGACCCTGCCACCGTCTCGGCTGATTGGTTCGTCCAATAACTCCGCCTTAGCAGACCGCCCACTCCTTCGGGGGTGGGCGGTCTGCGCCTGCTTCACGGAAGACAAGAGGTGCCCCATGGGCGGAGACGACGGCATCCTCGCGGGGGCGCGGCGCACCTTCGCCGCAGCCGGAATGTTCAGCCTGTTTTCCAACGTGCTGATCCTGTCCATCCCCATCTACAGCCTGCAGGTCTACGACCGGGTCATGTCCAGCCGCTCGGGCACCACCTTGTCCATGCTGACCGCCATCGCGGTGGGCTGCCTAGTGGTCCATGCGGTGCTGGAAGCGGTACGCTCGCGCCTGATGGTCCATGTGGGGCTGTGGCTGGAACGGGTGTGGGCGCCGGAATTGCTGCGCCGTGCCATCCGCCGTGGCCCCGAGGGCGACGGCGCCACCGGAGCGCAAATTCTGCGTGATCTGGGCGCGGTGCGTGGCTTTATCACCGGGCCGGGGGTATTTCACCTATTCGACGCCCCGTGGGTGCCTATCTATGCGGCGGTTATGTTCATGCTGCATCCGGCCTTGGGCTGGCTGACCCTGGGCGGCGGCGTGGCCCTGTTCGGCTTGGCGCTGGTCAGCGAACTCGCCACCAGGGCGCCGCTGAAAAGCGCTGGACAGCGATTGACCGTGTCCCAGGCCCGCGCCGATGAATATGTGCGCCGGGCCGAGGTGATCGAAGCCATGGGCATGCTGCCCGGCCTGACCGCCGTGTGGGCCGCCGATTCCCGGCGTACGCAAGAGATGCTGGCGGTGGGTTGGCAGCGTTCCGCCTTGCTGGCCGCCGCCGCCCGCTTTGGCCGTTTCCTTGTGCAAGTGGCCATCGTCGCCTTGGGCGGGTGGTTGGCCATTAACGACCAATTATCCACCGGCAGCGTGGTCGCCGGCTCCATCTTGCTGACCCGCGCTTTGGCGCCGGTGGAAAGTCTGGTGGGCAGTTGGAAGAATTTCATGGGCGCGCGTGCCGCCTATGGCCGCATCCAGCACGAACTGACCCGCGCCCCGACGCCTCGCACCACCACGGCCTTGCCGACGCCGCTGGGCCGGTTGACCCTGGAGCGCGCCAGCTTCGAGTTGCCCCATCTGGAACGCCCGGTGCTCAGCAATATCGAGTTGGATCTGCGTCCCGGCGAGGCGTTGGGCATCATCGGCCCCTCGGCGGCGGGCAAATCCACCTTGGCCCGCATTATCCTGGGCATCCAATGCCCGACGCGGGGCCGCGCCCGGCTGGACGGCGCCGATGTGGCCACGTGGTCGCGCGAGGACCTTGGCCGCCACGTGGGATACCTTCCGCAGAACATCGAACTGTTCCCCGGCACCATCAAACGCAACATCGCCCGCATGGCCGAGCCCGACGACCGCAAGGTCATCGAGGCGGCCCAATTGGCCGGCGTGCACGAGATGATCCTGCGTCTGCCCCTGGGCTATGACACCGAGATTGCCGACGCCCTGCGCAATCTGTCGGGCGGCCAGCGCCAGCGCATCGCCATTGCGCGGGCGTTTTATGGTGAACCGCGCTTGCTGGTGCTGGATGAGCCCAACTCCAATCTGGATGCGGAGGGTGAAAATGCGCTGATCCGGGCGCTCATGCGGGCGCGGGAGCGCAACGTCACCACCATCGTCATCGCCCACCGCGCCCGCGTGCTGATGACCGTGGACCGGCTGCTGCTGCTGCGCGAGGGCCGCATGGACATGCTGGGTGCCCGTGACGAGGTCATGGCCCGCGTGCTGCCCCAGCAGGCACCGCCCACGCCCCAACTAAAATCCCAGGAGCAGGCGCCGCCTGCGCCCCAACTCAAATCCCAAGAGGTGCGGTCATGAGCGGCATGATCCGGCGTTTGGGCGGCCCGTTGTTCACCAGCCACAACGCCACTCCGGTGGATCAGGTGGGTGGGCGCACGGCGTTGCGGGTGGGCATGGTCACCATCATGGTGGCTTTCGGCGGCTTTGGTCTGTGGGCGGCGTTGGCGCCGTTGAACGCGGCGGCGGTGGCCCGTGGCGAGGTCAAGGTCGAGAATTACCGCAAGACCATCCAGCACATGGAAGGCGGCATGATCCGCTCTATCCTGGTGCGCGATGGCGATGTTGTGGACGCCGGTCAGCCGGTCATGCTGCTGGACGACATCGCCATCCGCGCCCGTTGGACTCAACTGACCTTCCAGTCTTGGGCCACATTGGCGACCATGGCGCGGCTGCGGGCGGAACAGGCCCAGGCAACCAGCGTGGATTTCGCCGCCACCATGCCCAACATGGACCATCCCCGCGCCCTCGACGTTATCCGTGCCCAGGACCAATTGTTCAAGGCGCGGCGCGCCATGCTGGATGGGCAGATCGCGGTGCTGCGCAAGCGCATGGTGTTGAACGAACGCGAGGCGGAATCCTTGGCGGCTCAGCAGAAATCAGCCGACCGGCAGCTGGCCCTGATCCAGCAGGAAATCCGCTCGACCCAATATCTGGTGGATCGTGGCCTGGGGCGGCGCCCGCAATTGCTGTCCCTGCAGCGCGAAGGCGAACGGCTGACCGGCCAGCGCGACGATTACGGCGCCCGCATCGCCCGGCTGCAGCAAGCCCAGGCCTCCACCGAATTGGACATCGCCAACATCACCTTCAAGCAAATGGACGACGTGGCGAACTCGTTGCGCGAGGCCGAAGGCCAGTCCCGCGATTTGGAACAGCAACTGGCGGCAATCACCGATTCCCTCAAGCGTACGGTGGTGCGCAGCCCGCAAAGCGGCGTGGTCATGGGGCTGAATTTCCACACCATCGGCGCCGTGCTGCAACCGGGTGAAAAGCTGATGGACGTGGTGCCGGAAAACGAAAACCTGATCGTCGAAGCCCGCATCGCCCCCGAAGACATCGACCGCGTCTATCCCGGGCGCGAGGCTCAGGTGCGTTTCCATACCTTCCTGCGCGGACTGACGCCACCGGCCAAGGGCACGGTCACTCAGATTTCCGCCGATCTGTTCCGCGACGAGCGCAACAACGCCCCCTATTACCAAGCCCGCGTCACTCTGGACCCGGACTCACTGACCCATCTGCCGGGGCCGTTGACGCCGGGCATGCAGACCGACGTGCTGATCACCACGGGCGAACGCACGGCGCTGGAATATCTGATCGAGCCGTTGAGCCGGGCGGTATCGACGGCCATGCGGGAGAAGTAGGGGCATGCGTCGGTGAGGGGCTCAGCGGGTGCCGTTGCCCAATTCCTGTAGGAAGTCGCCCACCGGAGTGGGTCCGCTGGCCCTGGCCGGCGGGGCAGGGGGAGGGGCGGGCTTGGGGGTTTCTCCCGCCAAGGTGGGGGCTCCGGGCTCGGATTGCGGGGCCGGCTCGTCGGTCTTCTTGGATTGCTTGGTGGCGGATTTCATCCGGCCATCCAGGGTGGCGATGGCGTGGCGGTCCTGTTCCACCGCCTTGACCCATTCGGCCCGTTCGCTGTGCAGCAGCGCCTCGAACCCGTCCACCTTCTGGCGCAGGGATCCGGTCAGCTCTTCCATCTTGCGGGCGTTGTCGGTTTGCAGGGCGGCCTTGATCTTCTCGATTTCCTCAAGCAGGTCACGCTTGATCCAGCGCGACTTCTTGTCGAGGTCATCGCCCATCTTGGTCAGCCGTTCCTCGACCTCGGTGTTGATCTGCACCTTGATCTCATAGGCTGACCTCACGAGGTTGGCCATGTACATCATCAGGCCGCCACCGACGATCAGGATAACGCCGGCTGCGAGACTAATGACCAAGACCGTGGAAAAACCCATAATTTCTGCGATGCCAACAGTTCTAGAACCCTATTGCTAATGTCCTTCATGCGAGAGGTCATTGCAACCTCGTTCCAATGACAAGTGCCGCCCTCTTTACGCCACACCCGCGCGGCACGATGATGGACAGGACGAACCCCATCCCCCGAGGGCCTCATGAGCGTCTTTTCCGATTGGATCAAGGCCAACGGCATTTCCGAGGTGGAATGCCTGGTTCCCGACATGTCCGGCGTGGCCCGCGGCAAGATCGTGCCGGCCCATAAATTCGTTTCCATCGCCGAAGACCGGGGGTTGAGGCTGCCGGAAAGCATCTTCGTCCAGACGGTTACCGGGGATTACCCCGAGGAAGACGTGACCAATGTGGCCAATGGCGACGTCTATCTGTGGCCCGACCCGGAAACCATCCGCCGGGTGCCGTGGTATGACGAACCCACTGCCTGCGTCATCAACGACTGCACCTATCTGGACGGTCGCCCGGTGGAGCTGAGCCCGCGCAACGTGCTGAAAAAGGTGCTGGCGTTGTACGCGGCCAAGGGCTGGAAGCCCATCGTGGCGCCCGAGCTGGAATTCTTCCTGGTCAAGCAGAACACCGACAGCGACTACCCGCTGGAGCCGCCGGTGGGCCGCTCGGGCCGGGCCGAGACCGGACGCCCGGCCTATGGCGTGGATGCGCTGAACGAGTTCGAGGGGCTGTTCGACCAGATCTACACCTATGCCGAGGCCATGCGCCTGGACGTGGACACCCTGTCCCACGAAGCCGGTAACGGCCAGATGGAGGTCAATTTCGACCATGGCGACGCGCTGGAACTGGCCGATCAGGTCTTCCTGTTCAAGCGCCTCGTGCGTCAGGTGGCGCTGCGCACCGGCGTCTACGCCACCTTCATGGCTAAGCCCATGCAGAACGAGCCCGGCAGCGCCATGCACATCCACCAGAACGTGGTGGACAGCACCACTGGGCACAATCTGTTCGCCAATGACGATGCCAGCGACACCATCATGTTCCGCCATTACATCGGCGGGCTGCGCAAGCACCTGCCGCAGATGATGCTGCTGTTTGCCCCCAACGTGAACTCGTTCCGCCGGCTGGTGCCCGATTTCGACGCCCCCATCAACCTGCATTGGAGCCGCGACAACCGCACCGTCGGCCTGCGCGTCCCCGAATCCGGCCAAGCCGCGCGGCGCGTGGAAAACCGCCTCGCCGGTGCCGACGCCAATCCCTATCTCGCCATTGCCGGCTCGCTGGCCTGCGGCTATCTGGGCATGATGAACAAGCTGGACCCGGGCGAGCCCATCACCGGTTCAGGCTATTCCCGCGCCCATTCCCTGCCCTGGCACATGCACGACGCCCTGGAAAAACTGAAGGGCGCCCGCGCCGTGCGCGAGGTCCTGGGCGAGGATTTCTGCGACGCCTACATGGCGGTCAAGGAAGCCGAATGGAACGCCTATCAGCGCGTGGTTTCCAGTTGGGAGCGCGAGTATCTGTTGCTGAACGTGTAAGCGCACTCCCAACCGGATTTGATCACAGCATTCCCATTCGTCGGGCAAGCGTCTGGGTGAGGGTGTCGGAATCCTCGGCCTTGAGTACTTGACCGAAGGCCTCCGTGGTCTTGGGGCCGATCCAATTATCCACCTTGAGGTCCTGCCAATCATCGTGGTGCTGGGCCCCGATGCCGTTCAGCGTTTCTTGCAGCACGCCGGCTTCCACCTTGGGTCCCGTATCGCGGGGCGCGCGCAGCAGGGGGCCGAAGGCAGCGTGGGTGGCCTGTTCCAGGCCGTCCGGGTTGCCGTTGCGCTGGGCATTGCGGGCGAAGGTGTTGAAGCGGCCAAGGGCCAAGGCTTCCGCCACCTTGGGCGCACCCAGCCGGGCGGTGGCGTGCTTCAGGGCAAAGTCGGTCTGCGGGCCGTACTGGCCGTCCTCGTCCACCGGCCCCAGCTTGGTGTATGGGCCATAAGCGGGCGAGCGGGACGGCAGCGGGTTGGCCTCGTTGAGCATGTTGAGCCCCCGTTGCAGGCCCTTGACCGCATTATCGGCGCCATCCATTTGCGCGGCCTGCGCCACGGTCTCGCCCAGGCGCCCGGTGGCCTGCCACAAATCCTCGCCATGGGGCGTCACGTGCGACATTTGCGTCTCGGGGATGGGGCGGATGGGCGTGGGCTCAATGGGCTTGCCGCCATCATTCCGCTGGGGGCCGTCGCCATAGATGTTGACGTGCCAGTCCTGCACTTTCTCATAGGTGTGCGCTTTCAGCGGATCGCCCGAACGCCAGCCCCGATAATCCTCTTGGGCCGAATGGATCATGTCCATCATCTCGGGCTGCGTCAGGCTCTCCACCGGTTTCAACAAGGCTGCGCGGCCCGGCGCGGTGATGGGCTCCTTCGCCATGGCCACCAGCGAGGCCATTTTGGGGTCGGCGGGCGCTTCGGACTGCTTTTGTTCCGGCGCTGGGGCGGGCGGCGGGGCGGGCTCAGGTTTGGTTTGAGGTTCAGGAGTGGGGGCGGGTTCAGGTGCGGGTTGAGGTGTCGGGGGCTGGGGGGGCGGTTGGGGAGGCTGGGGTAGTGGCACCGGGAACGTTTCTGGGGACTGCGATTGGGTGCTAGGAGTAAGGGGGATTGCGACAGGGAAGCCATTGGGCTGCTCTTTGAGGGGCGGCCCGGCAGGCGTCTTGGGCTTTGCGCCTGGATCGACCCATGTCTGATAGTCAGGGTGCTTCAGTTTATTAAGGTATTTGCTTTTGGCGAACTCGATTGTTTGCTCATCATCGTATCCTCGTTCCAACCCTTCTCGCACATACGTTCTGTACACGTGATGTTGGTCAACATTCCAGTCTTTGGGCAAGCTGTCGCGCACGGCTTCCGCCAACGCTTCGGGATGGTTCCCCTGGATGGAGGGGCCAAATATCGGTAGGCTCATACCTGCCGTGGGGCGTCCGCCCGCGGTGAAAATATCAACTGCGGTCCCTTTAGGATCTAGCGGGTTGATTTTCTTCACGATCTTGACGGGAAGACTGGTCTTGGTGCGATGCTTGGCTGTCATGTGAATTTTTCCTTGTTAGTTGTGATGCTGGCGACCTTGCTGATGGCGCCAGCGCTTGCACGGGCCGAAAGTCCGACCGACCCGGTATTGAAATCCCTTGTCCAGGATGACCAGGGGCGCGCCTGTCAACTTGCCTTAGCGGCGGCCCAAAGCGGGGAACTGGGCGATGAGTTTTTCGTTGGGACATGTCTCGAAACAGGGACCGGAATGCCCCAGGATTTCGCTCAGGCGGCGTCGTGGTTCCGTGTGGCGATGAAAGGCGAGGACCATTTGGCCCAGGCGCATCTTGGACAATTGATGGTCCAAGGGCTGGTCGAGGGCGGCGCCCAAGAGGGTACGCGGTTGGCAAAGGAAGCCGCCGAATACGGCGGGCCGGAAGCCGAGATGATTTACGGGCGGTTGCTATGGCGGCAGCGTCAGCCGACGGAGGAAGCCGTTCGCTGGCTCAAACGCTCAGTCGCCAGTAATTATCCCGGTGGGGCGTACGAACTTTCTCGTTTTTATGCAAGCCAGGGTGATCAGAAACAGGCCGATCAGTGGCAAGCGAAGGCAAAGGACATGGAAACTGCCCGAGGCAGCTTTGCCGATGCTGTGGCGTTCGCCTATAGCGGCAAGACCAGGGAGTCGGCCCGCGAGGTTTACAATCGCGGCTACCGCATTCTGGCCGGTCAGGAGCAGGGAACCATTGATCAAGCGGTCGAACTGGTTCGCAACGCTGCTTATCAACAAGTTAAAGAAGCCGAGGCACAGTTAGGTCTGATGTATCTGCACGGTGCAGGAATGCCTCAAGACACAATTGAGGCCACCTACTGGTTCCGCCGCGCCGCCCTGCACGGCAGCCCCGACGCTAAACGCCTGCTGGAGGATGCCTTAACCAGCCCGCAGGCCAAGTGAACCCATCCGGGCGCAACTCGGGTGTTGATCTCTCGACTTTAGTTCACTAATTGTTCCAATGTCAACCCGCTTCCCGTCTATGCCCCAGGCCTTTGGGCACGGGCTCTGCACAATGCTGCAGCGGCAATACCCCAAGCCTTGTTGACACGTCCCCCATGAGGGGGCATACCGGCTTTTGGTCGGGAGGCTGGGAGGCTCCCGTGACCGTTTCAATCAACGATCAACGGGGGACGTTATGCTCACTCGCCTGACCCGCTTTGCTGCTGTGGCCGTTATTGGCTTCGCCGCTTCGGCTGCCCATGCCGAAGACAAGGTGCTCAACGTTTATAACTGGTCCGATTACATCGCCAAGGACACCTTGGAGAAGTTCACCAAGGAAACCGGTATCAACGTCAAATACGACACCTATGGCGACAATGAGGTGCTGGACACCAAGTTGATGGCGGGCAAGTCGGGCTATGATGTGGTGTTCCCCTCGGCGTCGCCGTTCTTCGCCGCCCAGGTCAAGGCCGGCATCTATCAAAAGCTGGACCTGTCCAAGATCCCCAACGCCGCCGGTTTGGACAAGGAAGTCCTGGCCAATCTGGCGAAGGTTGACGCGGGCAATGCCCATGGCCTGCCCTATATGATGGCCGCCACCGGCATCGGCTACAACATCGACAAGGTCAAGAAGCTCTATCCGGACGCGCCGCTGGATTCGTGGAAGGTGCTGTTTGACGCGGCTGAAGTGTCCAAGCTGAAGGCTTGCGGCGTCGCCATGCTCGACACCCCGACCGAGGCGGTGCCGGCCATGCTGGCCTATCAGGGCAAGGACCCCCACGCTCAGACGCCCGAGGCGCTGACCTCCGCCATGGACGCGCTGATGCCGGTCCGTCCCAGCCTGCGCTATGTGAATTCCGAGAAATACCGCGCCGATCTGGCCAATGGCGACATCTGCCTGACCCAGGGTTACGTGGGCGATCTGGTGCAGTCGCGCATGCGCGCCAAGGAAGCCAAGAAGCCGCAGAACATCGGCATCGTCATCCCCAAGGAAGGCGCCCTGGTCAATATCGACATGATGGCGGTTCCGGTGGATGCGCCCCATCCCGCCGAAGCCCTGGCCTTCATCAACTTCATCCTGCGCCCGGACATCATCGCCGCCATCACCAACGAAACCGGCTACGCCAACGCCGTGCCCGCCTCGCTGGCCCATGTGGACGAAGCCATCAAGACCGATCCGGTGATCTATCCGCCGGCTGACGTGAAGGCCAAGCTGTTCACTGCTCCGCCGCCGGCCAGCAAGGAATACGACCGCGCCCGTGCCCGCGCGTGGTCCAAATTCCGCGCGGCCAAGAAGTAAGCCCATGGCGATCGTCGTTCGCTCTCTTCGGGATGGAGACAAGCCTGGTCGCGATGTGGACAAGGCTGGTCGTGCGCCCGCCATCCGCATCGAGGGGGTGAAAAAGCAGTTCGGTGATGCGATTGCGGTCGCCGGGGTGGATTTGGAGATCGAGGAGGGGGAGTTCTTCTCCCTCCTCGGGCCTTCCGGTTGCGGCAAGACCACGCTGCTGCGCATGCTGGCCGGGTTCGAGACCCCCAGCGCGGGCCGTGTGGTCATCGCCGGTGAAGACATGACCGGGGCACCGCCTTACGAGCGTCCGGTCAACATGATGTTCCAGTCCTATGCCCTGTTCCCCCATATGAGCGTGGAGGACAATGTGGCATTCGGCCTCAAGCAGGACCACGTGCCCAAGCACGAAATCAAGGAACGCGTCGCCGCTGCCCTCGATTTGGTCCGCATGGGCAATTTCGCCAAGCGCAAGCCGCACCAGATGTCGGGCGGTCAGCGCCAGCGCGTGGCCTTGGCCCGCTGTCTGGTCAAGCAGCCCAAGGTGGTGCTGTTGGACGAACCGCTGAGCGCCTTGGACAAGAAGCTGCGCCAGCAGACTCAGTTCGAGCTGGTCAATATTCAGGAACGGGTCGGCATCACCTTCGTCATGGTCACCCATGATCAGGAAGAGGCCATGACCATGTCCACCCGCATCGCGGTGATGGATGCCGGGCGCATCCTGCAAGTGGGCCGCCCGCACGAGATTTACGAATATCCGGTCAACCGCATGGTGGCCGACTTCATCGGCACCGCCAATTTCTTCGACGGTGTGGTGGAGAAGGCCGAGGGCTCGACGTTGAGCGTGCGCGTCCATGGCGTGGAAACCCCGCTGGTGGCGCACGGTTCGCTGTCGGCTGGCGCCAATGCGGTGCTGATGGTGCGCCCGGAAAAGATCGTCATGAGCCGCGAGGCCCAGCCCGGCGCCCTGAACCAGCTTAAGGGCAAGGTGGTGGAGATCGCCTATCTGGGCGACGTTTCCATCTACCATGTGCGCTTGGCCGGCGGCGCCACCGTGCTGGTGACCAACGCCAATCTGCGTCACTCGGCTGAGCCGGCGGTGACCTGGGAGGACGAGGTGGTGCTGTCCTGGCATCCCGGCAATGCGGTGGTGTTGCCGTGAGAGTGGGGGGCTGGCAACGCTTGTGGGGCCGCCGCATGGTGCTGGGCATTCCGTATGTCTGGCTGGTGGCGTTCTTCCTGGT
The DNA here is from genome assembly GCA_014380005.1 of Rhodospirillales bacterium. GTDB lineage: Bacteria > Pseudomonadota > Alphaproteobacteria > Rhodospirillales > Magnetospirillaceae > Magnetospirillum. The sequence goes on from JACMKT010000081.1 coordinate 37,144, forward strand.
GCCGCTGCTGATCGTCGGCAAGATTTCCATCTCGGAAATCGCTCAGGCGGTGCCGCCCTACGAACCCCTGCTGGAATTCGCCGAGGGCGCGCTGGTGGGGGTGCATGCCACCTTCACCAACTTTACCCTGTTGTTCGAGGACGACCTTTACGTCACCGCCTATTTCCAGTCGCTGACCATCGCCGGCATCTCCACTATCTTCTGCCTGCTGATCGGCTATCCCATGGCGCTGGCCATCGCGCGGGCACGGGAAGACCGGCGCGGGCCGTTGCTGTTGCTGGTGATTCTGCCGTTCTGGACCTCGTTCCTGATCCGCGTCTATGCCTGGATGGGCATCCTCAAGGATGAAGGCCTGCTGAACGGGGTGCTGCTGTGGCTGGGGGTGATTTCCGAACCGTTGGTGATCCTCAACACCGACACCGCCGTCTATATCGGCATCATCTATTCCTACCTGCCGTTCATGGTGCTGCCGCTTTACGCCACTTTGGAAAAGCTGGACCCGGCCCTGCTGGAAGCAGCCGCCGATCTGGGCGCCAAGCCGTTGCGCGCGTTCTGGTCGGTGACCCTGCCGCTGTCGGTGCCGGGCATCGTCGCCGGCTCGCTGCTGGTGTTCGTGCCGGCGGTGGGCGAGTACGTCATTCCCGATCTGCTGGGCGGCGGTGATACCCAGATGCTGGGCAAGGCGCTGTGGGACATGTTCGCGCTGAACCGCGATTGGCCGTCGGCGGCGGCTTTGGCGGTCGCCATGCTGGCGGCGTTGGCCGTGCCTATCGCTTTGTTCCAAAAATGGCAGAGCAGGCTGGAACAGCGGGAGGACGAGGCATGAGGCGGTCGGTGTTCCTGCTGTCGGCCTTGGGCTTCGGTTATGCCTTCCTGTACATGCCCATCGCGCTGCTGGTGGTGTGGTCGTTCAACGGTGCCCGCATCGTCAATGTGTGGGGCGGGTTTTCCACCAAATGGTATGTGGAACTGGCCCATAACGGCGCCTTTCTCAAGGCCGCCGGCCTGTCCCTGAAGGTGGCCGCCACCAGCGCCAGCGCCGCCTTGGCCCTGGGCACATTGGCCGCCGTGGTGCTGGTGCGCTTTGGCCGGTTCCGTGGGCGCACCCTGTTCAACGGGCTGATCGCGGCGCCGCTGGTCATGCCCGAAGTCATCCTTGGTCTGGCCCTGCTGCTGCTGTTTGTGGCGTTGGAGCAATTGACCGGCTGGCCCGATGGGCGCGGTTTCGCCACCATCACCATCGCCCACACCACTATCGGCATGGCTTACGCCACCGTGGTGGTGCGCTCGCGCTTGGCTCAGATGGACGAAAGCCTGGAAGAAGCCGCCATGGATTTGGGCGCCAAGCCCATGAAGGTGTTCTTCGTCATTACCATCCCGGTCATCGCCCCGTCCTTGGCGGCGGCGTGGCTGCTGGCCTTCACCCTGTCGTTGGACGACGTGGTGGTGGCCCAATTCGTCTCCGGCCCCGGCGCCACCACCCTGCCCATCGAGGTGTTCTCCTCGGTCCGCCTGGGCGTCTCGCCCCAGATCAACGCCCTGGGCACCATCATCGTCGTTGTGGTGGCGTGCATCATCTTCGCCGCGTGGAAGCTAGTGAACGCGAAGAAGTCGCGATAAACACTCGCCCTTGTTGTATACACGGAAAGCGCGTAGTTATTGCCGTGGTCAACTCGCTAGAGGTATGTTCATGGCTGACATCGATTCCATGCTCGACGAAATTCTCCGCCGCGAGGGCGGTTATGTGAACAACGCCGCCGATCGTGGCGGTCCCACCAATTTGGGCATCACCCAGACCACGCTGAGCACTTGGCTCGGCCGCCCGGCCACCATCGAAGATGTTCAGACCCTGAGCGCCGAGACGGCCAAGGCCATCTACAGCGCCAATTATTTCAGCAAGCCCAAGATCGACAAATTGCCCGATCTGATCCAGGCGGTGATGCTGGACGCGGCGGTCAATTCCGGTCCGGGCGCTGCCATCAAATGGCTGCAAAAGGTGCTCAACGATAACAATTACGGTCCGCTGACCGTGGATGGCGGCATCGGCCCGGCCAGCATCGCCGCCGCCACCAAGGCCGCCGCCGAGATGGGGCCGGCCCTGAACAAGGCACTGATCGAGGTGCGGCGCGCCTTCCTGCAGGGTCTGGTCCAGAAAAACCCCAGCCAGCAGCAATTCGAAAAGGGCTGGATGGCCCGGTGCGACTCGCTTGAGGCGACGTATGCGTGATGTGGCGGGTCACCCGTCATGGGTGGGCTAGCGGATTGCCCATCCCCCCTCGCCGTCATGGCCGGGCTTGACCCACGGCTGTCCGGTTTAAATTTAACGCGCTTGCTGTAACGGCAGGGGGAGCGGTCGCCGCTTTGAAATGGGACACGAATGAACACGAATGAAAACGAATGGGTCAGAGCAGGCGAATCCGGCGGTGCGCCTAAAATTCGTTCTTATTCGTGTTCATTCGTGTCCAACCTTCCTTTGCATGACACCGAATAAGC
>JACMKT010000082.1 GCA_014380005.1 Rhodospirillales bacterium
CGGGTGATCGCCTATGGGCGCGACATTTCCGGCGTCAAAGGGGTGGTCAGCCATGTGCGGCTGAAGACCGACCCCCGGCGCTTCGGCGGCTGAGGGCATGGCGGTCCCCGGCCCGACTCCGCGTGACCGCCTGACCCGCTTAGCCGGGTGCGCGCATGTGGAATTGGCCGAGACCGCCTTGTTGCTGGCCGCCCTGGACCGTCCCGGTCCCGTGGACGGGGCCTTGGCCGCGTTGGACCGCATGGCCGCCGTTTTGACGGCTGAGACCGCGAACGGGCAGGCCGAGGCCCTGGCCGCGGCTTTGGGCGGCTTTCGCCTGGATGAGCAAGACGACGACAATTCCGCCAATCTTTTCTGGATGCTGGACCACCACCGGGGCACGCCCGAGGCCTTAGGGCTGCTGTGGCTGGAGGTGGCGCGGCGCGCCGGCTGGAATGCCGAGGCCCTGACCTTTCCCGGCTGCCTGCTGGTGCGGCTGGAGGACGACAGCGGCCAGAGGGTCATCGTCGATCCGGCGGTGGGCGGGCCAATCCTGGCGCCGTGGCAATTGCGGGCGCAGTTGAAGGCCATGGCCGGTTTGGCGGCAGAATTGGAACCCAGCCTCTTTGCGCCGCTGTCCAACCGTGACATCCTGCTGCGGTTGCAAAATGAAGTGAAGCTGAGGGCGCTGCGCTCGGGCCGGGTGGCCCAGGCGGTTGCCATCGTCGAGGCCATGCTGCTATTCGCCCCCGAGCAAGCCGGATTGTGGCGCGAGGCGGGAATGATGCACATGCGGCTGGACGATCTGCCCGCCGCCATCGCCGCCCTTGAGCAATTCGTCGCCCGCTCGGGCAACAGCCCGGCCCGGCGGCGGACCCAAGCTTTGTTGCAGGAAATTCGTGCCCGCATGATCTAACGGGACAAGAGGAGAAGACATTTGAGCCTCGCCGTCGCCATCCAGATGGACCCCATCGAGACCATCGACATCAACGCCGATTCCACCTTCGCCCTGGCGCTGGAGGCTCAGAAGCGCGGCCATGCCCTGTTCCACTACCTGCCCAGCAAGCTGGCGCTGAAGAATGGCCGGGTCACGGCACGGGTCCGCCCGCTGCAAGTCCGCCGCGAAAAGGGCAACCACGCCACGTTGGGCGACGAAGTGCTGATGGATCTGGCCACCATGGACGTGGTGCTCATGCGCCAGGACCCGCCCTTCGACATGGCCTATATCACCGCCACCCATCTGCTGGAGCACATCCACCCGCGCACCCTGGTGGTCAACGATCCGGTCCACGTGCGCAACGCCCCGGAAAAGCTGCTGGTGACCCATTTCGAAGGGCTGATGCCGCCGACGCTGATCACCGCCGACCGCCAGCAAATCCTGGATTTCCGCAGCGAATACAAGGACATCGTGCTGAAGCCGCTATTCGGCAATGGCGGCGCCGGGGTGTTCCATATCCGCGAAGACGACGAGAACCTCAACAGCCTGCTGGAGATGTTCACCCAGCTGTTCCGCGAGCCGGTCATCGTCCAACAATACCTTCCGGCTGTGCGCGACGGCGACAAACGCATCATCCTGGTGGACGGCAAGCCCGCCGGCGCGGTCAACCGAGTGCCGGCGTCGGGCGAGGCGCGCTCCAACCTGCATGTGGGTGGCACGGCCATGAAAGCCACGCTGACCGCGCGGGACCGCGAAATCTGCGACGCCATCGGCCCGACCTTGCGGGCACGCGGCCTGATTTTCGTAGGCATCGACGTCATCGGCAACTACCTGACCGAGATCAACGTGACCTCGCCCACCGGCATCCAAGAGATCGACCGCTTCGACGATGTGTGCATCGAGGCGCAAATCTGGGACGCCATCGAGCTGCGGCGGGCCAGCACCAGCGGAGTGGCGACGGCGTAATACATTGTAAATAGTATTGAATTGGCGGCGAGGGGAGCTTCGCCGCCTTTTTCGTGCGCCACTTAACTGCGTATGGCGTTGGCCCACAACTACGATGTGAGTTTACGGCTAATTGCTGTTGCGATCATGGAACATCCGGGCGGATTCAGCGCAGGGTTATGCTGAGCACAAGACTGTCTCGGCTATCCAGTTATCCACCCAGTCAATTGGCGCAGTTGCACAACGCGTGAACATCCCTTGGCAGTTGCATGCGTTGCCCCCTACTATGCCCTTCGGCTTGCGGAGGGGATGTTGATGTTCGGGGACCGGAAGTGACATGACCACCGACGTCCCCACCATCGCCTATTCCCGCATCGACTGTCTGGATATCGACGTCCAGGTGCAGATTGCCGCCGTGGGCTTCTTCATGGTGGGACCTTCACCATGAAGGCTAAGTTCGCGATTGGCCTCTTCGTAGCTCTTGCCGCATGCGCGACCCAGGAATTCCCAAGCGATGGCGACATTGAGGACGCCGCGGCACTGGGCGTGTGGCAGTTCTTCACGGATCGCGGGTTGGCAACCAGTAGAGAGCCTACCTGTGTCTTCTACATTCCTCTCCCCACGGAGGGGCAGACACCCTCGCCTCTATACTTCTCTAGACGAGCCGAGGAAGTGGCAAAATTGGTGGGACCGCTCAGTCCTTCCTCGAGATGTGGCGTGAAGAAAGAAGCCCTCTTTTGCGAGCAAGAGGCGTCTGGGAATGCCAAAATTGTCCGAATGGCCTGTGGTTGGGCCGTTCAAGGCAATGTTTACGATATCGCAAGATTTGACGGGCGTTGGAGCGTGCATTGGGCGGGAACGTGGAGTGTGGATAGGCTCCCAACGCCACCAGCACGTACAACGCAACCATGACCGCCAGCGTCAACACCGTCGCCTTCCAGGGCATCGAGTCTCTCGAGGCAAATTGCGTGGAGGCGGGGGAGAGGGAATGAAAGCAATCGGCAGGCTCTCGGCGATTGTTCTTTCCGCTGTGCTCCTAAGCGGCTGCTTTCCGGTCGCGATGGTGATCGAATGCACCAAAGACCGAAGCGTGACGAACAGCTTCGCTCTCGACAAGGTGCCGTCCGAGCACGAACTTCTCGCTGCCCTACAGGAGACCGGGCAGGAACGCATCCTATTCCGGGCGTGGAACACGTTCGAAATGGATATGGCTGCCCGGCAACAAGACGGCGAGTTGACCGTCAATGTAAACGACTTCGTCCCAAAACTGGGCACAGTCGGGCGGTGGGCGGTGGTGCGGGCGACCGGTGACCGCCTCACCTTCACTTCCGACAGCTCGCAATTTTATTGTCTAGAGGACCCCGACTTGGCCAAAGACCATGGCGAATTCGTTACCACCCTGCGCCGTAATCTTGTCAAACGCGGAATCGCGCGGAGCGCCGAGTGATGACCACCCACGCCCCCACCATCGCCTTCGCCGGTATCGACTGCCTGGACATCGACGTCCAGGTCCAGGTTGCCGCCGGTTTTGTCGGCTTCACCATCGTCGGCCTGCCCGACAAGGCAGTGGGCGAAAGCCGTGAGCGGGTGCGGGCGGCGTTCAACGCCCTGGGGTTGGCGCTGCCGCCGAAACGAATTACCGTCAATCTGGCGCCCGCCGATCTGTTGAAGGAAGGCAGCCATTTCGACCTGCCCATCGCCCTGGGCCTGCTGGCCGCCATGGGCGTGGTGCCGCCCGATGAGATACGGGGCTACATTTCCCTGGGCGAATTGGGGCTGGACGGCTCCATCGCCTCGGTCGCCGGGGTGCTGCCCGCCGCCATCGCCGCCAATGCCAGCGGGCGCGGGCTGATCTGCCCCGCCGCCCAAGGGTCGGAAGCCGCCTGGGCGGGCGAGATTGAAATTCTGGCCGCAAGCAATCTGCTGGCCCTGATCAATCATTTCAAGGGCACCCAAATCCTGACCCGGCCCGAGCCCATGCTGGCCGAGGACGATTCACGCCTGCTGGATTTGCGCGACATCAAGGGCCAGGAAAGCGCCAAGCGCGCCCTGGAGGTCGCCGCCGCCGGGTCACACAATCTGCTGATGATCGGCCCGCCTGGTTCGGGCAAATCCATGCTGGCCGCCCGCTTGCCCGGCCTGTTGCCCCCCTTGGGGCCGGCGGAAGCGCTGGAGGTCAGCATGATCCATTCGGTGGCCGGGCAATTGTCCGAGGGCAAGCTGCTGCGCCGCCGGCCCTTCCGCGACCCCCATCATTCCGCCTCCGTGCCGTCCTTGGTGGGCGGCGGCATGCGGGCCAAGCCGGGCGAGATTTCCCTGGCCCATAACGGCGTGCTGTTCCTGGACGAATTGCCGGAATTCCAGCGCGGCGCCCTGGAAGCCCTGCGCCAGCCCCTGGAATCAGGCCGCGCCAGCGTGGCCCGCGCCAACGCCCATGTGACCTATCCCGCCCGCGTGCAATTGGTCGCCGCCATGAATCCGTGCCGCTGCGGCTATCTGGGCGATGCCGGCATGGCCTGCAACAAGGCGCCCAAATGCGGCGCCGATTACCAATCCAAGATCAGCGGACCGTTGTTCGACCGCATCGATTTGCATGTGGAGGTCCCGGCGGTCACTCCCGCCGACCTGTCCCTACCACCGCCCGCCGAAGGCAGTGCCGAGGTGGCCGCCCGCATCGCCGCCGCCCGCGCTCTGCAATCCGAGCGGTTCGAACGCCTTGCCCCCGGACGCGGCATCCGCTGCAACGCCGAGGCCGACGGCCAATTGCTGGAAGACATCGCCGCCCCCGAGCCCCAGGGCCGCGATCTGCTGACCCAGGCGGCGGAACGCATGCGATTGTCGGCGCGCGGCTATCACCGGGTGCTGCGGGTGGCCCGCACCCTGGCCGATCTGGATGGCAGCGAACAGGTGCGCCGCATTCACATCGCCGAAGCGTTGACCTATCGCCGGGTGATGCCGGGCCGGAACTCGTAATCAAGCATAATTTCGAGTCATAAACGCGCGAATGGGGAAAACACCCGTTGCGCATAGGCCCTGAAGTTACGCACATTAGCACCATGACCCCGGTTTCCTGCTCCAACCCGCGTGCATGTCACGCCACCTCCACCATCGTCATCAACATCGTGATGGCGTTGCTGCGCGAGCATGCCGTGGACGGCAAGTTGGAGCTGCTGGACGTCGAGCGCATCCTGGGCCTGATCGGTCGCGGCACGGTAGCGCTGGACGAAGCCTATCGGCTGCAGGAAGAACGCTGCCGCAAGGAACACAGCCGGCCCAAGGGCAATGTGGGCGCCCGCTCCAACCCGTTCCAGCGCCTGATCGTGCGGCCCTTCGAAACCCTGCTGGCCGGCGACCCGCCAAGCTTTCCGCGCCCGCTGCTGGCCAATTACTTCGAATTCATCGACCACGCCATGGGCCAAGAGCGCGATGCGTTCGAGCGCGATTGCCGCGCCATCATCCAGGCCCTGCTGGTGGTCCACGGCAATAATCTGACCTGGGACCATTTCTATTCCGATACACGCACGCTGAAGGCCCTGCACGGCGCGCTCAAGCACGTCACCCACGTGCTGTCCACCCCCGGGGGCCAAAAGCTGTGGCACACCCTGC
>JACMKT010000083.1 GCA_014380005.1 Rhodospirillales bacterium
GTGCATTTCGAGATGACCGGCCAGGACGTGACTGAATGCGTCGGCGGCACCATGGCGGTGACCGAGGCGCGCCTGGGCGACCGCTATCACACCTTCTGTGACCCCCGCCTCAACGCCAATCAGGCGTTGGAGCTGGCTTTCCTCATGGCCGACGCCCTCAAGGGCGAGCGGGCTCAGCAATTGGCGAAACGAAAGGCTTCCCTCAGATGAATCCCACGGCCGACGATATCCCGCGCTTGACCGATCATTACTTCAAGCGCACCAAGGAAATCGTCGGTCGAAATGGGGATGTTACAGTCACCTATGCGGTGTTCATGCGCCGCCCGGTGCTGGCGGCTCATCGTTTGGCGGTGGAGTGGCTGAAGGCGGTGATGGGCGAGCGCGGCCAAGCCGTGGACGTCCAGACCCGTTTCGAGGAAGGCGCCTGGGTGGGCGCCGGCGAGCCCATGCTGGTCATCAAGGGCTCGTTCATGCACCTGTCCGAGTGCGAGACCCTGGTTTTGCAGAAGCTGGGCGCGGCCTGCGTCGCCGCCTACAACGCCTATCAGATGTGCGTCGATCTGCCCCATGTGGCCTTCCTGGCCATGGATGCGCGCCACTGCGCCGGGGCGGAAATGCACGAGATGATGGCCTATGCCGCCAGCGTCGGCTCGGAAGCCGCCCGCCGCGCAACGGGGGCGCAGGGCTTCATCGGGTCATCCACCGACCTTGCCGCGCCCTATTTCGGCACGGCGTCAGGCAAGGGCACCATGCCTCATTCCCTGATCGGCTATGCGGGCTCGACGTTGCGCGCGGCTGAGATGTTCGTGGATGCCTATCCCGACGATGACCTCATCATCCTGCCCGATTTCTTCGGCCAGGAAGTTACCGATTCCCTGGCCGTCTGCCGCCGTTTCCCCGAATTGGCCGCCGCCGGGCGCATTAGTGTCCGTCTGGATACCCATGGTGGGCGCTTCCTGGAAGGGCTCGACCCGCAAAGTTCCTACGCCGTGCTGGAACGCCATGTGCCCAAGGCCATTCGCGGCTACCGCACCGAGGCCGAGTTGAAGACCCTGGTGGGCACCGGCGTGTCCGCCGCCGCCATCTGGCACATGCGTGAGCAATTGGACAAGGCGGGCTTTGAGCGCGTCCGTCTGGTGGGCTCCAGCGGCTTCGGCCCGGCCAAGTGCAAGGTTATGGCCTATGCCCGCGCGCCTTTGGACGTGGTCGGCACCGGCTCGTTCCTGCCGGAAAATTGGGGCGAGACTTACGCCACCGCCGACATCATCGCCTATGGCGACCAGCGCCGGGTCAAGGTCGGGCGCGAATTCCTGTGGTCGGTGCTGGGCGAGTAGCCTCCGCCTTTGGTATAGTGTGTGCTTCCACAATATATATTAGTTCTTGATTTGCTATACTGGTCTTTTGGCGCTTCAGGGGCGTAAAATGATCAGGTTTGGCATTGCGGGCAAATTGATGTCGACTGCTGTATTGACAGCTGTTGGCTTCATTATCTTGGCAGTAGTGGCGCTGTCGCAATTACGCGACACCATGATCGAGGACCGCATCGCCAAGGTGCGCAATCTCAGCGAAGCGGCGCGCGGCGTGATCGCCTCGTTCCATGCCCGCTCCAAGGCCGGCGAGTTCGACGATGCCACCGCACGCGCCATGGCCAAGGAAGCCCTGCGCGGGGTGCGCTATGAAAAAGTCGAGTACTTCTTCATCTATGCCCGCGACGGCGTCAACGTGCTGCTGCCGCCCAAGCCTGAGCGCGAAGGCAGCAATTTCCTTGATCTCAAGGACCCCAACGGCGTCCCCTTCATCCGTCACTTGATCGAAAACGGCGGCAAGGCGGTGTTCTACCAGTTCCCCCGCGCCGGCTCCGACATTCCGGTGGACAAGGTGGCCACCGGGTTGACCTTCGAGCCGTGGGGCTGGGTGATCGGCACCGGCATCTATATCGACGACGTGGATGCCGAGTTCCGCACTGTCGCGCTGCGCTTCTCCATCATCTTCGTCGTCGTGTTGTGCTTGGGCATCGCCCTGGTCGTGGCGCTGGCCCGCAATATCGGCGGCGGCGTCATCCGTCTGGTGGCAGTGACCAAGCAACTGGCCGCCCGCGATTTCTCCGTCACCGTGCCCGAGACCAACCGTCATGATGAGATCGGCCAATTGGCTCAAGCCGTGGCGGTGCTGCGCGACGGCGCCGCCGAAGCCGACCGGCTGCGTTCTGCGCAAGAGGCCCTGAAGACGCAGGCCGAGGCCGAGCGCCGTGCCGGCCTGCTCAAGGTGGCCGACGGGTTCGAGGGCAGTGTGAAGCGCGTCGCCGGCAACATCACTGCCGCCGCCGGTCAATTGGAAGGCGCCGCGCAGACTGTGTCGGGGGCGGTGCAATCGGCCTCGGGTCAGGCGACGTCGGTTGCCGCCGCTGCCGAACAAGCCTCGGCCAATGTGGCGACGGTCGCCACCGCCGCCGAGGAATTGTCCTCGTCCATCCGCGAGATCAGCCGTCAGGTCCAGGCGTCCTCCACCATTTCCAGCGAGGCGGTGGCGGAAGCCCAGCGCACCAACCAGTTGGTGGAAGGCCTGTCCCAATCGGCGGTCCGCATCGGCGAGGTGGTCAAGCTGATCAACGACATCGCCAGCCAGACAAATCTGCTGGCGCTCAACGCCACCATCGAGGCTGCGCGGGCCGGTGACGCCGGCAAGGGCTTCGCCGTGGTTGCCAATGAAGTGAAGTCGTTGGCGACTCAGACCGGCAAGGCCACCGAAGACATTTCCACCCAGATCGGCGCCGTGCAAGCCGCCACTAATCAGGCGGTGGATGCCATCCGCGCCATCGTCGGCACCATCAATCGCATCAATGAAATCGCCGGCGCCATTGCCGCCTCGGTGGAAGAACAGGGCGCTGCCACCCAGGAAATCGCCCGCAACGTCCAGCAGGCGGCGGCAGGCACCGCCGAGGTCACCAGCTATCTGGGCCAGCTGACCATGGCGACGTCGGAAGCGGGAAATTCAGCAGGCGGCATGCTGCAGGCGACCCAGGATTTGGTGATCGAAGCCAAGACGTTGCGCAGCGAAGTGGACAGCTTCCTGTCGGGAATCAGGGGGTAGGGGCTTTTCCCTCTCCCGCCCCGCGGGAGAGGGTGGCCCGAAGGGCCGGGTGAGGGAGCCAAGGACGAGGTGCGGGCCGGGTTTGGCCGGGTTGCTTGTTTTGACACGAATGAAAACGAATGGGGCAGGCGACCCCGGTGGTGCGCCTAAAATTCGTTCTTATTCGGGTTAAAATTTTTTTCTGCACTGTTATTTCGAACGAAGCGAAGCTGATGAGAAATCTTGCCTCCGCTCGGAAGGTTTTTCCTCTGAGGCAAGATTTCCTTCCTGCGGTCGTTCGAAACGACAGATTGATTGTGCCGAAGGCGCCTATCCCTCCAGCCGCCTCAAGAACCCCTCCACCGTCTCCACCGTCTGCTCCCCATACCGCTTCCGCAGCCCCTTGCCGTCCCGCGCCAACTCCGCCTTCAAGGTGCCGAACAACGCCCGCATCAGTTCCGCAAAGCCGTGGTCGGTCAGTTGCCAATGGGCGTCCGTCGCGTCCGCCGCCACGGTGCTGAGGTGCGAGTTCACCAGTCCCGTGAACCAGTCGCGGCGCCGTTCGAAATGGGCGAAGTAGTGGGCGACCACCAGCAGCACGTCGTTGGTCAGGGCCATGGCCTGGGGATCGGTGTGGATGGCCGGCCAATTATAGCCGCCCGAACTGTTGCGGTGACGCTCCAGAATGGCTTGGGACTTACGCTGGCATTGTTCGTAAAGCGCCGGGCCGATCATCTTGTCCACGGCCAGATTGAAGCCGGGGATCATGCGCCGGCTCAGGATGCCCTTGCCGCCGTCATCGCCTTGGCGTGGCGGGAACAGGTGGGCGAAAGGCTTGGCCAGGATGCGGTCGAACGGGCGGCGTCGCGCGCTTTCCCATTGCTTGGCTTCGCGCGCGGTGGTGCAGGCATCCCACGACCGTTTCAGCGCCGGCTGGAAGCGGGCGGCTTCTTCGGCCAGGAAGCGTTCGGCCAGTTCGCGGATGGCCTCGGCGGTCAGGGCGCCGCCGGCTTTGGTGGCCTCGACCTCCAGTCTGGTGGCGAAATGGCCGATCATGGTGTGCGCGATGGATTCACAGGCCTTGGGGCCGGTGACCAGCGGCGGGTCTAAGGCGTTCATGGTCGTTCTCCCATCCGCTGGGCAGCATAGCAGATTCCTTTGCCGGTGCGCGCATTGACAGGCCGCGCACCATGTCGTTTAGTCACCCCTGACTTATCCTTGCAGGCGTTCTCCCTCCATGTCCGACACGCTTTCAATCGCTTTGGCGCAAATCAATCCGGTGGTCGGCGACGTTGCCGGCAACGCCCAGCGCATCCGCGACGCGCGGGCCAAGGCGGCGCAGGACGGCGCTCAGCTGGTGGTGTTCCCGGAACTGACCATCTCGGGCTATCCGCCTGAGGATCTGGTGCTCAAGGCCGCCTTCCTGGATGTGGTGGAAGACGCGGTGGACGGCCTTGCCAAGGACACCGCCGATGGCGGCCCGGCGCTGCTGGTGGGCGCGCCCTGGCGGGTGGATGGCCAGCCCCGCAATGCGGTGCTGCTGCTGGACCATGGCAAGATCGCCGCGACCCGGCTGAAGCATCATCTGCCCAATTACGGCGTGTTCGACGAGGCCCGCGTCTTCGTGCCCGGCCCGGTGCCCGGCCCGATACAGTTCCGCGGCATTCGCCTGGGCGTGCTGATCTGCGAGGACATGTGGTACGCCGACGTGGCCGAGACCCTGGCCGAATGCGGTGCGGAAATTCTGGTGGTGCCCAATGGCTCGCCGTTCGAGGTGGACAAGACCCATGTGCGCCTGAGCCGCGCCTTTGCCCGCGTGGAAGAGACCGGCCTGCCGCTGATCTATGTGAACCAGTTGGGCGGTCAGGACGAACTGGTGTTCGACGGCGCGTCCTTTGCTTTGGACGCCAAGGGCAAGCTGTTGGCGCGCCTGCCCGCGTGGCAGGCCGAGGTGGTCACCACGGTGTGGCACAAGGGAACCCATGGCTGGACCACCCAAGGCCCCATGGCCCCGGAACCGGCGCGCGAGGAAAGCATCTATCAGGCCATGATGCTGGGCCTGCGCGACTACGTCACCAAGAACGGCTTCCCCGGCGTGGTGCTGGGCCTGTCGGGCGGCATCGACTCGGCCCTGGCCGCGGCCGTCGCCGCCGACGCCTTGGGCGCCGACAAGGTGTGGTGCGTCATGATGCCGTCGCCCTATACCAGCCAGGAAAGTCTGGATGATGCCGCCGGTGTGGCCTCGCTGCTGGGGTGCCGTTTGGACAACATCAATATCGGCCCGGCCATGGCTGCTTTTGACGGCATGCTGGGCGAGACCTTCGCCGGGCGCGCTGCCGATATCACCGAAGAGAATTTGCAGTCGCGCGCCCGTGGGGTGACGCTGATGGCCATCTCCAACAAATTCGGCCCCATGGTGCTGTCCACCGGCAATAAAAGCGAAATGAGCTGCGGCTATGCCACCTTGTACGGCGACATGTGCGGCGGCTATGCCGTGCTGAAGGACGTCTACAAGACCGCCGTGTTCGAGGTCTGCATCTGGCGCAACAGCCTGCGCCCCGAAGGCGCCTTTGGCCCGGTCGGCCCGGTCATGCCGCCGCGCGTCATCACCAAGCCGCCGTCTGCCGAGCTGAAGCCCGACCAGAAGGACCAGGACACCCTGCCGCCCTACGACATTCTGGACGGCATCCTCAAATGCCTGATCGAGGGCGAACTGAGCGTGGACGACACCGTCGCCAAGGGCTATGACGAGGCCATGGTGCGCCGGGTCTGGCGCATGCTGGACCGCGCGGAGTATAAGCGCCGCCAAGCCCCGCCCGGGGTCAAGATCACAGGCCGTTCCTTTGGCCGCGACCGCCGTTATCCCATCACCAACGGCTTCACCAGGACAATCTGACAGTGACAGTTCTCGTCCGTTTCGCTCCCAGCCCGACCGGCTTGCTCCATGTGGGCAATGCCCGTGTCGCCCTGATCAACTGGCTGTTCGCCAAGGCCCATGGCGGCTATTTCCTGCTGCGCTATGACGACACCGATTTGGAGCGGTCCAAGCAGGAATATGTGGAGGGCATTGCCGAGGATTTGTCGTGGCTGGGTCTCGCCTGGGATAAGAAGGCATTCCAGTCCAAGCGGCTGCCTCAATATGAAGCGGCGGCGGAAAAGCTGAAGGCCGATGGACGGCTGTACGCCTGCTATGAGACGCCGGAAGAGCTGGACTACAAGCGCAAGCGCCTGCTCGCCAAGGGCCGTCCGCCGGTCTATGACCGCGCCGCCCTGCACCTGACACCCGTCGAGCGCAAGGCGTTCGAGGATGAAGGCCGCAAGCCCCATTGGCGCTTCAAGCTGGACCACCAGGAGGAGCGCTGGGAAGACATCGTGCGCGGTTCCAGCCACGTGGCCTGCGCCAGCCTGTCCGATCCGGTGCTGATCCGTGGCGACGGCACCTTCTTGTATACGCTGCCGTCGGTGGTGGACGACATTGACTATGCCGTCTCGCACGTTATCCGTGGCGAGGACCATGTCACCAACACCGCGCCGCAGCTTCAGTTGTTCCGCGCTTTGGGCGCCGAGCCGCCGGCCTTCGGCCATCTGCCGCTGATGACGGACATCTCGGGCGCCGGTCTGTCCAAGCGCCTGGGCTCGCTATCGTTGCGCGATCTGCGGGCGCAGGGGCTGGAGCCCATGGCGGTCAACAGCTTGCTGGCCAAGCTGGGGACGTCCGACGCCATCGAGGCCCGCGCCAATCTGGATTTGCTGGTGGATGAGTTCGACGTGGGCAATTTCAGCCGCGCCACGCCCAAATTCGACCCCACCGAGCTGGGTCATCTCAACGCCCGTCTGCTGCACAGCCTGTCCTTCGACGAAATGCGTCCCCGTCTGGCCGCCTTGGGTCTGACTGAGGCCACTCCGGCGTTCTGGGAGGCGGTGAAGGCCAATTTGACCAGCTTGGCCGAAGCCACCCAATGGTGGGGCGTGGTGACCGGCCCGGTGATTCCGGTGATCGAGGATACCGGCTTCACCCAAACCGCCGCCGGCCTGCTGCCGCCCGAGCCGTGGGACACCAGCACCTGGGGCGCCCTCACGGCAGCGGTCAAGACCGCCACCGGGCGCAAGGGGCGCGAGCTGTTCCATCCGTTGCGGCTGGCCTTGACGGGCCGCGAGAATGGACCCGAACTCAAGAACCTGTTACCCCTTATCGGACGTGAACGGGCGCTGAAACGCCTGGGCGGCGAGACGGCTTAAAGAGGAAGAAACGACTTGGCATTGGTCCTGTACAACACGCTCACCCGCCGGAAGGAGGCGTTCGAGCCTCTGAAACCCGACCATGTGGGCATGTATGTCTGCGGGCCGACCGTCTATGACCGCGCCCATATCGGCAATGCGCGTCCCGTCATCGTCTTCGATGTGCTGTACCGGCTGCTGAGCCGGCTGTATCCGGCGGTCACCTACGTGCGCAACATCACCGACGTGGATGACAAGATCAATCAGCGCGCCAAGGATTCGGGCGAACCCATCGATGTCATCACCGCGCGCACCACGCAGATGTTCCATGACGACATCGCCGAGCTGAACGCGTTGCCGCCGACCATCGAGCCGCGCGCCACCGCCCATATCGCCCAGATGATCGCCATGATCGAAAGCCTGATCGCCAAGGGCTTCGCTTATGAGGCCGAGGGCCATGTGCTGTTCTCGGTCCCGTCCATGTCCGATTACGGCAAGCTGTCCAACCGCTCCATGGATGAAATGATTGCCGGCGCCCGCGTGGAAGTGGCGCCGTACAAAAAAAATGCCGCAGATTTCGTGCTGTGGAAGCCGTCCACTCCCGATTTGCCCGGCTGGGACAGCCCGTGGGGCAGGGGCCGTCCGGGCTGGCATATCGAGTGCAGCGCCATGAGCGGCCAGTATCTCGGCACCACCTTCGACATTCATGGCGGCGGCCAGGATTTGGTGTTCCCCCACCACGAAAACGAAATCGCCCAATCGCAATGCGCCAATGGCGCGCCCTTCGCCCGCTATTGGCTGCACAACGGCTATCTGATGGTCGAAGGCGAGAAGATGTCCAAGTCCTTGGGCAACTTCTTCACCGTGCGCGAGCTGCTGGCTCAGGCGCCGGGCGAGGCTATCCGCCTGTGCATGCTGTCATCCCATTATCACCAGCCGTTCGACTGGACCGCCGAGGGCCTGAAGCAGGCCCGCGCCACCCTGGACCGGCTGTACACCGCGTTGCGCAGCGCCAATGTGGATGCCGAACCCGGTGCCGCCCCCATCGAGGTGATGGCTGCGCTGGAAGACGACCTCAACACGCCCCTGGCCATCGCCCATCTGCATGAATTGGCGACCGCGCTGAACAAGGCGGAAAGCAATGCCGACAAGGCCAAGGCCAAGGCGGCGCTGCTGGCCTCGGGCGAGGTGCTGGGCGTGCTTCAGCAGGACCCGGATGCGTGGTTCAAGTGGCAGCCGGAAGGCGCCGCCGCCGGTCTGTCCGATGGCGAGATCGACGCCCTGATCCAGGCCCGCACCGATGCCCGCAAGGCTAAGGATTTCGCGGAATCCGACCGCATCCGCAAGCATCTGTCCGATAACGGCATCACCCTTGAGGACTTCCCCCAAGGCACTACCTGGAAACGGGTTTGAGCGACCAGCACCACAATCCTTTTCCTGATCTCTTCCATTGGAAGGGCTGGCGGCTGTGCGGCACCTTGCTGGTGGCGCTGCTGTTGCTGGCCCCGGCCTTCTGGAACGGCTACCCGCTGGTCTATTACGACAGCGAGGACTACGTGGAGATTTCCTTCACGTGGCAGCCCATCATCTATCGCATCATGACCTACGGCGCCTTCGTCACCATCGCGCGGCCGTTCGATACGCTGTGGGTGGTGGTGTGGGCGCAAGCGCTGATGATGGCGTGGATGCTGCACGAAGCGGTGTGGTCGTGGGTCGGGCGCTGGCGCCCGCAAGTGTTCCTGGGCTTGGGCTTTGCCCTGTCCCTGTTCACCTCGCTGCCTTGGGTGACGTCCCAAGTCATGGCCGACATGTTCGCCGGCCTTGCCATCCTGGGCATCTGCATCCTGGCCTTCGGCAGCGCCATCCCCCTATGGCGCCGCATGGTGCTGGTGCCGGTGGTGGCGCTGGCCATCTCGGTCCACATGTCCCATGTGGCGGTGGCGCTGGGGTTGGTGATGGTGTTGACGGCCCTGTGGCTGGGCTCGCGCTTCCTGCTGCGCATGCCGCGCCCGCGTTTGGGGCTGGTGGTGCTGGCCGTCGCCATGGGCACCGCCACCGTGCCAATGGTGCATTACCTTGCTACCGGGCGGGCCTTCTTCACCGAATCCGGCCAAGTGCTGCAATTGGCTCTGTTCGTCCAGGACGGCCTTGCCAAGAAATATTTGGACGAGGTCTGCCCGCAAGGCGCCGTGCTGAAGATGTGCGCCCATAAGGAAGAACTGCCCTACACCGCCGACGAATTCCTGTGGGGCGACAGCCCGTTCGAGGAAATGGGCGGCTGGAAGGCCATGCATGACGAGGCCGGTGAGATCGTCAAGGGCGCCATCAAGCTGTTCCCCGCCGACGTCGCCACTGCCATGGTCAACAACACCCTGACCCAGATGGATTTGATCGCGGCGGGTGAAGACCTTGTGCCCATGACGTGGCACTTCGTCCGCACCCAGCTAAAGCACTATCCCCAGGATTTCCGCGCCTTCCGCTTTGCCCACCAGCAACGGCGCGAAGGCATCTCGTTCGACGCCATCAACAAGCTGCAGGTGCCGGTGGCCCAAGCCGCCGAAATCGCCGCCGCTGGCCTGCTGTTCGTGGCTTGGCGCCGCCGCGACCGCATCAGCGTGGGCTTGTTGACCACCGTCATGATGTCGCTGCTGGGCAACGCCTTCGTCTGCGGCGCCCTGTCCAACCCCCATGACCGCTACCAGAACCGCCTAGTCTGGCTGGCCCTGATGAGCGTCATCATCTGCGCCGTCCGTCTGGACCAACGCTTCGCCAAACGCAAACCGGTGGACGAGGCGACCAAGCGCGCGGTGATCGAAATGCGGCTGCCGCACAAGGCGGATTAGTCGGGCGGGGCTACCCCTTCGCCGGCAGCTTCCGCGTCACCCAATCCATCACCGTATCGGGCAGCGCCCCGGCCAGCCACGACAGCGCGTACATCCTCAGCGGATAGGCGATGCGGCCTTTGTTGCGGGCCAGACCTGCCGCCATGATGCGGGCGGCGTTGTCTGCCGGCATCAGGAACGGCATGGGGAAGTCGTTCACCGCCGTCATGCGGGTGGTCACGAAACCGGGGCAGATGACGGAGACGCCGATGCCGTCCTTGGCCAATTGCCCGCGCAAGCCCTCTCCCCACACCCGGACCGCCGCTTTCGACGCGCAATAGGCCGGGGCGCCGGGCATGCCGCGGAACGACGCCAGGGAAGACATGATGGCGATCTGGCCACAGCGGCGGGGGCGCATGGCGGCTGCCGCCGGCAGCACGGTGTTCATCACCCCGTCCACATTGACGGCGAAGATGGCGCGGGTTTGCTCGCCGCTCTCGCCGCCCAAGCCGGTGCCCGCCGAAATGCCCGCATTGGCGATGACCAAATCCAGCGGGCGGATGGCGTCGCACCCGGCCACCCATTCCGCCATGGCCGCGCAATCGGTGACGTCCAGCACCGTGCCATGCACCTCGGCACCGCGCTGGCGGCAGGTTTCGGCCACGGCCTCCAGCCGGGCACCGTCGCGGCCCGACAGGAACAGGGTGACGCCCGCCCCGGCATAATGCAGCGCCAAGGCTTCGCCCAAACCCGATGACCCGCCGGTGATGAGGATGGCGCTCATGCCTGCCCCGCATCGGCCAGGATGGCGCGCAACGGCGTCACCAAGGGCGGCAAATCGTGGCGGGCGGCGGCCAGGATGATTTCCGGGTCCACCGAATGGTATTCGTGCACCAGGATGTTGCGCATGTCGCCGATGCGCGACCACGGCACGTCCGTGTGGCGGTGCTGGATGGGCAGGGGCACCCGCTTGGAGGCCTCGCCCAGCACTTCCAGATTGCGCAGCACCGCGTCCTGGGTGCGGGCGTCGGCGATGAATTGCTTGGTGCTCATGCCGTCCACATAGGAGGCAATGCGGTCGATGGCTTCCAGCATGTCTTCGACCCGGACGCGCCAGTCTTTATGCGTCAATTTTGCAGGCCTCCTCGCCGAAGATGGGCATGCATTCCGCCAGGATGCGGGTTTGCAGCCGGGGTTTGATGTTGCCCTTGGTGATCAGATCCACGGGGCGGCCCAGCACGCCTTCCAGGGCGTGTTTCAGTTCCACATAGCGGAACAGGCCGCCGGGCTGGCCGGGGGCGAAGGACACCATCAGATCCACATCGGACATGGGTTTGGCCTCGTCGCGCACCACCGAGCCGAACAGGGACGCCGAGATCACGCCGAAGCGCAGGAAGATGTCCTGGTGGTAACGCAGCTTTTCCACCACTTCGTCGCGGGTGACCGGGGCGCGCTGATGGGACACGCGGGCGGCGTAGCTGCGCACCGCATCCACCTTGTCGGCGGGCACCCGGACGGTCAACTCGACCACGTTGGGGCGGCCCCGCGCCGGGCGGCGCCGATCCTTCACTGAAGCTTTCATACGCCAAAGGATAGCCCCGGCGCGCGGGGTTAGGAAGGGTTGTTGCGTCCCGCCCGCACGGCTATAACCGTTGACACAAAGTGGTTTGCCTGAGGAGAGCGCCTTGTCCGTCGCCAGTATGACCGGCTATGCCCGTGCCGAGGGGCACGACTCCCAGGTGGCTTGGGTGTGGGAAGCCAAAAGCGTCAACGGGCGCGGGCTGGAATTGCGCTGCCGCCTGCCGTCCGGTCATGATGCCCTGGAAGTGGCGGCGCGCGAGGCGGCCAACCGCAAGCTCAAGCGCGGCAACATCCAGATGTCGCTGAACGTGACCCGCATCGTCGAAGCCCCGGCCATGCGGGTGAACGAGGAATTGCTGAACCAGTTGCTGGTGCTGGTGGACAATCTGGGGCCGCAGCACCAAAACATCGCTCCCGCCCGCTGGGACGGCATCCTGTCCATGAAGGGCGTGCTGGAACCCATGGAGGCGGAGGACGCCGACGCCGCCGGTGTGCGTGCCGGGCGCGAGACCGCCATGAAGGCCACCTTGGAAGAGGTGCTGGACCAATTGGCGCTCATGCGGTTGTCCGAGGGACGGCGCATTCAGACGGTGCTGCTGTCGCAATTGGCGGAAATCGCGGAACTGGCCCAGCGCGCGGGCGCTTGCGCCGTGCTGCGCCCCGAGGCGGTCAAGGAACGTATCCGCCTTCAGGTCGCCAATGTGCTGGAAGCCGCCCCCGCTTTGCCCGAGGAACGCATCGCTCAGGAAGTGGCGTTGATCGCGGTGAAGGCCGATGTGCGCGAAGAATTGGACCGCCTGCGCGCCCATGTGGCCGCCGCCGGTGAATTGATCGAGGCCGGTGGCCCGGTGGGCCGCAAGTTGGACTTCCTGTCGCAGGAGTTCAACCGCGAGGCCAATACGTTATGCTCGAAATCGTCGGATGTGGAACTGACGCGGATCGGCCTGGACCTTAAGGCGGTCATCGACCAGTTCCGCGAGCAAGTCCAAAACATCGAATAATAAGGCCTGCCCCCATGACTGCCTCGCCGACCACCCCGCCGCCCGCTAACCTTCCCACAATCGCCCGCCGTGGCCTGATGCTGGTGCTGTCCTCGCCCTCGGGCGCGGGCAAAAGCACCATTGCGCGGGCGCTCTTGGAACGGGACGCCTACATCGCCATGTCGGTGTCGTGCACCACCCGGGCGCCCCGTCCGGGCGAGGTGGACGGCAAGGACTACCATTTCGTCACGGTGGAGACTTTCCAGCAGATGGTCGAAGCGGGCCAATTCCTGGAGCACGCACGGGTGTTCGACAATTTCTACGGCACGCCTCGGGGGCCGGTGGAGGACGCGCTGGCGTCCGGTCGCGACGTTTTGTTCGACATCGACTGGCAGGGCACCCAGCAACTGGAACAGAATGCGCGGACCGATCTGGTCACCGTGTTCATCCTGCCGCCCTCGGTGGAAGAGCTTGAGCGCCGCCTGCACACCCGTGCCCAAGACAGCGCCGAAGTGGTCGCCAAGCGCATGGCGAAAGCGGGCGACGAGATGAGCCACTGGCCGGAATACGATTACACCCTGCTGAACACCGAGGTGGACCGCTCCATCGCTTCCGTCCAGTCCATCTTGGCGGCAGAGCGGCTGAAGCGCGGTCGTCAGGTGGGCATGGCCGATTTCGTCAACCGTCTGCGCGGGCAGTAACCCCCATGCGGCAAGCGCCCGGTTCCATTCTGGTTTATGTGGGGCTCGACGCCGTGGGCGACGGGCTGATGAAGCTGCCGTTCCTGCGCGCGCTTCGTACGGCGTTCCCCGCCGCCCGCATCACCTGGATGGCGGGTAAGGGCCACACGGTCTATGCCGGGTCCCTGGCCCCCGTGGTGGCCGGGCTGGTGGACGAGGTGCTGGACGATGCCAAAATCGGCAGCCGGGTGGCGGAATTGTTTGGCCACAATCCGTTGCCGGGCCGGTCGTTCGACCTGATCATCGACACCCAGCGCCGCTTGCTGACCACCTTGATTCTGCGCCGTATCCGCCACGGGCGGTTCATTTCCGCTGCCGCCGATTTCCGCCTGTCCCATGTCCGCCCGCCCTCGGGCTGGCGGCGTCCGGCGGCCATGGTCGGGCAATTGATGATGCTGGTGGAGCTTGCCAGCGGCCAGCCCGCCGTCCCCGCCGCGCCGCTGCCCCAGGATTCCAATGCGGAACGGCTGGCTGACGGCCTGCTGCCGCCCGGTTCCACCTATGTGGGCTTCGCGCCGGGTGCCGGGGGCACGCACAAATGCTGGCCGTTGGGGCGGTTCATGGAATTGGCCGGGCTGCATGCCGCCGAAGGCCGGGTGCCGGTGTTCTTCCTTGGCCCCAACGAGGCCGGGTGGGCGCCCGAAATCCGCGCGGCCCTGCCCAATGCGGTGCTGCCGCTGCAAGGGGTGGACAGTGCCCCGCCCATGCTGACCATCGCCTTGGCGCGGCGGCTGGTGGCGGCGGTCGCCAATGATTCCGGCACCGGCCATATGCTGGCGGCGGCGGATGTGGCGCTGGTCTCGCTGTTCGGCCCCACCCCGCCCGAGAAATTCGCTCCCGCCGCCCGGCGCCTGACGGTGGTCAAGGCTCAGGATTTCGGCGGCACGGAAATGGACGCCATTCCCTTCAACGCGGTGGCGGGGGCGTTGGCGCAGGCCTTGACCGACGCTGACACAGCCCCGGCACCCGCTTTGCTTTGACCGCCCTTGCGTCTGCCGCTACCATGCGCGCCAGATTTTACGGCGCATTTGGCAAGGGCTTCGTTTTCCATGGACATCAAGGACCATATCCGCGGCATTCCCGACTTCCCCAAGCCGGGCATCTTGTTCTATGACATTTCCACCTTGCTGGCCCATCCCGACGCTTGGCAGGTCGCCATGGGCCGCCTTGCCCGTGAAGTCCGCCGTTTCCAGCCCGACATCGTCGCCGGCATCGAATCCCGTGGCTTCCTGGTCGCCGCTCCGCTGGCGCTGAAGCTGGGCTGTGGCTTCGTCATGCTGCGCAAGAAGGGCAAACTGCCGGGCAAGACCGTGCGTCACGACTACGCCTTGGAATACGGCACCGACAGCATCGAAATTCAGGAAGACGCCATCCAGCCCGGGCAACGGGTCGTGGTGCTTGACGATCTGCTGGCCACCGGCGGCACCATGTCGGCGGGCGTGGAATTGCTGCGCGGCGTGGGCGCCGAAGTCACCGGCGCCGCTGCCCTGATCGAACTGACCTTCCTGCCCGGCCGCAAGCGGCTCGAGGAGATGAATGTTCCCGTCACCACCTTGGTATCGTACGACGACTAAAGGCTGACGCGGAAAGCGGGCCAGCCACGAAGGCTGGCGGGAAAGGACGGCGCTTACCATGGATTTCGCGCTGCAAGCGGCGCTGTTGGGGGCGGTGATGGGCTCGGCGGTTCTCGCCGTGTCCACGATCTACGGCTGGACCCTGCCGGCCTCGCCCAGCGCCTATGGCTGGTGGGCGGCTGCTTTCGTGCTGGAAACCGCCAGCAAGGGCGTCCTGCTGGGCAATGGCTCGCCGTTGCTGGTGGAAACCTCGGACTTCATTTACGGCCTGTCCGCCGGCTTATCTTTGTGCGGCGTCATCTCGTTCATGGGCGGGCGGGTGACGCCCGGATTGCTGATCTTCGGCTTGGTCGCCAGCGGTGGCTGGGCGGCGGTGGTCCACCAAATCCGGCTGCCCTTCGGCCTGTCAGTACTGCCGGTGTTCGGCATCGGCGGCCTGCCGCTGCTGCTGGGCGCCTGGGGCTTCGTGTCGCGGGGCCGTTCCGCCGTCCACCGACTGGCCGCCTTGTCCTTTGCCGTCTCGGGCCTGCATCAATTGGCGGCGCCGCTGCTGCACGCCCATCCGGTCTCGGCCACGTGGAGCTTCGTCCTCTCGCAATTCCTCTCCATGGTCATGGCGGTGGCGTTGCTGCTGGTGGTGCTGCGGCGCCAGCAAAACTTGGCCGAGAGCGAGGGCCAGCGCGCCAATCTGCTGCAAAGCCGGCTGGTGGATGCCCTGGGCAGCATCCATGACGCGGTCGCTCTGTTCGATGGCAATGACCGCCTGATCACCTGCAACACCCTGTACCGCGAATTCCTGCTGCCCGCCGCCGACGCCATCAGCCCGGGCCGCAGCTTCGAGGATATCCTCAAGGCCGAGGCCGACCGCGGCGTGGTCCCCGATGCGGTGGGGCGCGAGGAAGATTGGGTGTTCGACATGCTCGCCGACCACGCCACCACCGAGGCGAATGGGCGCGAGTTTCAGCTTTACGATGGCCGCTGGGTCTCCATCAGCGTCTACCGCACGGCGGATGGCGGGCATCTGCGCATCCTGCGCGACGTCACCAATCGCAAGCAGGTGGAAGCGTCGTTGCGCGAGGGTGCCAATTGGCTGCGCGGCATCATGGACACGGTGGTGGACGGCATCGTCACCATCGACGATACCGGCATGGTGCTGTCCTTCAATCCGGCAGCCGAGCGTATCTTCGGCTATGACAGCGACGAGGTGGTCGGGCGCAACGTCAAGATGCTCATGCCCGAACCGTTCCATTCCGAGCATGACGGCTATCTCGGCCGCTATGGCCGGACCCGCGAGGCACGGGTGGTGGGCATTGGCCGGCAGGTCAAGGGGCGGCGCAAGGACGGGCTGATCTTCCCGCTGGAACTGGCGGTCAGCGAGATGCGCCAGGACGACATGGTGACGTTCATCGGCGTGGTCCGCGACATCACCGACCGCAAGCGGGTGGAAGACGCGCTGGTGGACAGCGAACAGCGTTTCCGTGATTTGGCCGAATCCGCTTCGGACTGGTTCTGGGAACTGGATGCCGACCTGTTGTTCACCTTCGTCTCGGGCCGCGTGCGCCAAGCCCTCGGCGTCGGCCCCAGCTTCTTTATCGGACGCGCGTTCTCGGAACTGGGCTCGGAACTGGGCTCGGAATTGGGTTCGGAATTGGGTGAAATCGGCGACGGTTCCGCCGATTGGAACCAGCAATTGGTGGTCATGCGGGCGCACCGGCCCTTCCGTGGTTTCGTGTTTTCCCAGAAGGTGCCTTCGGGTGCCATCAAGTTTGTGGAAATGGCCGGCCGCCCGGCGCTGGATGCCGACGGCGTGTTCTGCGGCTATCGCGGCACCGCCACCGACATCACCCCTATCAAACGCCACGAACGGGAACTGGCCGCCCAATCGGCGCTGCGCCAAGCCATCATCGACAATATGGGCCAGGGCGTGGTGGTGTTCGATGGCGGCGAGGGGCTGGTGGCGCTGAACCGCCAAGCCCGCATCCTGCTGGACCTGCCCGAGGGCGGCTTCCTGCCCGGTCAGGCGACGCTGGAGGCGGTGCTGCTGCACCTTGCCATCCAGGGCGAGTTCGGACGCGGCAATTCCCTGGCCAAGGCCGCCCGCCGCCTGGGCCGCCTGCGCCGCATTCCCAATCAGGTGTTCGAACACGCGCGGCCCAATGGTTGGGTGCTGGAGGTGCGTTCTACCGCCATGCCCGGCGGCGGCTTGATCCTGACCTTCACCGACATCACCGACCGCAAGAAGGTGGAGGACACTCTGCGCGAAGCCAAGGAGGCGGCAGAGCGCGGCAATCGCGCCAAGGCCACCTTCCTTGCCAATATCAGCCATGAATTGCGCACGCCGCTGAACGCCATCATCGGCTTCTCGGAACTGATCAAGCACGAGATTTTCGGCCCCATGGAACCGGCGTCCTACAATGGCTATGTGGACGATATCCATGAAAGCGGCATGCATCTGCTGGAGCTGATCAACGACATTCTGGACATGTCCAAGGCCGAGGCCGGCATGACCGATCTGGTGGATGCGCTGGTGGATGTTTCGGCCATCATCCGCTCGTCCGTGCGCATGATGATGCGGCGCGCCAACGCCAATGGCGTCCATATCATTGAGGATTTGCCCGAGGATTTGCCCTATCTGCGCGCCGATGAACGCCGGGTGCGCCAGATCGTGCTGAATTTGATTTCCAACGCGGTGAAGTTCACCGATGAAGGCGGCACGGTCACCGTGGAGGCAAAGGCGGACGCGCAGGGCTTCACCATCACCGTCGCCGATACCGGCATCGGCATGAACGCCGACGAGTTGGAGCGGGTGATGGAGCCTTTCGTCCAGGCCGATACCAGATTGTCGCGTAAGTATGAGGGCACCGGTTTGGGTCTGCCCCTGACCAAGGCCCTGGTCACCGCCCATGGCGGCACCATCATTCTAAGCTCGGTGCCCGACCAGGGCACCACAGTGGTGGTGACCTTCCCGGCGGCGCGCGTCATCACCAGCATTACCGAAGCGGTGGCGGCGGAAGAAGCGTGGCGGCGGGGATAGCGTAATGGCTGCCCCGACCGGCAGACACTTCCCGGACGATGGGAACTGGTCTATGGTCGCCGCCGCGAGACTGAGATCTAGAGGTTCGCTCCATATGCTCCGCCCTACGCTGGTTGCCGTCCTGATTGCCGCTTCTGTTGTGCCTGCCTTGGCTCAGCAGCCCATCAATCTGCTGCCCCCGCGTGAGACGATCCAGCCGCCGGTTCCGGCTGCCGAGAAGCCGCTGCTGGACGAACCCGCCCCCAATTTCCAGCCCATGCGCCCGGCTGAGCCCGAAGCGGTGCCCATGGTCCAGGTGCCTGCAGCGGCTCCGGCCCAGGCCCAGGCTCCGGCTCCGGCTTCGGCTCCGGCTTCGGCTGCTGCGGAACCTGCTCCGGCCCCGGTCGCGGCGCCTGAACCCGCCGTATCCGCGCCCGCCGAACTGCCCCCCGTGGTCCTGACCGCCGGCTTCCCCGCCTGGGCGCTGGGCGTGCTGATCCTGGCCGGTGCCTTCCTGGCCGCGCTGTTCGGCATCCTCACCGCCCTGCTGCTGCGCCGTGGCGAGGTCAAGGAAAGCCGCCGTGCCGTGGCTGCCACCCTGGCGACCGAATTGGAAACCCGCCGCCTTGCCTATGAATCCTTGCCGCTGCCGCCCAATGCGGAAGCGGGAGTGTCGTTCGTGTCCTCGGTGACCTCGCTGGCGGGCATCGATACCGGCTTCCGCGCGGTCCAGGGCAATATCCACCTGCTGCCGCCCAAGGTGGCGGCCAATGTCAGCGTGCATTACGCCGCCGTCCAGCGTGTGTCCGACTTCGTCAAGGGCCAAAGCCTGGCGGCGGCGGTGCGCATGCTGCAGGCCAACCGCCTGGGCGGCCATCCCTGCCCGGATGCGGGGGCCATGCGCGATGCCCATGTGGAACTGGGCGCCGCCTTCCGTGGCGTGGACAAGCTGGCGCAAGCACTGCGGGCGCTGGGCTGACCATAGCCCCGCGTGCTAAGCTTTCCCGAAAGATCAGTGGGGGAAGCCATGTCCGTATCCGCCAAGAAAACCCATCCGCTGGGCGTGCCTGAGGGCTTCCTGTGGGGTGCCTCCACCTCGGCCTATCAGATCGAGGGGGCGACGGCTGAAGACGGGCGCGGCGAGAGCATCTGGGACGTCCATTCCCGCCTGCCCGGACGCACCAATAACGGCCATACCGGCGACGTCGCCTGCGACCATTACCACCGCTGGCCCGAGGATGTGGCGCTGCTCAAGCAATTGGGCGTGGGCGCCTACCGGTTCTCGGTGTCATGGCCGCGCGTGCTGCCGCGCGGGCGCGGTGCGGTCAATGATAAGGGCCTGGATTTCTACGACCGCCTGCTGGACGGCGTGCTGGAAGCCGGCATGGAGCCGTGGCTGTGCCTGTACCATTGGGATTTGCCGCAGAAGCTGTCCGAATTGGGCGGCTGGACCAACCGCGACGTGGCCGGCTGGTTCGCCGATTACACCGTTTTGGTGGCGCGGCGCTTCGGCGACCGGGTGCGGCACTTCTCCACCTTCAACGAACCCAACGTCGCCACCCTGTTCGGCTATGCCATGACGTGGTGCGCCCCGGCGGTGCAGGACCGCGCCGCCTATTTCCGCGCCGCCCATCACCTGAATTTGGCCCATGGCGCCGCCGTGGACGTGCTGCGCAACTGGATTCCCGGCGCCCAGATCGGCTCCATTTACAACGTCCAGCCGGTTCACCCGGAAAGCGACACGCCCGAGAACCGCAAGGCGGCTTTGGTGCTGGATGCCCATTGGAATCTGGTCTATGCCGACCCGCAAATCCTGGGCACCTATCCCGCCATCGTCGCCAACGAGTTCGAGCCCTATATCCAGGCCGGCGACATGGCCCGCATCTGCCGCAAGGTGGATTGGTTCGGCATGAACCATTACGGCCCCATCTGGACGCGGGCCGACGACACCAACCAATTGGGCTTCGCCTGGGGCGACAACCCCAACCCGGTGCCCCATCCCCATATCGGCTGGCCCATCTATCCCGACGCCTTTACCGACGAATTGAAGCGCTGCGCCAAGCGCTACAAGCTGCCGGTCTATGTGACCGAGAATGGCATGGGGCGCGGTGCGGCGGAAGAGGTGGTGGACGATCAGGGCCGCGTGGCCGACCCGTACCGCATCGCTTACCTGAAGCTCTACACGGCCGCCATGGCCCAGGCCATCCGCGACGGCGTGGACGTGCGCGGCTATTTCATCTGGTCGCTGCTGGATAATTTCGAATGGGGTTCCGGCTACGGCAACCGCTTCGGCATCGTCCATGTGGATTTCGACACGCTGAAGCGTACGCCGAAGGATTCGTTCGCGTGGTATCAGGCATTGGTGAAGGGCGAGGGGGCTTAACTATCCCGCCGTTCGGTCTGGCGCCGCAGCGGGTGGATCAGCCAGTTGCGCAAATCCAGCGGTGACATTTTGCGGCGGCGGTCGCTGCCGTCCAGCGGGCTGGCCTTGACCTGGATGGGGCCGTCCTTGGATGGTTCCAGGGACAGCTTGCGTTCGTGATAGGCCTCAAGCGCCGAGTGGTAGCCCACGGTGATGACGGTGGCGGTGGGGAATTCCTCGCGCACCAACTGCATCATTTCATGCTCGCCATCGGGGTGCAGGCCGTCGGTGGCTTCCTGGATGAAGATCCAGTTGGGCCGGTGCAGCAGCAGGCGGGCGAAGCCCAGGCGTTGCTGTTCGCCCAGGGTCAGGAAGTTTTCCCAGGTGTTGGTATCTTCCAGCACCTTGGCCAGATGGCCCAGGCCCACGCGTTCCAGGGCGGCGGCCAGGGTGGCTTCGTCGAAATTGTCGGGGCCGGCGGGATAGGCCAGCACGCTGCGCAGCCGGGCGATGGGCAGATAAGGCCGCTGCGGCATGAAGAAGATGTCGGCGTCGTTGGGCTTCAGCACATGGCCGCAGCCCCACGGCCACAGCCCGGCCACCACCTTGAACAATTTGATGGCGGCGCCGGGATCGCCCGAGATCAGCACCCGTTCGCCCTGCTTGATGGTCTCGGAGAAGTTGGACACCACCCTGGAGCCATCGGCCTTGCCGACGCAAAGGTCGTCGAACACCAGGGCAGGGCGGTCGCCGGTGGAAACGGTGATGGTGTGGCTCTGGTCGGCCATGGCCTGATGGCGCTTCAGTTCCTGCAGGGCGTTGTGCAGGGACAGCACGCGCTCGACCGAGGCCTTCCACTCCGCCGCCTTGGACAGATTGTCCACCGGCCATGACAGGGCCGAAGTCATCTGCTGGAACGCCTGGGAGATCTGCATCAGCTCGCCCAGGGAAATGGCGCCCGAGATATAGCGCGGCGCGGCGATCAGGAAGGGAAAAGCCGTGGCCAGCACGCTGTAGCCCGACGAGAACACGAAGACCTTGGCAAGGGCGGTGGTCTGTAAGTTGAAGCCGCGGCGGGCGGCGGTGAACAAATCCGACAGACGGCGGCGCTCATCGGGTTCGCCATGCAGTAGGGCAATGGCTTCGGAATTTTCACGCACGCGCACCAGGCCGAAGCGGAAATTGGCCTCGACGGTCTGGCGCATGTTCACCGTGTTCACCAGCGGACGGCCCAGCAGCACGGCGGCGGTGGTGCCGGCGCTGGCGTACAGGATGGACACGAACACCATGTGGCCGGGGATGGGCAAGGGGGTGTCAAATAGGGTGACGGTAATGACACCCGACAGCGACCACAGAATCTGGATGAAGCTGATCAGCAGCAGCAGGCAATAGAACAGCGAATGGGCCAGATCGATGGCGCTTTCGCAGGTGTTGCGGATGTCTTCGGAAATGCGGCCATCGGGATTGTCGTGGTCGCCCGGCATGTGGCTGACCAGATAATGGCGGCCCTCGGCCATCCAATCGTCCAGCACGCGCCGGGTCAGCCAGCGGCGCCAGCCGATCTGCATGCGCCGTTTCACCACCAGATGGGTAGAGGTGATGGTCATGGCCAAGCCCAAGATGACCAGCAGCGCGCCGGCCTGGGCCAGGAAGCGGTCCATGGAGCGTTGTTCGAGGGCGTCGAACAGATTGGCGCTCCACAGATTGACCAGGATGGGCACCACCACCTGGGCCATGGTCAATGCCACGAACACCACCAAGGTGCCGCGCGTCCGCCAATCGGAATTCCAATAGGGCAGGGTAAGGCCGAGGAATTGGCCGAAGAAGCCGGGCGGGTTCGACCCAAGGCCTGGCTGCTCAGCCGGTCTTTGTGCCGTTACCTCCGCCGTCATTCTAACTCCCCCAAAAGTCTTAGGTGCCCGTCCCCCAATAAACCACGCCGGGGGCGAAAACGCTGGCGATCGATATCGGAGGCACCGGCTTGAAGGCTTCGGTTCTCGATTCGAAAGGGAATATGATCACCGAGCGGGTCCGGGTGGCGACTCCGCCGAAGTGCCCACCGAAGCTGCTCGTGGAAACGCTCGCGAGCTTGGTGGCGCCTCTCCCGCACTACGATCGTGTGTCCGTCGGATTCCCAGGAGAGGCGCCACCGCAGCTGGTCGTGGAAACGCAAGCGAGGGTTGTGGGGCCGATCCCCCACAACGAAC
>JACMKT010000084.1 GCA_014380005.1 Rhodospirillales bacterium
CCAGACGCCACGGCGGCGCCACCCCGAGACCCAGCGCCAGAACCTGTTCCGCATCCATCCAAGCCCCCTCAACAGCCCTCGCGAGGTTAAGCGATCAGGACGCAGCCTTCAGCTGAATTCCATTTGTCGCGTCGAGGAGCCGACTTTATTATCAGGAGTGACCTGCTCGAGGCGGGTTGCAAACAGCTTGAGGATGAAACTCCCTAAGAACGTCGGCAGTGCGTCCCTGCGTTTTCAGTGCGTTGTCTGCTGCTAAGGATGATACTTTAATAATTGAGAACAATAGTTGTGTCCGGCGACGAAATAGTGTCATACCGGACGTTAATCAATCACACCGGACGTTAATCCATCATATCGGGGCGCCTGACAGAGATATCTGGGGCGCCCCTTGCACTTTTGGTTGAGGCCTGCCTATCCTTGTAGTGATGGGCCAGCAGGCCGAAGGTGTCCCGATGGCGCGGCGGAAGTATTCCGTGGACCAAGCGTTGATCGCCCGCGACCTCAAGGAGGGACGCGATTACCTGCCCTGGCTGGAGATCGGGGATGTCCCCTCGCTGGGGCGTTCTCATCGCTTGCGCGGGGTGAAGGCCGGCCATGTCCATCACTTCCTCTCGGATATGGAAGTCGCGCTGTTTTGCGTGCTCGACTGGCATGACGCGGTGATCGACATCCGCGAGAAATTCCCGTTGGACCGCCATACCCGCGTGCCGTTGGTCATGACCACGGACTTCCTGGTGGACTTCTCTATTGATGGTTCGACAAGGCTTGTCGCCT
The DNA here is from genome assembly GCA_014380005.1 of Rhodospirillales bacterium. Classification (GTDB taxonomy): domain Bacteria; phylum Pseudomonadota; class Alphaproteobacteria; order Rhodospirillales; family Magnetospirillaceae; genus Magnetospirillum. The sequence continues at coordinate 775 of JACMKT010000084.1, forward strand.
ACGCGGTCAAGCCTGCCACCGCAGCGGGGATTGACGCCCGAGCGCCTGCTGGCGGATTTCACCCTGTACCCATACCTCACGGCGTTCCAGCCCAAGGAAGTGCGCATTGCGGTCCGGGATGCCCTGTTTCTCGGTCATGCTGAATGGGTTTATGTGCGGCTTGGCCTGTTTCATGCTAAAGCCCCCGTTTCAGAGCTGACGGCGAGGGATGGGACATGGCGGACGTGGTGCAATTCTTCCTCAAGATGGCCGAGGACGGCGACGATTTGACCGCGCCCTATCTGCTGTCATTCGGTCTTGAGCGCGCCCATATCGGCTTGGCCGGTGAGGCTGCCCGTCCCATCCTGGACGCCATCAAGGAAGCGGGTGAGTTCGCCGACGATTCCCAGGCCGCCGAATATGGCCTGTCCGATGCCATCGTCGCCAATGGCCATCTGGATCCCGAGGTTCAGCACGTCATGGCCCCGGTGGTGGTGTTTTTGGCCACCGATACCCCGGACAAATTGGCGGCCATCGCTGCGGGCGCGACGCGGCTTGGCTTTGTCCTGACCCCCGGCAAGGTGCCGCCGAAGCTGGAGTTCCGTTTCGTTACTGCTTGACGGGTTATGGCCGACCCATATGGACCGGCCATTTCCCGAAGACGTCAGCGGTGGGATGCGTTCCACTGCTCATTCATTTCCCGCTCTGCGTCATAGGCGCCTTTGGGGAGCTGGTGGGCGACGCCCTTATGGCAGTCGATGCAGGTCTTGCCCTGGCTCTCGGCTTCGGCGTGGCGGATTTGGGCGCGGCTTTGCTGGCGCGTCAAATCCATGGCCGAGAAGTTGTGGCAGTTCCGGCACTCGCGGGAATCGGTCTCCTTCATGGCCGTCCACACATGCTTGGCCAATTCCAGGCGCTTGCCCTCGAACTTCTCGCGGGTGTCGATGGAGCCCAGGATCTTGTGCAGCACTTCGTTGGAGGCCTGAAGCTTGCGCTTCATCTTATGGATCCACGGCTTGGGCACATGGCAGTCGGGACAGGTGGCACGTACGCCCGAGCGGTTGGCATCGTGGATGGTGCCACGGTACTCGCGGAAGACGTTCTGCTCCATCTCGTGGCAGCTCAGGCAGAAGGCCTCGGTGTTGGTCAGCTCCATGGCGGTGTTGAAGCCGCCCCAGAAGATGATGCCGGCGCCGAAGCCCACCACCAACAAGATGCCCAGGGACCAGCGTTGCGAGGGGCGTCGCACCAGGGTCCAGGCCCGGGCCAGCAATCCCGCCTTTTTGGGTTTGGCGATATCTGCGGTCATGGCGTGGGGCTCCTTCAGCGGGCCGTCGCGGATGGCTGGAAGTTATTTTCGACCAGCGGTTTGGTTTCCGCCTGGGGCACGTGGCATTGCTTGCAGAAATAGCGGTTGCCGTTCACGTGGTCCTGGCGGGCGCCGTTACGGTCCACGTAATGGGCGTCCGAAATCTTCGGTGCCTTTTCCTGGTCGGAATAGGGCCATTCGTGGCAGCGCAGGCATTGGTTGACCTTGCTGTCGATTTCATATTTCGCGGTGTCGTGGGGCACCAGCGGCGGCTGTTGGCGATAGGCCCGCTCCAGCTTGATGCCGTCCAGGGTCTTATAGACCGGCGGGGCGGTATCGGGGCTGTTGGCCTCGCTGCCGCGCAAGCTCTTGACCTCTCCGGCGAAGGCGCCGGAGCCCAACGCCACGGCCAGGGCGACGATCAGTCCCATGATCTTGTTCACAGCGCTCACTCCCCTAATCTCTGGAAAATCGTGACCCGAACCGGAAGACGGTCTTCGAGCACACATCGATGCACCGGCCGCAATTGGTGCAGTCGGCGGATTGAATGACGGGACTGATCCCCTTGGCCTTGCCGCGCAACGGCGCCGCGATCACGTGGCGTTCGGGGCAGACCTGGAAGCAGTCCATGCAATTGTCGCAAGCGTCGCGTCCGGCGGCAGTCACCCGCACCAAGCTCTTGCGCCCCAGCAGGTGGTAGAACGCCCCCACTGGGCAAAGATGGCCGCACCAGCCATTGGCGGCGATGCCAAGGTCGAACAGGAACACCGCCAACGCCGCCAATGCGGCCATGGTCAGGGCCGAGGCGGTGCCGGCGATCAGGCCACGGCTGACCATGGCGACCGGATTGACCATCTCCCACGCCATGGTGCCGGCGGCAGCCGCAGCCAGCAGCACGCCGGCCAGGACCCAGAAGCGCATGCGGCGGTCCAGCGCGATGGTTTCCTTCAGGCCCAGGCGGCGGCGCAGCCAAGCGGCGGCATCGGTCACGGCATTGAGCGGGCACACCCAGGCGCAATAGGCCCGGCCCCCCACCAACGCATAGGCGGCGGCCACGATCACGGCGCCCAGCAAGGCGGTGGTGCCCAATGTGTGATGGGCCAGCAGCGCCTGCACGGCGCTCAGCGGATCGGTCAGGGGAAGTGTGCCCAGGGTCAGGCTGGACGACAGATTGCCCTTGGCGATGCCGGCCCAGAACAGGCCGAGGACACCCAATTGCACAGCGCGGCGGGCCAGCAGCCATTTGATGCTCATGGCTTGGCCTCCAATCCGCGCATGGGCAATCCGCGCACGGGCAGTTCGATGGTGCCGTCGATCAGGGCCTTGCCGGCCTTGGCCTTCTCTTCCCAGCCCAGGCGGTAATGATCGCCCATGCGCCCGGTGGCGAGGTGGTGCGGCAGCACCCTGATGGCCGCTTCGTCCAGCACGCAGGCCTTTTCGCACTTGCCGCAGCCGGTGCAATGGTCGGTATGGACGGTGGGAATGAACACGGCGTGCTTGCCGGTGCGTTCGTTGTGGTGACGCTCCAGCGTGATGGCCTCGTCCAAGGCGGGGCAGACGCGGTAGCACACGTCGCAGCGCAGCCCTTGGATGTTCAGGCAGGATTCATGGCCGACCAGCACGGCGACGCCCATGCGGGCGGCCTTGATGTCGGTGAGCCCCTTATCCAGGGCATGGGTGGGGCAGGCCTTGGCGCAGGGAATGTCCTCGCACATCTCGCACGGCACGGTGCGGGCGGTGAAAAACGGTGTTCCGGGCGCCACGGTATCGCCATATCCGGCGGTGTGCAGGGTGTCGTAGGGACAGGCCTGGACGCAGAGGCCGCAGCGTATGCAGGCCGACAGGAAATCGGGTTCCGCCAGCGCACCGGGCGGACGCAGGTTGATGGCCTGCGCCCGCCTGGAGGCGGGTCCCGCCAGCACAGCCGCCGCCACTCCGGCGCCACAAGCGGCGCGGAGTGTGCTCAAGAGCCATTGGCGGCGGCTGAGGGCGGTCATGATGGTCAGGCCTTCTCGATCTTGACCGCGCACTTTTTGTAGTCCGTTTCCTTGGAAATCGGGCAAGTGGCGTCCAAAGTGAGCTTGTTGACCAGCTGGGTTTCATCGAAGAACGGGATGAACACCAAGCCTTCGGGCGGACGGTTGCGGCCACGGGTGTCGATGCGGGTGGAGATCTCGCCGCGCCGGCTTTTCACCTTGACCACGTCGCCATTGCGCAGGCCGCGCTTCTTGGCGTCGTTGGGGTGCATGAAGCATGATGCCGACGGCACCGCCTTGTGCAGTTCGGGCACGCGCCGGGTCATGGAACCCGAATGCCAGTGCTCCAGCACGCGGCCGGTGCACAGCCACAGATCGTATTCCGCATCGGGGCTTTCGGCGGCGGGCTGGTAGGGCAGGGCGAACACCCAGGCCTTGCCGTCCGGCTTGCCGTAGAACTTCACCCCTTCGCCCGCCTTGACGTAAGGGTCATAGCCCTCGCGGTAGCGCCACAGGGTCTCCTTGCCGTCCACCACCGGCCAGCGCAGGCCGCGTGACTTGTGGTACATGTCGAACGGCGCCAGATCGTGGCCGTGGCCACGCCCGAAGGCGGCGTATTCCTCGAACAGGCCCTTCTGCACATAGAAGCCGTAGGCCTGGGATTCGGTGTTGTCGAAGCCCTGCTGGGTTTCGGCCAAGGGGAATTTGTCCACGGCGCCGTTCTTGAACAGCACTTCGAACATGGTCTTGCCCCGAACCGACGGCTTCTTGGCGATCAGTTCCTCGGGCCACACTTCCTCGATCTTGAAGCGCTTGGAGAACTCCATGAGCTGCCACAAATCCGAGCGCGCCTCGCCCGGAGCCTTGACTTGCTGGCGCCAGAACTGGGTGCGGCGCTCGGCGTTGCCGTACGCACCTTCCTTTTCCATCCACATGGCGGTGGGCAGGATCAGGTCGCCGGCCATGGCGGTGACGGTGGGGTAAGGATCAGAGACCACCACGAACGCCTCGGGGTTGCGGTAACCCGGATACCCCTCTTCGTTCATGTTGGGGGCGGTCTGCATGTTGTTGTTGCACATCACCCAATAGGCATTGAGCTTGCCGTCCTTGAGCATGCGGTGCTGCAGGACCGCATGGTAGCCGGGCTTGGGATTGA
>JACMKT010000085.1 GCA_014380005.1 Rhodospirillales bacterium
GCCAATGCAGGGGAGGGCGCGGAACTTGAGGGAAAGTGCGGTTAGGTGAGGCCGCCGGGCCTGGGCCGCTGCGCAATTCTTTGCGGTGTGCGCAATTCTTTGCGCGTCTTTACGGAGCGCGCAATTCAGCCGATGCCGTATTCCTGCAGCTTGTACAGCAGTGAGCGGCGGCTGATCCCCAGCTCTTGCGCCGCCCGCATGCGGCTGCCGCCATTGCGGGCCAGGCTTTCGGTGATGGCACGGGCTTCGTATTGATTGATCATTTCCCGCAGCGAATGTTGCGGCGCCCCCAGGGGCGAAATGACCTCAGTCACTTCCATGGCTTGGCGCAGCACCTGCTCGGGCAGGTCCTCGGGGAAAATCACCCGGCCCGAGCTCATGACGACAGCCCGTTCCACGGCGTTGCAAAGCTCGCGCACGTTGCCCGGCCACCCGTAGCGCAGCAGGCAATCCATGGCGCGGTCATGGAAATTGGTGGCTTCCACATGGTTCTCGGCGGCGAAGCGTTGCAGGAAGTGCTCGGCCAGCAGCCGCACATCCTCGGGCCGTTCACGCAGGGGGATGGTCGTCAGCGCCACCACGTTGAGGCGGAAATACAGATCCTGCCGGAACGTTCCCTGCTGGACCATGTCTTCCAAATTCTTGTTGGTGGCGACCACCACGCGGACGTCCGAGCGCAGGGTCTCGGATCCGCCGACGCGTTCGTACTCGCGTTCCTGCAACACGCGCAGCAGCTTGACCTGAAGGCTGGGGCAGATGTCGCCGATCTCGTCCAGGAACAGGGTGCCGTGCTCGGCCAGTTCGAACCGGCCACGCCGCCGTGCTGCCGCTCCGGTAAAGGCGCCCTTCTCATGGCCAAAGAACTCGCTTTCCAGCAGCCCTTCCGGCACCGCCGCGCAATTGACGCGAATGAACGGGCCACCCGCGCGCGGAGAATTGTAATGGATGGCGGCGGCGACCAGTTCCTTGCCGGTGCCGCTTTCACCGGAAACCAACACGCTGGCGTTGCTTTTCGCCACCTTGCTGATGGTTTGGCACAGCTCCATCATCTTGGGGCTGTTGGTCAGGATGCGGTCGCACCGGTAATTGGCGGACAATTCGCGGTGCAAGGTGGCGATGTCGTCCTGCATGCGGCGTAGTTGCAGCACGCGTTCCACCAGCAGCAGCACTTCGGCAATGTCGAACGGCTTGATGATGTAGTCGAAGGCGCCGTCCTTGATGGCCTGGACGGCGGTTTCCACCGCCGCATAGGCGGTCATCAGAATGACCGAGGCCCCACGGTCGATCTTGAGGATTTCCGACAGAGCCTGCAGACCGGTCATGACCGGCATGCGGATGTCCATCAGGACCACCGCCGGGCGCAGGGTGCGGAACGCCTCGACCGCAGCGGCGCCGTCGGCGGCGGTGGTGACCTCAAGGCCCTGCTTGGTCAGCACGGCCGACAGCATCTCGCGGATGCCTTCCTCGTCATCGACGACCAAGGCCTGAAGGGGGGCGGTCATGCTTGGGGCTCCGTGTGAATAAGCGGCAGGCGCAGGATCACCCTGGTGCCGACGTCCGGCGTGCTTTCGATGGCGATGGAGCCGTGATGGGCATCCACGATGCGGTGGACCATGGCCAGCCCCAACCCCGTTCCCGTGGGCTTGGTGGAAAAGAACGGGTCGAACACCTTGTCCAAATCCTGCGGGGCGATGCCCACGCCATTGTCGGCAACGCTGATGACGGCTTCGTCCTTTTCGCGGCGGGTGGCGACGGTCACCGTTCCTGTCTCGGGAATGGCCTGGATGGCGTTGATGACCAGATTAAGAATCACCTGCTTCAGCGCCTCGCCGTCCACTTCGACGACCGGCATGTCGGAGGCCAGTTCAAGGGTAATGCTGGCCGGTGATTTGGCGCCGGCCAGCACGGTGATTTCACGGATCAGTTCGTTGATGCGCACCGGTGCCATGGCCGAGGGCCGATGGCGGCCGAATTCCAGCAACCCGGTGATGATGCGGTTCAGGCTGTCCACCTGACGCACGATCAACGGCGCGTAACGCTGCCATTCCGCAAGGCTTTCGCAGCTTTCCAGATACTGCATGAAGCCCCGGATCGAGGTCAGCGGATTGCGGATTTCATGGGCGATGCCGGCCACCAACTCGCCCAAGGCGGCAAGGCGGTCGGCCCGCATGACCTGTTTTTGCAAACGGTGCTGCTCGCTGAGATCCTTCAAGACCACCACCGCGCCGATCATCTTGCCGTTGCCGTCCTTCAGCAGACTGCTGCTGGCGTTGACGTGCAAGGTTTGGTCCATCAGCGGATAGTCCAAGGCCACGCCGATATGGTCCTTGCCGCTTTCCAGTGTGTCGAGAAGGATGCTGACGAAGCCGGCATTGGGCATGTACAGAGATTGATAGGGCTGGCCCACCACGTCCCTGAGCGTGACCCCCATCAGCGCTTGCGCCGCCGGGTTGATGGAGGTGACCCTGCCCGCCACGTCCACGGCGATGACCCCGTCGGCGATGCTGTCGAGAATGTTTTCATTGAGCGAACGAGCACCCAACAAGGCCTGGGCCATGGAGTTGATCGCCTCGGCGATCTCGCCCAGTTCGCCTGATGGACGGCGGATGGGGTGGCTCAAATCACACAGCATGCCGGCCAAGCCGTTCTTGATGACGGCCACGTCCCGCGACAGCCGGGTGGACAAGGCGTGGGCCAAAGCCAGACCAAAGGCGATGCCGGCCATGGTGACCAGCAGGATGGCGCGGTCCATTTCCCAGGCTTGGCGTTCAATGGATTCGGTCAATTCATTGGCCCAGATGTAGCCGATGACCTGATCGTGGCGAATGATCGGCAGCATGGCGTTCATGATCGGCCCGCGCACCAGATGGCCGGTCTCCACCGTGCTTTTGCCGCTGGCCATGACATTCCAGCCGGGATGGTCGGGCGCAATGGATTGGCCCACGGTCTTGCCGTAATCCCGGCTTGGCCCATAGGTGACGATGGCGTTCAGGGTTTTGCTGTAATAGCCGACGCCGACCCCAGGGCTGGACGCAGCCACCATGTCGGTGACATCGCGCAGTTTGGCGTTCACCAAAGCGATTTGGGCCGTCCGGTCAGCCGCATCGGCCCGCAACCCGTCAAAGCCATCGCCCAGACTGCTGTCCAGGATACGCGCCAAGCCGAACAGCTTATCCAGCTTCTCTTCCTGGCGCGCCTCGCGCCCTTGGTTTTCCACCACGAAGGCCGTCGTCGCAATCGGCACCGAGACCACCAAAAGGGACATCAGCAGCAGTTTGACGCGCAACGTCTTGGGCAGATGGGCGTGAAGCAGCCCGCGAATATGCATGCAATCCCACCTTTAGGCGCAGCCGAATGCGTAACACCGCCTCGGCATCATTCCTAAGCCGGAACCGTAGGGACGGCAAGCGTCTCTGAGTGGTGACATCTTGGCTTCATGCGCCGCTCTCGCGGATCAACACGGCCATAGCCGAGCGTACGATCCTATCGAGGATCGAGGCGGGCCGGCCCTCGATTACCGCGGTGCCGTGCACCACCGGCTGTAGCGGCGGCGCGTCGTCGAGCACGATACGGACACGATACAGGATGGCTTCTGGAACTGGCTGGCCGTTCTTGGGGTCGGGCCGCACCGCCACTTCTCCGCCGTAGGTCGAGGCCAGATGGGGTTCGCTTAGGGTCCGGGTGGTGGCCGTCCCGTCGATCTCGACGACGCGGCCTCTGAAAATAGGACGGTCAGGGACTTCGGGGTGGAAGGTGGCGCGAGCGCCTTCGGTGATGCGGCCCAGATCGTCTTCGGAAATTAGGGCATCGACCATGGACGGTCCTGGTCGGGCGAGGCGGGCCAGCGGCTCGCCGGCCTTGACCCAGATGCCGGGCGTGATGGCGTCCGGTAGTTCCACCACTACGCCATCCATGGCGGCGCGCACATCAAGACGCGCCAATTTGGCGTCGATGCCGCCTAGGCGCGCCAAGGTGGAGCGCCGTTCCTGTTCCAGTACCTGATTGCGCCCGCGCGCACCTCGTCATCGAAGCTTTGGTTGGCCAAGGCCCATTCCTGCGCACGGGCGCGTGCCCCCAGCGCGGTGTGCTGGAATTCCAGTTCAGGTGAGGCGAGGCGCATCAATGTTTGCCCAGCCGTGACGGACTCGCCCACGGACACCAGCACAGCGTCGATACGTGATGGAGCCTCGGCGAACACCCGGGCAAGGTCGCGCGGGCGCAGTACACCCGGGGCTTCGACCGAGGTTTGCCAGGGGATCGCCACCGCCGCTATGGCTGCCACGACTACTGCGATGGTGCGCGCCAATCGGCGGTTCGGCTGCAGGGCGGCGCGCCGCTTCCAGACTTCCATGAGTTCCACTCCTACCGGCCGCAAGATGAACCAGCCGATTTCCACCGCCATCAGAAACAGCCCCAGGACCTTGAAGAAGGCGTGGTAGACCAGCAGGGCGATACCGAGGAAAAGCACGACCCGATAGACCCAGATCGCCAGGGCAAAGACGATCATGAAGCGCCGCCGGCCAGGGGACACCAGCTCGGGTGCGGACTCGATCTCCAGCGACCGGTCGTCAAGGATGTCCAGCAGCGGCTGGCCGGCGGCGATGTATTGATGGCTTTGCGCCTTGCGCTCGACCACCCGGCCGGCGAAGGGGGCGGAGACTGAGCATTTGGCGACGGTGGCAGACATGAACGAGACGTCGGCCCGCGCCTTGGCCACCTCGGCGGCACTCAGTTGAACTTCCAAGGCGCCCACGGATTTCATCTCGGCTAGGCGCTGGTTCACCGCCAGGGTTTTTTCGGCGGCGCCCAATGACGCACGGGCCTTTTCAAGCTGGGCGCGTTGCAGTACGCAATCCATCTCGACCAGCATTTCGCCCTTCTTGAAGGCCTCGCCATCGCGCACGGTGATGCGGTCGACCTTGCCCGGCAATTCGCTGGACAGGGTGGTGAACTGGCGCGGCGACAACTGTGCCCGCATGGGCGGCGGCGCTGATTGCGCCCAGGCGGGGCCAGCAAGGAATGGGCAGGCAAGGAAGAGGATGACCAGGGTTTGCCGTATCATACCTTGGGCTCCGGATCTGCCGCTGCGGCTTCGGGCAGAATTTCGTCGCCCAAGGTCGCCTTCAGCCGGCCCAGAGCACCACGGTATTCGGCGTAGGCGAGGAAGCGGCGCAGGCGGGCCACAATGGCCGAGCTTTCGCCGGAAACCTGTTCCAGCCGGCCAAGGGCATCGGCGGCGGCACGATTGGTCAGATGGATGGATATGCGGCTTTCAACCTTGTCGAGGGCGTCGGCGCGCTCGAACTGGTGCGCGGCCATGGTGGCCTGGGTATGGGCGACGTGCAATTGCGTCAGAATGGCCATGGCGGCGGCCTGCCGACGCGCCTCGGCGATGGTCTCACCGCTCTCGGCCAGCTTCAGCGAGGATTGTGCGGTGAACAGGTTCATCAAGTTCCACGCCACCGCCAAGCCGCGTTCGTTCCAGGCGTTGTGGACCAAGTATTTATTGCTGTCGTAATTGCGCGATACCGTCAGGCTGATGCCGGGCAGCAGCTTCAGCAGCGCCTTGCGCGATTCGGCGGCGCTGATGCGGCGATTATAGATGTGCTCGCGCAGGTCCGGGTTCTGCAGCAGGGCCGTTTCTTCCAACTGCTCGAAATCCGCCGAGGGCAGGGTGACCGTCATGGTCGCCTCGTCGGGCTGCGCCAATTCGAACGGCTTGCCGGGCGCTAGGCCGACCAGCATGGCCAACTGCGCTTTGGCGGTGGACAGCTCCAGGCGAAGGGCGTCCAACTGGCGCAGGATTTCCAGCAGACCACGCTGATAACGCAGGCTGTCGAGCGGCGAGCGGAGGGATTCGGCTTCAACCCGGCGGGAATCGTCCAGGGCGGCCTCGGCCTCGGTCATGGTTCGCAGGATGGACTCGGTCAGGGCCTGGGCACTGACCGCACGCCAATAGGCGGATTCAACGTCCTGAACCAGCAAATGGGCTGTCTTGCGGCGCCGTTCGGCGGCGATCAATGCGCGGTCGGCGTTCTGGCGGGCGGAAAAATAGCCGACGCCGAAATCCAGCGCGTTCCACGTCATGCTGAGATCGGCGACCCGGCGGGTGCGTTCCTGCGAGGTCGAAGCTTCCAGTGATTGTTGGCCGGTCGCCACCGACTGGCTGGACGATCCGGCCTCGTTGGAGCGGGAGGTGTAGCCGGCCTGGGCGGTGACCTTGGGCAGCATGTCCCAGCGCGACAGGTCCAACTGGTCCTGGGCCAGCGCCTCTTCCATGACACGGACGCGCATGTCCAAATTGTAGGACAGGGCGCGGCGGCGGGCTTCATCAAGGGTAAGCGGGCCGGTGAGCGGCCATGACGCAAGGAATGTGCGGTCGGCCTTGGCGTGCTCGGTTAATTCCGCATGGGTGACCGGCTCCGGCGTGACCGCGCAGGCCGACAGCATCAAGGTTAAGCCCGCAACCCAAACAACCCCGCGACGCGAATGCGCCGCCCCGCCCTTGGCGTGGCTCATCACTTCCCCCCTGATAGATTTAGCTTTTCGTGGACGCGGTCAGCCCCTGACTGCGTCCACAAGCGCCTGACGCTGTGCCACGAAGGCTATGCGGCCAGTATTGCCCAATTGTGCCCCCAGGCTGGGCTTGGCTGCCGCTTGGCGGTCCTTGCCCGATCGCTCGCCGGTCTGCTTGCCGTCGACCTTGACGACGATCTGTTTGACCACCTCGCTGCCATCGGCATTCTTGACCAGCACGTTCAGCACCACCTCGCCGGTGAAACCGGGGGGCGGGTCGCCGCTGATCGTGCCGGTGGCCGCATCGACCTTGATCCAGGCCGGTGCCGCCTGACCGTCCGCCTGGGTCAAGGTGGATGGCGGCGGCTGTTGCCGCATCGGCGCCTAACGACACCTGGAAGGCGCCGATGGCTTCGACCACGTTGATCTCGGCGGACGGCGCGAAGTTGTTGCCGCCTGCGTCGGAACCGCGTGGCGAAAGTCCAAGGATCGATGCGTTTAGTGAGTTGGATGGGCCTTCATTGCCGGTGCGCACGGGAACCGGCGGCGGTGGCGTCTCGTTGGCCGGCTGGTTGTTCCCTGCCGTCTTGTTGTCGTTGATTTTCGGCCCCGGATCGCTGGGAAGGTTGGGGCGGATCACATTACCCACCGTGACCTTGAAGGTGACGGCGGCGGTGGCACCGGTGGGGTCGGTGGCGATCACCTTGAGATCGACCGTGCCCACAATCGCTGGTTCCAGGCGTGCCCGAGAAGGTGCGGGTGGCTGCGTCGAAGTTGATCCAGGACGGCAGTGCTCCGCCAAAGGTGCGGGTGGTGGAGTCGAAGTTGAGCCAAGTGGGCAGCGCCGAGCCGTCGCCCAGGGTGGCGCTGTAGGTCAGCGTGTCGCCCACATCCACGTCGGTGAAGACGGGGGTCTGCCACGTGGTCGCCGCGTCTTCGGTGGCGTTGCGGTTGCTGATGGTCGCCGCCACGGGCGCGTCATTGGTATTGGCAACGGTAATGGTGAAGCTGGCCGTGGCGGTAGCGTTGGCCGTATCGGTGGCGGTCACCTTGACCGCGACTGTGCCCACTTGGCCGTTGTCCGGCGTGCCGCTGAAGGTGCGGGTGGTGGAGTCGAAGCTGAGCCAAGTGGGCAGCGCCGAGCCGTCGCTCTTGGTGGCGGTATAGGTCAGCGTGTCGCCGGGATCGGTGAACGCCCCTACCTGATAGCTGAAGGCGCTGTCTTCCGTGGCGTTCTGGTTGGTGACGCCGGCGGCGGTGGGAGCCGTATTGCCGGCGGTGCCGAAGATACGGGCGAAGACGCCAGTATTTTTTGGCACGACGGTGACGTCGTATTCTGTCCAAGTGACGACCACGCGGCCGTCGGACAGGGCGGAAATGGCCGGGTTTGTCGAATAATTGCCGGTCTGGTTGACGCGGAATTCGCCGTCCACCTTAGGCTCCGGACTCATAACCAGTAGCAGAACGTCGCCGCGAGGCAGACGGCGGCGAGGTAATTGCGGGCCAGCCGGTCATATCGCGTGGCGATACGGCGGAAATCCTTGAGCCGTCCGAACATGCGCTCGATGGCGTTACGGTCACGGTAGAGGTACGGGGAGAAGCAGTTCTTCCAGCGCCGATTGACCTTGGGCGGGATGTTCGGTGCTGCGCCCTTGCTCTCGATCTTGCGGCGGACGGCATCGCTGTCATAGCCCTTGTCGCCGTGCAGGATGTCGGTCGTGGGCATCTGGTCGAGCAGGGCGTCAGCGGCGGTGCAGTCGGCGATCTGACCGCCGGTCAGCAGGAATGCGACCGGACGGCAGAATGGGTCGGTCAGGGCGTGGATTTTGGTGGTGCGCCCGCCGCGCGAGCGGCCGATTGCTTGGGTGAGTTCCCCCCTTTTCCGCC
>JACMKT010000086.1 GCA_014380005.1 Rhodospirillales bacterium
TCGGGGATTTCGTCCTTGGTCACCAGCCACGGACCCAGCGGGCAGAAGCCGGGGGCCGATTTGCCCTTGCTCCACTGGCCGCCGCGTTCCATCTGCCAGCCCCGTTCGGACAGGTCGTTGGCGATCATGTAGCCGGCCACGTGGTCCAGCGCTGCGGTTTCGTCCACCTGCCACGCCGGACTTCCCATGACTACCGCCAGCTCCACTTCCCAGTCCAGCTTGGCGGCACCGGGGGGCAGGGGCAGCGGGTCGTTGGGGCCGGCGATGGCGCCGGTATGCTTGTTGAACATGACCGGCTCAAGGGGCGCGGCCAAGCCGGTCTCGGCGATATGGTCGCGGTAATTGAGGCCGATGCCGAGCACATTGCCGATGCCGGACAAGGGCACGCCCAGGCGTTCGTCCTGGGGCACCAAGGCCAGGGAATGGGGATCGATGGCGGCCAGCCGGGCCAGCCCGTCGGGGCTCAGCATGTGGGGCGTGATGTCACTGCAATGATGGCCCAAATCGCGCAGATGGCCCTGGCCGTCCATCAGGCCGGGCCGTTCGGCCCCCTTGGTTCCCCAGCGGACCAGTTTCACGCCACGACCCTTTTCGCCAAAGCGGGCGGCGGTTCGGGCCGGGCCAGAACTGCGTCGATTTCGTCGGCGGGCATGGGGCGCGCCAGCAGGAAGCCCTGGACGCGGTCGCAGCCGAACGACGACAGGAAGGCCAGTTGCTCGGCGGTTTCCACGCCGGGCGCCACTACCGACATGTGCAGCCCGCGCGCCACGGCGACGATGGCGGTGGCGATTTCCGTGTCGTCGGTGGAATTGGCGACGTTGCGCACGAAGCCCTGGGCCATCTTCAACACCTTGGCCGGCAGGTGGCGCAGGAAGGCGAAGGAGGAATAGCCCGAGCCGAACTCGTCGATGGCCATCCCCAGGCCAAGGGCAGCGAAGCGCGAGAAGATGGCCGCCGGGTCGTGCCCCTTATCCACCACGCTGGCTTCCGGCACTTCCAGCACCAGGGCGGCGGGGGGCAGGCCGCTGGCTTCCAGCGCCTCGGCGATGGTGGCGATCAGATCGGGTTCACGCAATTGGCGCCCGGACAGATTCACGTGCAGGGCCAGATCCGTATGGCCGGCATCGCGCCACGCCTTGGCCTGGCTGCAGGCTGTCTTCAGCACCCAATTGCCGATGGGCACGATCAGGCCGGTGTCTTCGGCCAAGGCCATGAACTGGGCCGGCACCACCATGCCCACTTCGGGATGACGCCAGCGCATGAGCGCCTCGACCGCTACCACCTTGCCGGTCTTGAAGTCGAAGATGGGCTGGTAATGCACCAGGAATTCGTCGTGCTCCAGCGCCACGCGCAGGGCGTTTTCCAGGGCCAGCCGCTCGAACGCCTCGGCATTGACCGCTTCGGAATGGAACTGAGCGCAATTGCGGCCCAGATGCTTGGCCCGGTACATGGCGGCATCGGCCAGCTTGATCAGGCTTTGCGGATCGCCCGCATCGGCGGGGTACAAGGCGACGCCGATGGAGCTGCTGATATTGGCAATGGGGCCGCCCAGATCGAACGGATCGGCCAGCATGTGCAGGATCTTGTGCGCCACCATGGCTGCGTCGCGCGGGTCTTGCACGTCTTCCAGAATGACGGTGAATTCGTCGCCCGACAGCCGGGCCACGGTGTCGCCCTGGCGGGTGGCGCCGGTCAGACGTTCGGACACCTGCTGCAGCAGCAGATCGCCGGCCAGATGGCCCAAGGTGTCGTTGACCTGCTTGAAACGGTCAAGGTCGATGAACAGCAGGGCCACAAGGCTTTGGTTGCGATGGGCGCGGGCGACGGCGCGCGACAGCCGTTCCTGGAACAGGGTGCGGTTGGGCAGCCGGGTCAGCGGGTCGTGGTTGGCCTGATAAGACAGGCGTTCTTCCATCTGCTTGCGCGAGGTGATGTCGCTGATGACCGCCACGTAATTGGTGATCTCACCCAGGGAGTTGCGCACCACGGCGATGTTCTGCCAGCCGGCGAACATTTCGCCCGATTTGCGGCGGTCCCAAATCTCGCCCTGCCACTTGCCGATTGCGCGCAGATCATCCCACATGCGTTCGTAGAAATCGGGCTCGTGGCGGCCCGACGACAGCACCTTGGGGGTCTTGCCCATGACCTCTTCCGGCTGGAATCCGGTGATCTCGGTGAAGGCGGGGTTGACGTGGACGATGTGGGAATTGGCATCGGTGACGAACAGGCCGTCGCCGGAATTCTCGAACACCGTGGCGGCCAGCCGCATGTGGTCTTCCAGCCGTTTGCGCTCGGTGACGTCCTCGACCACGGTCACGGTGAAGCGCATGTCGGTGCCGTCGCACTCGGCCTCGCGCACGGCGGTGACGGTCAGGCGGCCCCAGACGATGCGGCCATTCTTGGCAAGGTAACGCTTGGTCAGATGATAGGAATCGCGCCCGCCCGCCCGCATTTCCTCACGCAGGGCATTGTTGCGGCCCACATCCTCGGGATGGGTGATGTCGTGGAAACGCAAGCCGCGCAACTCGGCCTCGCTATAGCCGACCATGGCGCAAAAGGCGGGGTTGGCTTCCACGAAGCGGCCATCGGGTTCGGACAGCACCACGCCCACGCCGGCATTTTGGAACACGGCGCGGAAGCGGTCTTCCGAGCGCCGCAGGGCCACGTCCACCCGCGAGCGTTCCAGCGCATAGCGGATGGCGCGGCGCACCAGATCGCCGTCGCCCTGGCCCTTGACCAGATAATCCTGGGCGCCCTGGCGCAGCGCCTCCAGCGCCAGCACCTCGTCATTGGTGCCGGTCAGCACCACCACGGGAACCATGGGGTATTCGGCGCGCAGCCGTGCCAAGGTCGCCAAGCCGAAGGAATCGGGCAGGGACAGGTCCAGCAGCACCACATCCACATGCTGCTCGCCAAGGGTGATCAGCGCGTCGGCCAGTTTGGCCGCTTTAAGAATGCGGAATGGGTTGGCGACTTCTTCACGCAGGAACAGCTCAACCAGCCGGGCGTCACCCGGATTGTCCTCGACCACAAGAACGGTACGGCGAGAGGAGGACACGCTGTCTGTCATGCCGAAATCAGCGGGGGGGCAAGGTGACAACCGAGCACCAATATTCCTCGATGGAGCGGACCACAGAGATGAAACGGTCGAGATCGACCGGTTTGGTGATGTAGCAATTGGCGTGAAGGTCATAGCTGCGCAGGATGTCCTGCTCGGCCTGGGAGGTGGTCAGCACCACCACGGGAATACGGCGCAGTTCCGCATCGGCCTTCATCTCCGCCAGCACCTGGCGGCCATCCTTGCGCGGCAGGTTCAAATCCAGCAGCACCAGATCGGGGCGCGGCGCATCGGTGAACGGACCTTCGCGGCGCAGATAGGTCATGGCTTCGACGCCGTCGACCACCACCTTGAGACGGCTGGCCATACGGCCTTCCTTCAGCGCTTCCTGCGCCAAGCGGGCGTCACCGGGATTATCTTCGACCAGCAGAATATCAAAGGTCTCAGGGGTGGTTCGCAAACTCACGGGGCTGCTCCTCGGGTCCCGGAAGGGGGTCTCCTGCACAGACTATACTGGCGTTCTTTCTTATTGAAAACGCTATTGCAGGCACAAAACCCCTGTGCGAGCAGAAAGTTGCAGCCCGAGTAGGGGTGTTGGCCGGTTGAATAGGAATGTGGGTGGGTTCAACCCCTTCTTTCGATAGTCTTTCCGGCGCTCGCCATTGGGGTGAAAGTTTCCCAAAGAAAATTTCAGGAGACGATCATGCGCGCCACCGTCACCGCTTTTGCCCTGGCTGTCAGCTTCGCCACCCCGGCTTTGGCCGCCAAGGCCACCATCACCGTCACCGCCCTGGATACGGGCGCCGTGCTGGGCACCATCGAAGCCACCGACAGCAAGCAGGGCCTGATGCTGAAGCCCAAATTGTCCGGCCTGCCCGCCGGCGCCCATGGTATCCATTTGCACCAGAACGGCGATTGCGGCGCCAAGGACCAGGACGGCAAGACGGTCCCCGGCCTTGCCGCCGGCGGTCACTTCGACCCCAAGGGCACCAGCAAGCATCTGGGGCCGTGGAGTGACGGCGGCCACCAGGGCGATTTGCCGGCCTTGGCGGTCAATGCGGATGGCACCGCCGCCGACCCGCTGGTGGCGCCGCACCTCAAAGTGGCCGATCTCAAGGGCCGCGCCATCATCATCCATGCCGGCGCCGACAATTACGCCGACGAGCCCAAGCCCCTGGGCGGCGGCGGTCCGCGCATGGCCTGCGGGGTGGTCAAATAGAACGGCGAATGGGCGGTGCAAATGATAATGCGGGGGCGTGGGCGCCCTTGCGCCGGAACCTTCCCTGGCTAAACGCGTTAGGCCCTAAGAGGACGGCGCGAGGAGGTAAGTCCTCGCCGCCCGTTCTTCCGCCAACGCTTTGAACGGAGGAGTAATCATGCCTCTCGCCAGCCATTCCACGGCGACCATCGCTCAGGTTCTTTCGGGCATCGACTTCCCGGCCAACAGGCAAAAGCTGGTCGAATACGCTCAGAAGAATAACGCCGACAATGAAGTCCTCGACGCCATCAAGCAGATGCCCGAGGCCGAATACACCAGCATGGCCGACGTCTTCAAAGGCGTAGGCCAGAGCAATAAATCGTAGGCCCACACAGGCCAATGATGGGCGGTGGCCGTTGGGCACCGCCCGTTTTTTTGAATTCACCACCAAGGGCACAAAGGGCACGAAGCTGCCTAGCGGGTGGCTGGCTGGGTGCCTTCCGGCACGCCCTCTTGGTGTGCTTGGTGCCCTTGGTGGTGAATCCTTATTTACACTATTTACACTCCCGGAACGGCCCCGCCTCCGCCTGCTCAGCCATGGTGGCTTCCATAACGATGCGCTCTTGCTCCACATGACGCGCCACCGCTTGGCGTAAGCGGGGATCGGCGATCCAATGGGCGGAATGGGTGGCCACCGGCAGATAGCCGCGGCTGACCTTGTGCTCGCCCTGGGCACCGGCCTCGACCCGTTGCAGGCCGTGGGCGATGGCGAAGTCCAGCGCCCGGTAATAGCACGCCTCGAAATGCAGGAACGGCACCTCGCGGCCCGCCCCCCAGGTGCGGCCATACAAGGTATCGCCGCCCATCATGTTAAACGCGGCGGCTACCGGTTCGCCGGCATCTTCGGCCCAGACCAGCACCACGTCCTTGCCCAAGGGGGACGCCGATAGCTCGTCGAAGAATTCGCGGGTCAGATAGGCCGAGCCCCATTTGCGGTCCACCACCGCCTCGTAGAATCGGTGGAAGGCGTCCCAGTGCCGCGCCTTGATGTCGTCGCCCACCAGCGTCGCCATGGTCAGGCTCTCTGCCGCCACCGCCGCGCGTTCCTTGCGGATTTGCTTGCGGCGGCGCGACGATAGGGCCGCCAGGAAGTCGTCGAAGCTGGCATAGCCCTGGTTCTGCCAATGGTACTGAAACCCCAGCCGGCGCAGGAAACCCGCCTGTTCCAGGCAATCGGCCTCGGGGCCGGTGGGGAAGGTGACGTGCAGGGACGACACCTTCATGGCTTTGGCCACCTCGGCCAGGGCTTGGGCCAGGGCAGGGCGCAACTCCGCCGGGGCATCGGGCCGGACCAGCAGGCGCGGGCCGGTCACCGGGGTGAAGGGGACAGCGCATTGTAGCTTGGGATAGTAGCGGCCGCCTGCTCTGGTATAGGCTTCAGCCCAGCCCCAATCGAAGACGTATTCGCCATAGGAATGGGTCTTGAGGTACAGCGGCGCAGCGGCCAGCACCTTGCCTTCGCCATCGTTCACCACCAAATGGCGTGGCAGCCACCCGGTCAGTTCGCTGGCTGAACCCGAGCGTTCAAGCGCCGACAGAAAGGCGTGGCTGGCGAAGGGATTAGCGGGCCCCGCGCAAGCGTCCCAATCCTGGGCAGCAATCTCGGCCATGCCGCCGAGCAAGGTGATACTCAGACGGAGGTTCCCCTCGGGCATCTGTCTTCCTCAGCTTCCCTTTAGAGTATGAACATGGCGCCGGCCCCGCAAATTTCCAACCGTACAGACCGCGCAGCCGAACTGCGGCGCATGAAGCTGATCGCCACCAGCTTGCTGGCGCTGATGTTCGCCGTCTTCATCGTCACCACCTTGGTGCAGGACCGCTGGCCGGCGCTGTCCTATGTGCGGGCGTTTGCCGAGGCCGCCATGGTCGGCGCCATCGCCGATTGGTTCGCGGTGGTGGCCCTGTTCCGCCATCCCTTCGGCCTGCCCATCCCCCATACCGCCATCATCCCGCGCAACAAGGATCGCATCGGCGAATCCCTGGGTGCCTTCATCTGCAACAATTTCCTCGCCCCCGACATCGTCGCCGCCAAGCTGGATTCCCTGGACGGCGCCGGGCGGGTGGCGGGGTGGCTGTCGGCGCCCGAGACCTCGGACATGCTGGCCCGGCGCGCCACCACCTTCGTGCCCGCGCTTTTGGACGCGCTGGAGGACGAACACGTGCGCGCTTTCATGCGCGGCGCCATGTCGCGCGGCATCGCCTCGGTCCAGGTGGCGCCGTTGACCGCGCGCATCCTGTCGGTGCTGGTGGCCCACGGTCATCATCAGGCGCTGTTCGACCAGGGCCTGGAAATGGCCGCCGGCTTCTTGATGCGCAACGAAGACCATATCCGCTCCAAGGTCGCCGACCGCTCGTGGAAATGGCTGCCGCGCTGGGTGGATCACAAGCTGGCCGACAAGGTCATGGTGGGCGCGCTGGAAACCTTGGGTGATTTGCGCGCCCCCGATCATCCGTGGCGCGAGGAATTCCAGGCCGCCATCTTCCGCCTCATGGACCATCTGGCCCACGACCCGGACCTGATTGCGCGCGGCGAGGCCATCAAGGCGGAAGTGCTGAAGAACCCCCTGGTCGAGGAATACCTGGATTCCCTATGGGGCGAGACCAAGGCCCGCCTGAAAGACGACATGGCGGCGGGCGAGGGCGTGCTGCGCCACGGCATCGAGCGCGCCTTGGCCGGTCTGGGCACGCGCCTGCAAGCCGATGATCGCATGCGCGCCGTGCTGAACCGCTGGCTGCGCCGCGCCGTGGAACGCAACATCGTCCCCCACCGGGGCGAAATCGGCACCTTCATCGCCAGCGTCGTCGCTCGCTGGGATGTGGGAACCCTGGTGGGCAAGCTGGAATTGCAGGTGGGCAAGGATTTGCAATACATCCGCATCAACGGCACCGTGGTGGGCGGGCTGGTGGGCCTGTGCATCCATGCGCTGTCGCGGGCGTTGGGTTAAGCCAACCCCGCCCCCTGTTCTTCGATCAACTGCCAGCCCAGGGCGT
The DNA here is from genome assembly GCA_014380005.1 of Rhodospirillales bacterium. Classification (GTDB taxonomy): domain Bacteria; phylum Pseudomonadota; class Alphaproteobacteria; order Rhodospirillales; family Magnetospirillaceae; genus Magnetospirillum. The sequence continues at coordinate 7,308 of JACMKT010000086.1, forward strand.
AGCCCAGGCCGCGATAGGCCTCGAACTGGTCTTCGTCGAAGAACTGGTCGGCGGTGGTGTCGTTGGGGAAGGCCGCGTTGACCGCGCGATAGGCGTACAAATCCGCCGGCAGATTATCCACCAGCGTGGCCTTGATATAGAACAGTCGCCCCGGGGGCTTGCCAGGATAGCGGATGGTGCCCACCGCATAGCCGCGTTTCGCCAGTTTGTACTTGTCGGGCAGCGTCCCGCCCGTGGCCGAGCCCGGCAGAATGCCGTTCAGTTCGGTGCTGGCGAAGTCGATGACCACGCCGAAATCCACCCGCACTTTTTCGACGGCGTTGCCCAGATCTTCGAAGGCGTAATCGGGATCGGCGCCGGCGTCGCTGACCACGATGGTCTGGACCCCGCGCCGGATCAGTTCATAGATGGCGAGGTTTTCGAAATGGCCGCCATCGGACAATTGGACGAAGCTGGCTTTGCCGTCCATGCGCGCGCCCAGCAGGCTGTTCAGGCCGGGGAATATGTCGTTGGGCTGCAGCGGCCATCGGGTGCCCCTGGGGTTGGTCACCCACACGCCCAATTGCAGGCCGAACAGGGACATCAGCAGGCTGACGAAGCCGTTGCGGGTCACCGATGACGGCGTCGGGCCGGTATGGCCGTTGACCGCCGCGCCGGAAATCGCCACGGCGCTTGCCAGGGACAGGCCGTCGCGCACGCCGTCGCGCATATATTTGCGGGTCGCCATCCAGCCGGTGGCGTTGGAGCCGCAGTACAGCGGCGACAGCAGGAAGCTGTCTCCGGCGCGGCCGCTATAGCGCACGTCGTGGGAATCGGGCAGCACCGCATTGGTGTTGATCAGGTGGAACGGCGCCGTCGGACCTTTGCAGGTGTCGCAATGGGGATTGCCGTTGCAGGGCAAAATGCTGCTCAGCTGGAACTTGTCCGCCGCCTTGGCCGATTCCCAGGCGTTGGTGGGCTGCACGTTGCTATCGGGCATGAAGGCTTCCATCAGCCGGTCGCGGTACATGCAATGCAGGGAAAACAGATTGGAATTGCGCACCAAAGCCAGCACCACCGCGCCCGCGGCGACGCCGATCGGCCAAATGGCATTCTCCGTGTGGGCGTACAGCGCCCAGGCATAAGCGAGGAACAGCATGCCGAATACGGCACTGGCCGCACCCAACCCGACGAACAGGCCGCCGGGCGCGTCTTTTCCCTGCTTGTTGAAAATCTTGACAGCCGCGATGGGGGCGAACAGGAAGATCACGGCGCCGAACACTGCCGAACGCACCACCGTGTCGCCGGTTTGGAACCAGTCGGCGAAGACCTTGACCTCTGCAACGTTGTCCTTGGAGCCAAGGGCGGTCAACGCCCAGCCCAGCATGTCGGACGAGTATTTGGCAACGATTGCGGCCAGGATGGGAAGGCCGCCCAGCACCACCAGCCCCAGGGTCAACGTCAGCAACCGTCCGCCGGCCACCTGAAGTCGCCGCCGGCTGAGATAGCGCAGGTTCGAACTGCGCATGGGAACGCCGGTGCCCATGGAATAAAGGACTGCGAGCACCGCCTGAAGCGCCACCAAACCAAGCGCCGCCAGCAATAGCGGGTTCAGCACCGCCGGCGTGCCCATGGGGGTGAACAGCTTGAAGTGCAGTCCCAGCGAGAACAACAGGGCCGCCAGACCCATATAGCCCAGAGAGATCAGGGTGCAGGTCCGCAACACCACCGACACCAGGGACAGGCTGTTGAAGCCGTAGCCCGGCTCCAGGTAATTGGCCCGCTGGCGGATGTGGTTGAGGATGCGCGTCGCCATGCTGGGATGGGGGGCGCGGGCGCCCTGGTGCAACTGGCCGAAGGGGAAGGTGGGGCAATTGCCGCCCTTGGCCGCCTTGAACCAACTGAACGAACCGCCCGTATAGCCGCCGCCCGACACGGTGGACAGGTAGTGGAAGGCGTTCAGCTTGCCGCCGGCCTCCAACGCCTGCATCACGCCCATGGCGAACGAGGCCGACCGGATACCGCCGCCCGACAAGGCAAGGCCCTGAACCGCGCCCGCGCCATCGGCACGGCGGGCAAGGCAAAGGCGTTCGGCCTCGTGCACGTCTTCGAAATTGTCGGTTTGGATAATCGTATCGGCCACGGCTGCAGCCTCCCCCACATATGCGACGACTTCGCACTCCCATCAGTAGCATAACAGTCCATGGGTGGGCTTGTCATGCGCCCTTGGCATGGGGCTAGCCCTGTATTGAATGGTTTATTCCCCTGCATCGATAATGGTATGGTCCGCGCCTCGTTTTCCGCCCCTGGCTCAAAGACCCGTTGGACCATGACTTCGGTTACCGCGTCCCCCGTCGATTTCGCCAGCCTTCCCCGCGCCGAGCTTGCCGATGACGGCGGCCGCGCGCTGGATGCGCTGGTTCTGGTCACTGCCGACATCTGCGGCGCGGTTGCGCAGGCGGTGGCTGCGGGCTATGCCATCATGCCCACCGGCGGCCTGACCAGCGCCATCGGCTCGTTCGATTACAGCAAGGACGGCGTTGCCGGCTTCAACGGCGTGGTCGCCATCCGGCCCAAGGGTGCGCTGGCGGCGGAAGTGGTGGACGGCTCCACCCCGCCCGCACAATTGCTGACCCATCAAGTGGCCATCGACGCCGCCAACGGCCTGATCGCCGCCGGTGCCGGGCTGACGTTTTCTCAGGTGAATGCGGCGCTGGCCGAAGCAATCGGCCCCTGCGCCCGTGTGCTGGTGGATTTGACCAGCATCGGCTCGGCCTATGTGGGCGGCGTGGTCGCCACCGGTGCCATGGGGCCGATGCGCATGCGTCCTTCGGTCACTCTGGACGCAGTGGTACTGGCCGATGGCGGCGAAGCGCGCGTGCTGTCGGGCGACGATCTGGACGCGGTGGAAGGCCTGCAAGGCTGGACCGGCATGGTGGTGGCGGCCCTGTTCCGCTTCTACGAGGTGCCGTCTTCGGAATTCGGCTTAGTGCTGCCGGTCCAGGGCTCGGACGTGGATGCGGTGGCCGGGCTGCTGGCCTATTTGGAGCCGTGGACCCAGGTCAATCTGCCCGGAGCCGGAGGGCGCCTGAATGGCGACACCGTGCTGAACGGCGTGGAATTGGTCAGCCGCGACTCGCTGGAAGCCTTCGTCAACCATGCCCCGGAACCAGCGCGGACCAAGGCGCAAGGCCTGCTGCAATCATGTGAATATGCCGGTGCCGACATGCTGGCCTGCATCACCGGCTGGTCCGAGCAGACCGTGGACGACGTGCTGTTCTCGCTGATGGACCCCGAGACCGAGACCATCGGTGGCGTCATGATCGAATACGGCATCGGCTTCTCGTCCGGTTCCGAAATGGAAACCTTCCGCGCCATCCGCGAAGGCGCCCCCGATCTGGCCCGCACCAAGGCCCGCGTCAAGCCCGAGGGCAAGATGAAGCCGTGGACCAGCTCCACCGACATCAATCTGGCCGCTCCCGCCGATACTGGCGCCATTTCCGACGTGCTGACCGCCTATGCCGATTACCGCGCCGCCATCCGCGCGCTGGCAAAGGAGATGGCGCCCGCCGGCATCGAGATCGAGCTGGCCGCCTATGGTCATCTCTCGCCCCACGGCATCGATCCCCATCACCGCGTCACCGTATTCGCCCCCGAAGGTCAGGACGCCGCCTTGGCCGCCGCCCGTCAGGCGGTGCTGGCCTTCAAGCGCACCCTGATCCACGATCTGCTCCACGCCGCCGAGCGCGGTGGCAGCCGCATCACCGGCGGCGAAAAGGGCATCCCGTCTTTGGTCGAAATTGCCCGCGCCGCTGGCGGCGAGGACCGCTTGCCGGCAGAGCTTAAGACCCGGCTGGCGCGTGCGCGTGATGCCGTTATGGCGGCCCCGGCCAACTTTACCTTCCGCGCTCCGGCGGAGTTGCGGGGCGAGTAGCCCCTCAATCGTCATCCCGGGCTTGACCCGGGATCCATGTTTGGTGCACCTGCCATGGACCCCGGATCTGCGCTGCGCTTGTCCGGGGTGACGAACTCTAGAAAACGAAAAAAGGCCGGGAAGCACCAACGCTTCCCGGCCTTTTTTGTTTCAACGACCTTAATCGACCAGATCGATGGTGTAGTTCTCGATCACGGTGTTGGTCAGCAATTGCTTGCACATCTGCTCGACCGCTTCCTTGGCTTTGACCTTGTCGGTCTCGGCCAGTTCAAGTTCGATGAACTTGCCCTGGCGGACGTCGGTGACGCCGTCGAAGCCGAGCGAGCCCAGCGCGTGCTGCACGGCCTTGCCCTGGGGGTCGAGAACGCCGTTCTTGAGGGTGATGTGGACCTTGGCTTTCACAGTCTTCTTCCTCGATTGCTTATTGCATAGTTGCGGGACCCTTAAGGTCCCGCGGGCCGCCTTCGGGCAGGATGCCGAGACGGCGGGCCACTTCCTGATAGGCTTCCTCCACATTGCCGAGGTCGCGGCGGAAGCGGTCCTTGTCCATTTTTTCGCCGGTCTTCAAATCCCACAGGCGGCAATTGTCCGGGCTGATTTCGTCGGCCAGGACGATCTGCATGTCGTCGCCATTGTACAGGCGCCCGAACTCCAGCTTGAA
>JACMKT010000087.1 GCA_014380005.1 Rhodospirillales bacterium
AAGCTGATCGGCACCACCAAGCCGACCATCGCATCGGTGCGCGACAAGACCCACTGGAACGCCACCAACATCAAGCCGCGCAACCCGGTGACCTTGGGCCTGTGCTCCGAGGCCGATCTGGAAAAGGCGGTCGCCCTTGCCCGCCCGCGCGCCGGCACGGTGGCGCCCCAGTATCATGACGAAAGCGACCACGCGGAGTAACACCCGCCTATCGCTTTGTGTTTGGAAACGCCCGCCCCTTCCGGCGGGCGTTTTCGTTTCCGCCTTCACTTAGCCTTAATCGTGTCCTCAATCCGCCACCAAAGCTGCTTATCCTCCTTTGCATGGGCCTGAACGGGCCTGTGAATTGCGGAGAGAGATTATGAAGAAGGTTCTGATGGCATGCGTGCTGACGCTTTCGCTGGCGGCATGCGCTCAGCCGGGCGGGGGTGGCTATGGCGGTGGCTATGGCGGTGGCTATGGCGGCGGCAGCGGGCCGATGATTTCCAAGCAAACCGGCGGTGCAGTGCTGGGCGGTGTCGGCGGTGCCGTGGCGGGCTCGCAATTCGGCAAGGGCAAGGGCCAGCTGGCCATGACCGCCGTGGGCACGCTGCTGGGCGCCTTCCTCGGTTCCGAGGTGGGCTCGTCCCTGGACCGCGCCGACCAAACCTATGCCAATCAGGCCGGCCAGCAGGCTTTCGAGAGCGCCCGCGCCGGTCAGTCCATCGCCTGGAACAATCCCGACAGCGGCCATGGCGGTGTCGTCACCCCCACCCGCACCTATGAACAGGCCCCCGGCCAATTCTGCCGCGAATACCAGCAGACCGTGGTAGTCGGCGGTCAGGAACAGCGCTCGTTCGGCACGGCATGCCGTCAGCCGGATGGGTCGTGGAAAGTGGTGAACTGAGGCTGGGTAGGATCCAAAACGCCCGCCGGTGAAAATCGGCGGGCGTTTTGGTTTGTTACGGCGCCGTTGATGCCGGCTGATCCCCCGTGGGCGGCGGCTTCACCGCACTAGGCCTACGGCGGGCTTCAGTTTCCGTGCCATCGTCGAAGATGTTGAACAGATGGCGCAGGAAGCCGGGGGTCAGGGCCGAGAGCGGGTTGACCGTCACATCCGGTTCCTGGGTCGGGCCGCGCATGGTGAAGTTGAAGGCCAGCAAGCCGCCGCCCTTCTCGCCGCCGGTCACCAGCCAGCCCAGAACCGGGATGTTGCCCAGCACGGAATTCAGCGCATAGGCCGGCACCACGGTGCCCTCCAGCGCCATGCGGCCATGGTCCAAATCTACTTCGCCCTTGGACGTGATGCCCAGGGCCGGACCATAGGCGCGGGCGCCCTTGATCTGGAACAGGCCGTCGGTCAGCGTAAACGGTGCGTCCAGCGTGGTGAAGCTGACGCCCTGGCCGTTCAGCACGTCCAAAATGCCGGTCAGCGCCGCCACCGTCAGCAGCCGGGCCAAGGCCGGGGCGTTGACGATCTGGTAGTCGCTGATACGGATGGTGCCCGACAGCGGCTGGTCGTCCTTGCTGTCGTCATAGGCGGCCTCCACCTCGAGCTTGCCGCCCACCATGTGGTCGTAGGTGTCGAAGGCACTCAACACCGCGCCGGCATCGTCCGAAGTCACCTTCAAGCTACGGCTTTTGGGGCCCGCCGGCTGCATCTGCATCTGGAAGTTCTTGCCGTCGCCCACCGTGCCGCGAATGTTCATGCTGCGCCAATCGTCGGCGTCTCGCATCAGGTTGGCGGTGGCGCGGACCAGCTTGCCGTCCTTGGACAGCCACATGGTCTTGACCGAGGTGCTGATGGTCATGGGCGGCAGATCGGCTTTTTGGCGGCGCTTTGGCGCGTCGGCCTCAGCCGGAGTTTCCTCGCCCGACGACACCAAGGGTTCCGCGTTGAAGCTGTCGCCACGCATGACGATGTCCAGCGCGCCGCCCTTGAAGCCAATGGAGCCCTCGACATCGGTGCGGCCGCCATAGGCCAGACGGTTGAACTCGACCCGGCGCACGCTGCCATCGCCGTTGAACGCCACATTGCCGCTAGTCTGCAAATCGCCGGCGGTCACGGCGAAATGGGGCACGGTGGCGATCTTATTCTTATCCAGCTTGAGCAGCACCAGGGCGCCGCCTGTGGTGCGTTCCTCTTTGCGCCAGCCCATGCCGGGCAGGCTCATATGGGCGGGCGACAGATCGACCTTGGCCTCGATGTCGCCCTTGCCGCCGCCTTGCAGTGTGGCGACCACGGTGGCGGCCACCGGCCCGGCCATGAACGGGCTGACGAAGGGAACGCTGTCCAGACCCAACTGCTTGCGCTGGTCTTCGTCGATCCGCGGCGCCACCACGTGATAGCGCGAGCGGAACGGCACGTTCTTGCTGGAGAAGTTCTCGCGCCACTTCAACTCGCCGGGAATGGTGCCCAGCACGATATTGCCGGTGGCGTCCAAGCCCTTGGTATCCACGTCGAATTCCAAATCGCCGCGTGTCAGGTCCTGGCCCAGGACCACCTTGGGCAGAAACACGTTCTTTACCGAGGAATGGACTTTCACCGCCAGATCGTCCAGCCGCAAATCCTTGAGCAGCGGGAACTTCAGCTTCAGCCGGGTAGTAGCATCGCCGCCCACGGTGGCTGGGTCGATGCCAAGGGCGCTGGCATAGCGTAGCGGCTTGTGGTCGATCACCTTCAAGGCGTCGGTGGCCGGACCGGCTATGGTGACGTCGATGTCGGCGAATTGGTCGATTTGATCCAGGCCCGACAGCACGATGGTGCCGTCCAGCAGCCTGAGCCCATAAAGCTCGCCGCCTTTGACCGAAATGCGGAAGTTCGACGCGTCGAAGGTCGCCACGGCAGCGGCATTCTTCACCACCGGCATGGGCTTTAGGTAATTGACGGTGGCGCCGTCGCCGCGCAATTCGCCATCAACATGGTCCACAATCAGATCGTCGAATGTTCCGGCAGGCGAGCGGGCCGAAACGGTGGCGCGGGCTTCGCGCACAATGCCCTTGGACAGGTTCGCCACCACCCATTCGCGCGCATTGGGTGCCACGATCTGGGGCCACAGAACGGGAAGTTCGTCCATGGCGACGTCTTGAGCCACCGCGTCCAACTTAAGCTTGGTGTCGCCGCCCAGGCCATCGGCGGTGGCGGCCAGGGTCACGCGGGGGCCACCGAAATCCAGGCTTAGTTCATCCAGCCGCGCCCGCGTCAATCCGTCGAAGGCGCCGCCGCGCAGGGCTACGCTTTCCACATTGCGGCGCACATTGATCGGCGCAGGCAAATCCACCGTGCCGGTGCCGCCGGCCAGATCGAATTCCAGCTCGGTCACTGTGCCAGTGGCGGTGCCCTTGGCGCGGATCAGGCCGGCCATGGGCAGGTCCAACGCCTTCAATTCGGTCAGCCGCCCGCCCAAATGGGCAAAGGCGGCAGGGCGGATACCGGCCAGCCACAGCTCGGCCATGACGCTGTCATCGGCCTTGGCATAGCTGGCGGTGGCGGTCAGCGCGCCTTGCTCGCCCTTCAGATCCAGCACCATGCGGGCCGAGGCGGCGAGGCCCTGGGGCACGCGGCGCAGCTCGATATCAGTGTCGGGCGCGTGCCAGGTGGTGTGCAGCTTGAGGTCGTCGACCACCAGATCGGCGTCGATGATGGCGGCACGTTGCAAGTGGCGGCCGGGTTGGTTGGGATCGGGCTCGCCCACCAGTGCATCAATCAGGCGACGCACCACGTCGTCCGAGCCTGAATCCGGTTCGCCCACACCCCATTGGAAGTTGCCGTGCTCGTCGCGGATCAGATGCAGGCGCGGACGGTAAAGACGGACGGAATTGGGGGCAAGCACACCGCTCAGCAGCGCCTTGCCGTTCAAGGTCAACGCCAATTCGGGCACGGTGGCGATGGGCTGGTCGCTGGTGCCCGCATAGGCGCGCACGTCCAGCGCGCGAATTTCCACCATGCGGCTGCCTTTGCCCATGGCAAGCACGGTGGTATCCAGGCGCACGGACAGGCCGCCTTCCTTGGCGGTTAGGGCTTCCTCGATGTACGGCGTCAGGAAATCGAGCGTTATGGGACCGCTGGACAGGCGCCAAGCGAGCAAAGGCAGCACGATCAATAGGCCGACGAAGAGGGCTCCCAGAAGTCCGAACAAACTTCTGACGGCGCCGTGGACCACTAGCGTTCAGCCTCCATGTCCGACTTGACCCTTTCTGTCGAATTCACCAGTCTGGAATCCCACAACATATGGGAATCAGCAAGGTGAACTTTCCACTAAATGAGCGGCTTTTGCCCCAAATCGGCGACACCCAGGCCGAAGCGCGTGGCTACGAACGCTGGCTGGAATGCGCCGCCGAGCAGGACGATCCCGATCTCGCCCAATTCATGCGCGAATTTCCTGGCGATTCTAAGGCACATGCTTTGCTATCGCCGGTGTTCGGCAACAGCCCGTTCCTGACCCATTGTATCGTGTGCGAGCCTGCTTTCGTGCGCCGCCTTCTGCACAGCGGACCGGATCAGGCTGTCCTTGACCTGACCGCCGAACTTGCCGCCCAGGTGGCAGCGGAAACCGACATGGCAAAGGTGATGGCGGCCCTGCGCATGGCCAAGCGGCGCGTGGCGCTGCTGGTGGCGCTGGCCGACATCGCCGGCGTTTGGCCGCTGGAAAAAGTTACCGAAACCCTGACGGATTTCGCCGAGGCCGCCACCCGCCACTCGGTCCGCTTCCTGTTGAGGCGCGAGGCGGCCAAGGGCGAGTTTACCCTGCCCCACCCCGAAGACCCCGAACGCGCATCGGGCTTAGTGGTGCTGGGCATGGGCAAGTTCGGCGCCCGCGAGCTGAATTACTCCAGCGACATTGATCTGATCGTGCTCTACGACCACGAGCGGCTGGAATACACCGGCCGGCGCTCGCTGCCCGAATGCATGATCGCGCTGACCAAGGATCTGGTGAAGCTGCTAGATGAGCGCACGGTGCATGGCTATGTCTTCCGCACCGATCTGCGCCTGCGCCCCGACCCCGGCTCGACCCCGGTGGCGGTGTCCATGATCGCCGCCGAATCCTATTACGAAGGCTTCGGCCAGAATTGGGAACGGGCCGCCATGATCAAGGCCCGTCAAGTGGCCGGCGATTTCGAGACCGGCGCCGCCTTCCTGCGCTTCCTCAAGCCGTTCATCTGGCGCAAATCCCTGGATTTCGCCGCCATTCAGGACATTCATTCCATCAAGCGCCAGATCAACGCCTATCGCGGCGGGCGCACCATCGCGGTGGCTGGGCACAACATCAAGCTGGGCCGGGGCGGCATCCGCGAGATCGAATTCTTCGCTCAGACCCAGCAATTGATTTGGGGCGGGCGCGAGATGGACATGCGCTGTTCGCGCACCCTGGACGCCCTGCACGCCTTGGCCCATGCCGGCCATACCGAACCGGAAGTGGCTGAACAATTGGAGGAGGCCTACCGCTTCCTGCGCCAGTTGGAACACCGGCTGCAAATGGTGGACGACAAGCAGACCCAATCTTTGCCGGATTCCCCGGCCCGACTAGCCGAACTGGCGGCGTTCATGGGCTTTGCCGGCATCGAGGATTTCTCGGTGGCCCTGACCCAGCGCCTGCAAACCGTCGAGGCCCATTACGCCAAACTGTTCGAGGATTCCCCGGCCCTGGGCGCCCACGGCAATCTGGTGTTCACCGGCGGCGAGAACGACCCCGACACCGTGCGCACCCTGGCGGAAATGGGGTTCGCCAGCGCCGAGGCGGTGTGTTCCACCATTCGCGGCTGGCACCATGGCCGCATCCGCGCCACCCGCACCACCCGCGCCCGCGAGCTGCTGACCGAGCTGACCCCGGCCCTGCTGGGCGCCATGGCGATCACCGCCGCCCCCGACGACGCCTTCATGCGCTTTGACGAATTCGTCACCCGCCTGCCCGCCGGTGTGCCGCTGTTCTCGCTGTTCTATTCCAACCCGTCGCTGCTGGAGCTGGTGGCAGAAATCCTGGGCAACGCCCCCCGGCTGGCCGAACATCTGGCCCGCCATTCCTCGGTGCTGGACACGGTGCTGTCACCCGCCTTCTTCGAGCCACCGCCCGGTTTGGCCGAGATGAAGGACGAGTTGAACCGCACCCTCGCTGAAGCCGGCGATTTCCAGGAAGTGCTGGATTTCAGCCGCCGCTGGGCCAAGGACCGCAAGTTCCAGGTGGGCGTCCAAACCCTGCGCAACATGCTGACGCCCCATCAGGCGGCCCAGGCGTTCTCGGATATCGGCGATTCCATCCTCAGCGAATTGGCCCCCAAGGTGGAGGAAGAATTCGCCCGCGCCCACGGCCATGTGCCCGGCGGCGGCTGGTGCATCCTAGCCATGGGCAAGATGGGCGGGCGCGAGATGACCGCCACGTCGGACATGGATTTGATCCTGATCTACGACGCGCCTGCCGATGTGGAAGAATCCGATGGCGCCCGGCCTTTGTCGGTGACCGCATGGTATGCGCGGCTGACCCAGCGCATCGTCAACGCCCTGACCGCCAAGACCGCCGAGGGCGATCTGTACGAAGTGGACATGCGCCTGCGCCCATCGGGCAATGCCGGCCCCATTGCCTCCAGCTTCGAATCGTTCGAGCGCTATCAGCAGGATTCCGCCTGGACCTGGGAACACATGGCCCTGACCCGCGCCCGCGTGGTCACCGGCCATGACGCCGTCAGCGCCAAGGTGGAAGCAACCATGCGCGGCGTGCTGACCCGCCCCCGCGCCCCCGATCGGCTGGTGCTGGACGTGGCCGAAATGCGCGAGCGCATGGCGAAGGAACACAAAGCCGACACCCCGTGGGAGGTCAAACATCTGCGCGGCGGCTTGGTGGACATCGAGTTCACCGCCCAATATCTGCAACTCCGCTGGGGCCGCGACCATCCCGACATCCTGTGCACCAACACCCGCGACGCCCTGGAACGGGCCGCCAGCGCCGGTCTGCTGTCACGCGGCGATCTGGATTCGCTGATCGAGGCATGGCGGCTGTGGTCGGCGGTGCAATTGGTGCTGCGCCAAACCATCGCCGGCGCCTTCGACGAAAAGACGGCACCGCAAGGGCTGAAGGACGTGCTGGTACTGGCGACCGGCCTGACCGATTTCAAAAGCCTGATGGACCGCATGGAGGAATGCGCCAAGGCGGCGCTGGAGGTGTTCGACCGGCTGGTTGGTGCACCGGGGCGTGAGGTCCGCGTCCATATGGGGAGCGATGCGTAAAAGCGTCACTTGAACCACAGCGTTCAGCGTATACAACTCGGTATATACACTTGGAGGGATAACACCATGACCGTGACCATCGGCCAACCAGCCCCCGCCTTCACCGTCGTCACCGACGAGGGAAAGCGCTCGCTGGCCGACTATAAGGGCAAGCGGCTGGTGCTGTATTTCTATCCCAAGGACGACACCTCGGGCTGCACCTCCGAAGCGCACCAGTTCCGCGACGAATGTCTGCGCTTCACCGTCAACAAAGCGGAAATCCTAGGCGTATCCAAGGATTCCATCGCCAGCCACGAAAAGTTCCGCGCCAAACACTCGCTGCCCTTCCCCCTGGTCGCCGACACCGACGGCACCCTGTGCGAGGCCTTCGATGTGTGGAAGGAAAAGTCCATGTACGGCAAGAAGTACATGGGCATCGAACGCTCCACCTTCCTGATCGACGAAAACGGCGTGGTCGTCGCCATCTGGCGCAAGGTCAAGGTGTCCAGCCACATCAAGGAAATACTGAACGCCCTGCACGAATTGCCCGCTTGACCACACTTTCCCAAGCCGCCATCACCGTCCTGACCACCGCCGACCCGGTGGAAAAGTGCCGGCTGACCCGCGCCTATGCCGCCGATTGGTTCGCCGGCCGCATCACCCAAATTGGTGAAACCTTGCCGCCGCCCCGCCCGGCCCGGCCCGAACGCCCGCAATTGCTGGCCCCGCGCGAGATGCCCAAGCGGGCCTATGGCGGCGATAAAGGCCGCATCGGCTTGCTGCATGCCCTGGCCCATATCGAGCTGAACGCCGTGGATCTGGCCTGGGACATCGTCTGCCGCTTCCCCGCTGAGGCCATGCCCAAGGCCTTCCTGGACGATTGGGTTCAGGTGGCGTTGGACGAGGCGGTGCATTTCGAGATGCTGGAAGAGTTGCTGCACAAGCTGGGCGCCGCCTATGGCGATTTGCCCGCCCATGACAGCTTGTGGCAATCGGCGGAAAAGACCGCCGACGATCTGATGGCGCGGCTGGCGGTGGTGCCCATGACGCTGGAGGCGCGCGGGCTGGATACCACTCCGCCCACCATGGACAAGCTGGCCCGCAACGGCGACACGCTGACGCCGCCGGCCCTGCAAATCATCTATCGCGACGAGATTACTCATGTGGCGGCGGGCGTGCGCTGGTTCGCCCATCTGGCGGAAAAACGCGGCCTGGACGGGTTGACCGAGTACCACCGCCTGATCCGCGAACGCTTCTCCGGCGGCCTGAAAGCCCCGTTCAACCACGACGCCCGCACCGAAGCCGCCTTCCCGCGCCATTGGTACGAGCCCCTGGCCCAGGTCAAATGATGCGCCGCCTGATCCTGCTGGCCCTGCTCGCCACCCCCGCCCAGGCCCAAATCGATTATTTGGCACCGTGGTCGGCTTACGTGGGCGGTGCCGCCGTGGCTGCCCGTTGCGGAATCGTGCTGGGCGGTCCCGAGGCCGCGCAATGGCTGGAAAATATCGGCCTGCTGGCCAACCATGCCCGCAAGAAGATGACGGATTCAGGCATGACCGAGGCGGAAATCAACACCGCCATGGACCAACGCCGCGCCGCAATCACCGCCCGCGCCCATGAGATGACCGGCCAAGGCTGCGACACTCTGATTGTAACCGAGCAAATCCGCCTGCATCAGACGCGCGGACGCGGCGGGCTATCGGCCCATTAGGTCTTGAGCGCCTTGGGCGTCCACGACTTCACCGCCACCGCCTTGCCGTCCTGGGACCGCATCAGGCGCGGGCGCACCATCTCGGTCGGCGCAGGCACGCCGGCTTTTTTGGCGGCAGCGTCCACGCCGTAATATTTCACCATGGCAGCCAGAGTGATTTCCTCGCCCAGGCCTTTCGCCATGGCGTCGGCCACCGGAGGATGGGCCGCCACCTTCTTGTTCAGTTGCTCGGCGCTGTACTGGCCGAAGCGGCGCCAGATGGTGTCAAGGAACTGGGTCACGCTGGCCGTGACGGGATTGCCTTCCACCATATGCGGGCGGCCATAGGCGAAGGTGTGGAACACGGTGGGTTCCACCGGGCCAAGGCTGTCGGTAATGAAGGTGGCGGGCATCAGCTTGCGCCCCGGAAAGGCCACCGAGAAATAGGCTTGGGCCAGGAACATCAGCCGGTGCAGTTTCTGCGGCTGAATGTATTCCCGGTCGTTCAAAGCCCGATCGGTAAACCAGAACACCACGTCCAGAGTGGATTTCACCGCGAACGGCATCGAGACCTCCTCGTTCGCTCCAACCTATCATCCAAATAGCCCAAGCGCGCCCGCCCATGATAGCGCCCGTTTGGGCACACCGCCAATGGTCCGCCGCGGCCCCGTTCGCGCGAAGGGCTAACCCCAGTGGAGAAGGACTCGCATCAGCCGGCGGGATGGCTACAATCGCCCGCCGCCAAGGAGAGCAACACATGATTTTCGGCGAGGAGCGCGTAGACGAAGCCCAGGGCCTGATCCTGGCCCATTCGTTGCGCCTGCCCCACTCCATGCTGAAGAAGGGCCGGGTGCTGAATGCGGACGACGTGGCCGCGCTGAAGGCCGCCAACATCAACTTCATCACCGGCGCCCGCCTGGAGGCCGACGATGTGGGCGAGGACGAGGCCGCCGGCATGATCGCCCGTGCCCTGACCGGCCCCGGCATCAGCTTCAACACGCCGTTCACCGGGCGCTGCAATCTGTTCGCCGCCGAACGCGGCTTGCTGGTCTATGACCGCGACCGGCTGGACCGCCTGAATTTGGTGGATGAGGCCGTCACCGTCGCCACCGCCCCCGCCTTCGAACAGGTCGGGCCGCGCCAGATGGTCGCCACCATCAAGATCATCCCCTTCGGCGTGAACCGCCGCGTGCTGGACGCCTGCGCCGCCTATGCCTCCACCGGCGGACCGCTGGTATCGGTACGCCCGTTCCGCCGCCGCCGCGCGGTGCTGATTTCCACCACCCTGCCCGGCCTCAAGGAATCCGTGCTGGCCCGCAGCACCGAAATCACCCGCACCCGAATTGAGGCACTGGACGGCGAATTGCTGGGCGAGTTGCGCTGCCCCCACGAAATCGGCCCCATCGAGCGCGCCCTGTCCAAAGCCCTGGGCATGGGCGCCGATCTGGTGCTGATCGCCGGGGCCTCGGCCACCGTGGACCGCCACGACGTGGTGCCCAGCGCCATCCTGCGCGCCGGTGGGCAATTGGACCATTTCGGCATGCCGGTGGACCCCGGAAATCTGCTGCTGCTGGCCCGGCTGAACGACGTGCCCGTGGTCAATCTGCCCGGCTGCGCGCGGTCGGCCAAGCCCAACGGCCTGGATTGGGTGCTGCGCCGCATGGCCGCCGGCATGACCATTAAACCCGCCGAGATGATGCGCATGGGCGCCGGTGGCCTGCTGAAGGAACTGGGCACCCGCCCGCGCGATTTGGGCTGGGCCGTACCGCCCCCCGCCGCCCGCGAAGCCCGCATCGCCGCCCTGATCCTGGCCGCAAGCGGCATCCCCCCGCTGCCCCAGGTGGAGGCCGCCCTTGCCGCCGGGCTGGAACCGGTAGTAGTGCTGACCGGCCCCGACGGCGAGTCCATGGAAGAAACCCTGCCCGTCTGCGAAGTGCTCACAATCCGCGAAGCCGACCTCGCCGCCGGCCTTGCCCTGCTGCCCGCCGAAGTGGACGCCGCCCTGATCATCCCCGCCGGCACCGAGACCAGCCCCGAAGCCCTGGCCGATCTGGTCAAAGCCTTCGACCCCGACGAAGGCCGCGCCATCGTCCTGCCCGGTGGACGGGACCATTGGGGCATCGTCGGACGGGATTTGTTCGACCCGCTGGCGGAACTGGGGCTGGCCGCTTTGGCGGCGGAGCATGGGGAAATGGTGTTCCAGGTGGTGCTGTCTTAAAAGTTGAAGACGTCGCGGTTCGTCTGATACAACCGCTAAACGACTGCGTTATGGATACTCGCGCTTAGGGGGCTGCCGTGTTCGAGAAGATCAAAGAGGAAATCGCAAGCGCTTATTTCCAGCAAAATTTCCCGAACGATGGGCAGCGCTTTGTAGCATGGTACCTGCGGAATGTTTTGCTTCGCGACATGAACGAGGCCAAGGCAGATATTACCGATGGGCCGGATGACAAGCAGATTGATGCAATTGTCGTCGATGACGACAAGTCAATAGTGCGAATAATCCAAGGAAAATTCATTGGCAGCGGCACTGTTGACGGAGAACCATTGCGCGAAGTTCTGTCGTCATGGATTCAAGTTAAGGATCTGTCGCGACTGCAAAACGTGGCAAACAGCAAGCTGAGGGCAAAATTATCTGAGTTAGCAACCGCTCTTGAAGATGATTACGAAATTTCCTTTGAACTTGTAACGACTGGAACGCTCACGACTGCGGCGCAAGCCGATTTTGCGACATTCCAGGAAGAATTGGCCAAACTCAGCGAGAACGAATCTTTCGACGCCACCATCCATGTAGTTGACGCGAATGAGCTGAAGCGCCGTTATGAATATGCCATCGAAGCCGACAATCCGAGCCTCAACTACACGCTCGATCTTTCGCGCGCAAAGCATATGTATCATGAGATTGCGGGGACGCCAGTTGTGGTCGCAGCCTTGCCATTAAAGGAGTGCATCAAGCTCCCCGGCATTAAAGATGGAACGCTATTTCAGAAAAATGTAAGGCAGAGCCTTGGGGCTAGCAACGCCGTAAACAAGGGAATTCGCAGTTCGATTCTGGGCGATAAGCGTAGCGATTTTTTCTTTTTTCACAATGGCGTCACAGCGCTTTGCAACAAAATGAAATTGGACACCGTGACGCAGTCACTTTCACTACATGGCTTAAGCGTTGTCAATGGATGTCAATCTCTAAATACCATCCTATCATGCTCTGAGACTGTAAAAAAAGCGGATGACGCCTTCATCCTATTTCGGTTCTATGAAATTCCGCAACGTGATCGCGCAGACAAGATTTCAATCAATACAAACTCCCAAAGCGCCGTCAAAGCGCGTGATCTGCGCAGTAATGACAAGCGGGTGCTGGCACTGAAAAAAACTTTCGAACTGAAATACCCTAATGGTTACTTCATAACAAAACGAGGCGAAGTTGCCCCCGCCGATCGAAACAAGAATGAGGTCGTGGATCTTTCCGAATATGCAAAGACGTTGATTGCGTGGCAGACTCTTAGGCCGAACCTGTCCTATGGTGAAACGAAGATTTTCGACAAACACTTTGAAACTTTGTTTAAGAACAAAGACTATCCGGTCGAGAACGTTATGGCCCTGAATAAGTGGATGAAGGCCATTCGGCGTGTATGGGCTGCCGAAAACCCCCTCAGCTTGAACGAGACGTTGCTGGCGATGAAGGCCTATGCGCCATATCATCACCTTTATGCTGTTGCTATGTGTTTTTCGATTTCCAGCAATCAACCAGATCGAGTTCCAAGCCCCGCTCGGGCATGGATGGCTGCGGAAGCCGTTGGCATGGTTGATGAAATTGTCCGGCTTGGCGGGACCAGCTTAAATATGGCTCTTGAAGCGGCTGCGAATGAACCGCAGCCGTCCAACCGCGTGTTCAGCCCCCAGAACTGGGTCAAGACCAAGGGCTGCTTATCAAACATAAACATGGCCATCCGAAACTACTTCAATATGCTGAATGTCATGCCTGGTGGAGCAGACATGAAGAAGAAGCTGAATGCCGCTGCCATGCTGCCACAGGATGCATTTGAATACCGTTGGTCAGCGGACTAACTCCAACTCTCCGCTGACTTTTCCGCCGCACTAAGAAAACACGAATGAAAACGAATAAGAACGAATTCTAGGCGCACCACCGGTGTCGCCTGCTCTGTTCCATTCGTTTTCATTCGTGTCCCAAAATCCACAGCCCCGCCCGGCGCATACGCTCACCACCCCCGTTACCCTCCGTTACCTTTCCACAATTGACTAAACAGCCGCGCGGGGCGATGACTGAGTCATCATGCAGAACAGCCGCCTCGCCATCGCCGCCGTGATCCTCGCTGCCCTGGGTGGCGGGTGGTACGTCATCAGCCACAAGGCCCCGCCGCCTGCCGCCACTGCCGAGGTGCGCCCTCAGCCGGTGGTGACGCGGGCGGTGGAGGCCAAGCCCATGCCGGTGCGTATCGGCGCGGTGGGCAATGTGCAATCCCTGTCCATGGTGCCGGTGCGCCCGCGCGTCGAGGGCGAGATCGTCAAGGTGCATTTCACCGAAGGGCAGGAAGTCCGCGAAGGCGCGCCCCTGTTCACCCTGGATTACCGTTCCGCCGAAGCCGCCCGCCGATCCGCCGAGGCCAGTCTGGCCCGCGACAAGGCGCAGTTGGAGCGGGCCAAGCGTGATCTGGAGCGTTACTCCATCCTGCTGCAATCGGGGTCCGCCACCCGGCAGAAGGTGGAGCAATTGACCTCGGATGTGGGCGTTTACGAGGCCGCCATCAAGGCCGATAACGCCGTCATCGACAACGCCAAACTGGCGCTGGACTACGCCTTCATCAAAGCCCCGGTCACGGGCCGCACGGGCGCCATCAACGCCAAGCTGGGCAGCCTAGCCAAGCCGGGCGACAGCCAGCCCATGGTGACCATCACCCAGTTGCGGCCCATCACCGTGGCCTTCGCCGTGGCCGAAAACCACCTGCCCCGCATCCGCGCCGCCATGGCTGCCGGTCCGCTGGAGGTGACGGTGGGTTCGGCCTCGGACCCGGAACTGAACGCAATCGGCCAGCTGACCTTCGTGGATTCGTCCATCGACATCACCACCGCCACCATCGCCCTGAAGGCCACCTTCCCCAATGACGACACCCGGCTGTGGCCCGGCCAATACGTCAACGTGGCGCTGACCCTGGGCACCGAGGCCCAAGCGCTGACCGTGCCGGCAGAGGCTGTGCAAACCGGCCAGACCGGCCAATATGTCTTCGTGGTGACCCCCGACAATGCCGCCGACATCCGCCCGGTCACCGTGGACCGCATCCTGGACGGCGTGGCCGTCATCCGCAGCGGGCTGAACGCGGGCGAGAAAGTGGTGATCGAGGGGCAGATGCGCCTAGCCCCCGGCGCCAAGGTGGTTGAAAAGGCGCCATTGCCCAGCAAGCCCGCGGCCAAGTCATGAATTTCTCCGGCATCTTCATCCGCCGCCCCGTCGCCACCTTGCTGCTGACGCTGGCGATGATCTTCGCCGGCATTGCCGGGTGGCGCCAATTGCCGGTGGCCGCGCTGCCCAATGTGGAATTCCCCACCATCAGCGTCTCGGCCAGCCTGCCCGGCGCCAGCCCCGAGACCATGGCGTCGTCGGTGGCGTCGCCGCTGGAGCGTGAGTTCTCCACCATCTCGGGCATCGAGAACATCACCTCGTCCTCGGGCCAGGGCAGCACCTCCATCACGCTCAGCTTCGTGCTGAGCCGCAACATCGACGCCGCTGCTCAGGACGTTCAGGCCGCCATCGCCCGCGCCCAGCGCCGCCTGCCCGAGGAAATGACCACCCCGCCATCCTTCCGCAAGGTCAATCCGGCGGACAGCCCGGTGGTGTTGATGGCGCTGTCCTCGGCGACCATTCCGTTGTCCACCTTGGACCAATACGCCCAGACCATCCTGACGCCGAAGATTTCGCGACTGACCGGCGTGGCCCAGGTGCTGGTCTATGGCAGCCAGAAATTCGCCGTACGCATCCGCCTGGACCCCGATGCCTTGTCCTCGCGCGGGTTGGCGGTATCCGATGTGAGCGCGGCCATCACCGCCGCCAACACCAATTCTCCGCTGGGCGTGCTGAACGGCCCCAAACAGCAGATCACCCTGCAAGCCAATCCTCAATTGCCCAACGCCGCCGCATTCGCCGAACTGGTGGTGGCGTGGAAAGACGGCGCGCCGGTTCGCCTGAAAGACGTTGCCAACGTCGCCGACAGCGTGGAAAACGACCGCACCGCCAGTTGGTTCAACGGCACCCGCGCCATCGTCGTCGCCGTGCAGCGCCAGCCCGACGCCAATACGGTGGAAGTGGTGGATTCCGTGCGCGCTTTGCTGCCCAGCGTCCAGGCCAGCCTGCCGCCCACCATCAAGATCGATGTGATGAACGACCGTTCGGTCTCCATCCGCGCGGCCATCGAGGACGTTCAGGTCACCTTCGCCTTGACCGTGGGGCTGGTGGTCATGGTCATCTTCGTCTTCCTGCGCCGGGTTTCAGCCACCATCATTCCAGCCATCGCCATGCCGGTGTCGCTGATCGCCACCCTGGGTGCCATGTCGGTGCTGGGCTTCAGCCTGGACAACATCTCGCTGCTGGGCCTGACCCTGTCGGTGGGTCTGGTGGTGGACGACGCCATCGTCATGCTGGAAAACATCCAGCGCCATGTGGACGAGGGCATGGGTCCGTTCGAGGCCGCGCTGAAGGGCTCGAAGGAGATCGGATTCACCATCCTGTCCATTACCGTGTCGCTGATCGCGGTGTTCATTCCCATCCTGCTCATGGGCGGCGTCATCGGGCGCATGTTCCACGAATTCGCCGTGGTGGTGACGCTGGCTATCGTCATCTCGGCCATCGTGTCGCTGACCCTGACCCCCGCCATGTGCGCCCGCTGGCTGCGCCCGGAACACGCCGCCAAGGCCGGCCCGGTGGAGCGCATGCTGGAGCGCGGCTTCAACGCCGTCCTGGCCGCTTACCGCTCCAGCCTGGATTGGGTGCTGCTGCACGGCATGGTTATGCTGGGTGCCACCATCGTCACCATCGCCGCCACGGTATGGCTGTTCGGCGCGATTCCGAAAGGCTTCTTCCCCACCGAGGATACCGGCCAGATTCTGCTGCTGACTGAGGCCGCCCAGGACATCAGCTTCCAGGCCATGGCCGAGCAGCAAAAGCAGATTGCGCTGGTGGTCCAGGCCGATCCCAACGTGGCGACCGTCACCTCGGCAGTGGGTGTGTCGGGCCTGTCCAACGCCACCAATGCCGGGCGCATGTTCATCAATCTGGTGCCGCGCGACCAGCGCCCGCCGGTGACCGAGGTGATCCAGGGACTGCGCAAGAAGCTGGGCAATTTGCCCGGCATCAACGTCTATCTGCAGCCGGTGCAGAACCTTGTGGTGGGCGGGCGTTCGTCCAAGGCGCTGTACCAATATACGCTTGAGGGCATCGACCAGGGCGAACTGCACGGCTTTGCCGAGCGCATCCAGACCCACATGGCGGCGGAACCGCTGTTCCAGGACGTCAACAGCGACCTGCAGATCAAAAGCCCGCAGGCCCTGGTGGATGTGGACCGCGACAAGGCCGCCGCCTTGGGGGTGAAGCTGGAGGACGTGCGCTCGACCCTGTACTCGTCCTACGGCGCGCGGCAGATTTCCACCATCTACACCCCCGCCGACGATTATCAGGTCATCGTCGAGATGGACCCGCGCTATCAGGCCGATACCGGCGCCCTGTCCAAGCTGAAGGTGCGCGCGGCGGGCGGCCAATTGGTGTCGCTGGATTCGGTGGCCTCCATCAGCCGCAAGGTGGGGCCGTTGACCGTCAACCACCAATCCCAGCTACCGGCGGTGACCATTTCGTTCAACGTCGCCCCCGGCCATGCTTTGGGCGAGGCGGTGGCGCGCATCCAGCAGCTTCAGGTTCAGGCCGACATGCCGCCGGGCATCAACCCCACCTTCGCCGGCACCGCCAAGGTATTCCAGGATTCCATGCGCAACCAGGGCATCCTGCTGATCGGCGCCGTGCTGGTCATCTATGTGGTGCTGGGCGTGCTGTACGAAAGCCTGATCCACCCGGTCACCATCCTGTCCGGCCTGCCCTCGGCAGCGGTGGGCGCCTTGGCGACGCTGATGCTGTTCAATCAGGAACTGTCGGTCATCGCCATGATCGGCATCCTCATGCTGATCGGCATCGTCAAGAAAAACGCCATCATGATGATCGACTTCGCCCTGGACGCCCAACGCCACCAGGGCCTGTCGCCCCATGACGCCATCCGCCAAGCCTGCCTGCTACGCTTCCGCCCCATCATGATGACCACCATGGCCGCCATCATGGGCACCCTGCCCATCGCCCTGGGCCACGGTGCTGCGGCAGAGCTGCGCCAGCCTTTGGGCCTGTCCGTGGTGGGCGGCCTGATCGTCAGCCAGATGCTGACCCTGTACATTACCCCGGTGCTGTATCTGTGGTTCGAGCGCCTGCGCGCCGTGGCCCTGGGCCGCAAGCACAGCAAGGGCGTGGGCACGGCGGTGGCGGAGTAAGACCCAATCCCCGTGAGTGGAACTCATGGGGGTTGGGTTAGGCGCGACTGCGCCGCGCGCCCTATGGCGCGTGAGCCAAGGGTTTCGGAGAAACCCGCACGGCGCCTGAGTGCGTCGCTGATCGCCTCCGATCAGCGTATAAACGTCACAATAGCTTCGCTTGAGAACTGGCTCGCGAGCGGCATATTTACGCCATTATGACCAGCGACAAAGACGAACTCCACTACTGCCCTGCCTGTGGCAAACACACCCGCCACCGGGTCAGCCGTGAACGTAAGCTGGCGCCGGTGTTGTGGTGCCAAAGCTGCTTCAACGTCCAAATAGCCGTTGAAGAAGACCGGCAGCAGCAAGCGGCGGCTTAAACCCGCGCCAACGCCCGCGAGATCACCAGCCCGCTGACCGCACATCCCGCCATGACCATAGTCATGGGCCGGGCGCGAGCACACCTGCTCGCAGGCGGTACGCGGCAACACCCGCCGGGTGTTGCCGCAAGGTATCTAGTCGTAAAGGTCTTCCGTGGGGAAGCCGGGCGGGAAAGCGGGGGGCTGTTCGCCAACCTGGATTTCGTTGGGCGACAATTCGATCCCGTTGGTGCTTTCCAACGGGCCGGCCTGATTCCGCGTTTGGGGCGCACTCATGTGCTCGCTGCGCTCCATGATCTGGTTATAGGCCGGCGGCAATTGCGCGGTCTGCTGCGCGACGGCGGCGGGTTGGGATTGGGATTGGGCGGTGGACATCCCGCGCGGTTCCACATTGATGCCCAGGGCCCCGATGGTGGCCAAATCCACGTTGCCGGTGGGGCGCAGACCGTGATCGGATTGGAACAGCAGCACGTTGTTGTTCAAATTGGCATCGTATTGGCCGTCGGGCTGAACATTATAGCCCAATTGGGCCAAACGCTGCTCTACCGCCATCACCACGTCGCTATTGGGCACATAGGCCTGGGTGGTCTCGGCGGCGGCCAAAGGCTGGCCGGGGCTGAGATAGGTGCTCTGGTCCAGCGTGCGCTGGGTGGTGCTGGGATAGGGGAGCGGATTGCCGCTGCTGGATTGCTGAGCCCAGGCCGGGGCGGTTGCCAAGGCGCCCAGGGCGAGGACGGCAAGGGTGGACGTCTTCATGGTCACCTCCTGACGAAAATGGAAACCGCTTCGAACTGCGGCGTCGGGCGGGCATGACTGCCCGCCCAAGCTAGGGCAATCAGCGTCCCATGCTGTCGCGCTGGTCCTGCTGGTCCTGTTGGTCCTGCGAACGCTGCTGATCCTGGCGCCGCACATCCGACGGGGTCTGTGCCTGCTGGCTATCGGACTGCACGCCCAAGGCCGCCATGGTCTGCTGATCGGGACGGCCCGTCGCCTGCATGTTCTGATCGCGCTGGAAGTTCATCAATGCCTGACGCGACTTCTGCCCCCAAACGCCATCCACCTGACCCACGTCATAGCCCTGCTGCTGCAGTTGCTGCTGAACCTGACGGGTGGTGTTCTGATCCAACTGGCTGCTTTGCTGGCCGCTCTGGATATCGCTACGCTGTTCGCCCATGCCGCGCGCCATGGCCGGACTCACCACCAGCGCGCCGAGCAGGGCCAGGGTAAGAGCCTTCTTCATGATTTTCCTCCGCATGTGTGTCCTGGAGAGCGCGGGCAGCACTGGAAGGCCACCCACCCCACGCCATCAATGCCCGCCACTGGCGATGGTTCCGGGCTGCGCCCCTATTGCGCGCCGCGACCTGCCCGCCGCGTAAAATTCAGGGTCTCGGCACACTTTCCAACCGCTTGGGATCGTCGCGGCCCTCGGGCGCAGGAACTCCGGTGGCAGGATTTTCCGGGACCGCCTCACCCTTGATGTTGGGCGAGCTCATGCTGCGCTGACGCAAGGTCTCGATCTCGCCGCTGGACCGCTCATCGGGCGTGCGCGCCTGCTGATCCGCATCCTCGCGGCTGCTGGGCTGCGAATTGGTGGCGGGATTGTCCGAGGGATTTTGCTGTTGCGCCAATGCCGGGGTGGCGACCGCGATCGCCAGCACAGCCATGACGGGGATGGCCTTGATCATTGCATTCCTCCATGGGCAGTTCGTACCCCTATGAATGCAAGACGCCATCCTTTGTTCCGCCCCGCTTACCCGGCGAGAAGGACAAGCACCGTAAGGAGAACCGGAACGATCACAAGGAGCAGCCGCCCGCGCCACACCCTGGGCGGCAGCGGCTCAGGGGCCGGGAATAGCTGAACCAATGGCTCAGGCTCAGGCTCAGGCTCAGGCTCAGGCTCAGGCTCAGGCTCAGGCTCAGGTTCGGGCTCAGGTTCGGGCTCGGGTTCGGGCTCAGGTTCGGGCAACACCTCAACCACTTCAGGCTCAGCCACCACCGGCGCGGCCACGGCCATCGGCTTCTTCTTGCGCGGCGCCGCTTTGCGCTTGGCCGCCCGCTCCAGCCGTTTGCGCTCGGCCTCGGCATCCTGCTCGATCTTGCGGGCGCGTTGCTGCTGGATGGACTCGATCATGGCCATGGCTTCGGCGTTGGAGACCCCCACCGGGCGCATGCGGCGCAATGCCGCCTGATCGGCCTTCAGCGCCATCAGCCGCTCATCGCTCAAGGCGGCGAGGGCGTACCGGAATTCGTCGTCCATGGCCCCGACGATTTCCTCGATGCGCAGCATGGCGTACCTCTAAAGACGGGAGACTACTCCGTCGATAATATCCCAGGCACGGTGCAGCTCCATATCCTCAATGCAATAGGGCGGCAGCAGGTACAGCACATCGCCCATGGGCCGCATCAGCAGGCCCTTTGCCAGGAACTCGTTCTTCAACCGATTACTGAGCGCACCGCCATAACCCTGACCGGCCAGATCGAAGGCGGCGATGGTGCCGCAGATACGGGCCTTGGACACGCCCTTGTGGCGGGCAATACCGGGCAAACGCTGGCGGTGAATGGCTTCCATGGCCTTGATGCGGGCCTGACATTCCGGCGCTTCCAGCAAATCCAGCGAGGCCAGCCCGGCGGCGCACCCCAGCGGGTTGGCGGTATAGGAATGGCCGTGCAGGAACGCCTTGGCGGTGTCCATGCCCAGGAAGCCCTCATAGATGAATTCCCGCGTCACCGTCAGCGACATGGGCAGGAAGCCGCCGGTCAGGCCCTTGGACAGGCAGACCATATCGGGCTGGATGCCGGCCTTGACGCAGGCGAAAATCTCGCCGGTGCGGCCAAAGCCGGTCATCACCTCGTCCAGGATCAACAAAGTGCCGGCCTCGCGCGCCCGGTTTTCCAGCATGCGCAGGAAGTGCGGGCGGCACATGCGCATGCCGGCGGCACCTTGGATCAGCGGCTCGATGATGATGCCAGCAACCTTGCCGGCATTGCGCTCCAGGATTTCGTCCAGGGCCAGCAGGGTGCGCTGCTCCTTGGCCTCGGCGTCGGGATCGTCGTCCCAACTGACCGGGAAGGGCGCGACTTCCACCGGGAACATCATGTTTTCCCAGGCACTGAAGATGCCGCACGACCGACCGACCGACATGGCGCCCACGGTGTCGCCGTGATAGCCGCCGTGGAAGGCGACGAACACTTTGCGGTCCTGGCCCTGGTTGCTCCAGTACTGGCGCGCCATCTTCAGGGCGACCTCCACCGCGGTGGAGCCGTCATCGGAAAAGAACACCCGATCCAGATCGCCGGGCAACCGCCGGGCAACCCGCGCCGCCAGCCGGGCGGCGGGTTCGTGGGTGAAATCGGCGAAGATCACCTGTTCCAGGCGCATGGCCTGATCGGCGATGGCTTGCGCAATGGCGGGGTGTCCATGGCCGTGCAGATTGACCCACCACGACGAGCAGACGTCCAGATATTCCTTGCCGTCGGCGCCGTAGATGGTGGTGCCCTTGCCGCCCAAAGCCAGGATGGCGGGCGGGGCGGTGCCGGCCTGGGTGAACGGGTGCCAGACATGGCGGGCGTCCAGGGCGCGAAGCTCGTCGTAAGACAGCGTGCTCATGGCTATCAGTCTCCCGGCGGGGCGAAAGCGGGGGGCGGCAGGCTGGCGATCACCGAGGCGGTGACGGCGAATAGCGGCTGAATTTCCGCCAGCACCGGCACGCCGCCGAAATGTTCGATGGCTTGGCGGTTGCCGGGGTTCTTCTGGCCGTTCATGACCACGCCTAGGATGGGAATGTGGCGCCGCCGCAGCACTTCCAGCGTCATCAGCGTGTGATTGATGGTGCCCAGGCTTGAGCGCGCCACCACCAAGGCAGGCAGGCCCAGGCGTTCCATGAAATCCACCGTCAGCGCCATTTCGTTCAACGGCACCATGACGCCGCCAGCCCCCTCCACCACCAAAGGCCGCGCGGTCGCAGGCGGCACCAAGGCGGACAGATCGATGCGGGCGCGCTCGCGCCGGGCGGCCTCGTGGGGCGACAATGGCGCCTGGAACACATAGGCGGGCGGATGGATGGTCACGCTGGGCGCCAATTTCGCCACCGTGGCGTAATCGGTGCCCTCGCCTGCGCCGGTCTGCACCGGTTTCCAATAATCGGCCTGCCAGAAATGAGCCAGCCACGCGCTGACCAGGGTCTTGCCCACATCGGTATCGGTGCCGGTGACGAATACGCCGCGCATGGTTACTGGGCCTCCACGACGGCGTAAAGGATGTCGTAGGTGATGGCGACCGGCGCCCCCATGGCCCGCAGCACCTTGCGCAAGGCCCCAGGATTCAACGGCACATGGCCGGAATTGGGGGTGCCCGCGCCGATGCGCTTGAGCGAGTCCACGAACTCATGACCATCCGCATGGCCGATGATGACCTGCTCGGACGTCACCTGCGCGCAAGCCGGCAGCAGCGCCGCCAGTTCCTCGGCGATGGGGTAAAGCGGCACGCCGCAGGACAGGCCCAGCTGCTCATGCGCCGCACGCCATTCCTTGAAGCTGCCGCGCCCCAGGGTGGACAGCACCAGCACACCGCCGGGGCTCAAACAGGCCTGCAACTGGTTCAGCGCCCGGCCCAGGTCGCCAAACCACTGCGCCGCCAGATTGGACACCACCAGATCGAACAGGCCGGTGGGCACGTCGGGGTGTTCGCCGTCCATGACCCGGAAGGTCGCGTTAGTCGCACTTGTAGTGGCCTCTGCCGCCTTGACCATGGCGGGAGACAAATCGGTCACCAGCCAATCGCCGCCCACTTTCGGCAGCAGCTTGCGGGTCAGCAGGCCGGTGCCGCAGCCCACTTCCAGCACGCAAGGGTTCTGCGGCAAGGTCCGGCCCATCACCAGATCGACCACACCATCGGCGGCGCGGCTTTGCGCCTGGGCGGAACTGTCATAGGTGGAGGCAGCCGCACCGAAAGCGTCAGCCACCGTTTGCTTGCGGGTCATTTCAGCGATGCCGAGAACAGGCGGATTTGGCTTGCCACCCATTCGGGATGGCTGCGGGGAAGCAGGTGGCCCGCCCCTTCCGCCAACACCAGGGGCCAGCCGGCAAAGGCATCGCGGCTCATGGATTCGGGCACGATGGCGTCACGGGTGCCAGCCAGGGCCAGCACCGGGCAGCCCAGATCTTTCAGGGAGCGGCGTTCGTCGCACACCGCCAGCCACGCCAGCGCTTCGCTCAAAATGGCCGGCTTGATGTCATCCACCTGGGGCTCATCCACGCCGCAGCGTTCCAGGAAGTCCTTGGTGACCGCCGCCGGCTCGTCGGCGAATTTGGCCAGCATGCGTTCGACCATGCGCGGGGCCACGCCGGCCACATAATCGGGCGAGCGGGTGAAGCGCGGGAAGGCGTTGACGGCGATGGCCCCAGCCCATGGACGCGGCACATTGGCAAGCGCCCAGGGGAAGCCCATGGAATGGCCGACGACGATGGCGCCGGGCACCTTGGGGTGGTGCGGCTGGGCGGTGTGGAAGCCGAATTCCACGAAAACGCGGGCGAAGTCGGGCAACCGCTCGGCCACGGGCTGCCAGAATTGGGCGTCGAAGCCCCAGCCATGGACGAACACCAGGGTGCGCATGGTCATGGCGCCCTCACGGCGGCGATGGTGGCTTCAATCAATTGCTCGATGTCGCTGTCCGAATGGGCGGCGGACAAGGCGAAGCGGATGCGGCTGGTGCCGGTGGGAACCGTGGGCGGGCGGATGGCGATGCCCAGCAGGCCCTGTTCCTCCAGCTTTGCGGCCACCTTCAGCGTCAGTTCTTCCTCACCCAGGATGACCGGCACGATCTGAGTGGATGACGCACCGGTGTCCAGCCCGGCATCGTGGAAGCGGGCGCGCACATGGTCGGACATGGCACGCAGACGGGTGCGGGCGGCGGCCATGGTGGGCACCAGATCGATGGCGGCATCCATGGCGCCCAGGGTGGCGGGCGGCAGCGCCGTGGCATAGATCAGCCCCGACGCCTTGTTGACCAGATACTCCTTCACCGCCTTGGAGCACGCCACATAGGCGCCGAAGCTGCCCATGGCCTTGGAGAACGTGCCCATGGCCACATCCACATGGGCACCCACCGACAGGCCGAAGCCGTTGGCACCCAACACGCCGGTGGCGTGGGCCTCGTCCAGATACAGAACGGCGTTCCATTCCTCGGCGATGGCGGCCAATTGGTCCACATCGGGAGCGTCGCCATCCATGGAGAACACGGATTCGGTGACGATGAAGCGCGGGCCGGTCTCACGCGCGGTGCGGTGCAGCAGCTCTTTCAGATGGGTCAGATCGTTATGGCGGAACCGGTTCTGCTTGGCACCGGCGACCTGACAGCCCAGATGCAGGCTGGCATGGTTCAGCCGGTCGGCGAACACCAGCGGCTCGGCCCCCCAAAGCGCCCGGTCCAGCAACGCCGGCAGGACCGAGGCATTGCACTGCCAGCCCGAAGCCAGCACCAAGGCGGCCTCCACCCCCTTGGCGGCGGCGATTTTTTCCTCGATGGCACTCAAAGCGTCCAGATGGCCGGTGACAAGGCGCGAGGCGCCGCTGCCGGCACCCCAGCGTGCCGCCCATTCCCGCGACCGCTCGATCACCTGAGGATGGCGCGACAGCCCCAGATAATCATTGGCCGAGAAATTGATCATCTCGCGGCCCTGGATACGGATGCGCCCGCCATCCAGCGGTTCGACCGCACGAAGGCTGCGCCGCCGGCCTTGAGCCGCCAATTCGTCAAGGGCTGAATTCAGCCGTGTATCGAGATCATACATGGGCCGGTTTTCTAGAGGCTTTTCGCTTCTGTTGCAAAGGCGGTGTGCGCGGTTCTAATCTGCGCACCCTGCAAGGGACGCAAAGACCATAGCGTAAGTAAGGCTTTAAGGAGGTTGGTGACGTGACGGCAGCGGCAAAAATGGCCCCCACGGAAGCGGGACTGCGGTACGACTGGACAGTGGACGAGGTCGAGGCCCTGTTCGCCAAACCGTTCATGGACCTGATGTTCGAGGCGCAGACCATCCATCGCGCCAATTTCGATCCCAACAAAATCCAGGTCTCGCGGCTGATCTCCATCAAGACCGGGTCCTGCCCGGAAGATTGCTCGTACTGCCCGCAATCGGCCCATTACGCCACCGGCTTGGAAAAAGAAAAGCTGATGGCGGTGGAAGAGGTCGTGGAATCGGCGCGTAAGGCCAAGGAAGAAGGCGCCTCGCGCTTCTGCATGGGCGCGGCTTGGCGCGGCCCAAAGGGCGAGGACTTCGAAGTGGCCGTCGCCATGATCGAGGGCGTCAAGGCCCTGGGCATGGAAACCTGCGCCACCTTCGGCCTGCTGGACAAGTTCCAGGCCAACCGACTGAAGGAAGCTGGCCTGGATTATTACAACCACAACATCGACACCAGCCCGGAACACTACGAGGAAGTCATCACCACGCGGACCTTCCAGGACCGCCTGGACACGTTGGACGTGGTGCGTGATGCCGGCCTGCATGTGTGCTCGGGCGGCATCGTCGGCCTGGGTGAAGGCCGCATCGACCGCGCCAAGATGCTGCTGACCCTGGCCAACATGCCCAAGCACCCCGACAGCGTGCCCATCAACCTGCTGATCCCCATCGCCGGTACGCCCCTGGCCGATGCCGAACGCCCCGACAGCTTCGACTTCATCCGCACCATCGCGGTCGCCCGCATCATCATGCCCAAGTCGTTCGTGCGCCTGTCGGCGGGCCGCGAGGGCATGACCGAGGAAATGCAGGCCCTGTGCTTCCTGGCCGGTGCCAATTCCATCTTCTGCGGCGAAAAGCTGCTGACGGCCAAGAACGCCAAACCGGGTCAGGATAAGAGCCTGTTCGGGCGGCTGGGTCTGAAGCCTATGTGAGGAAATGGGGGAGTGGTCCGAAAGGCCGCTCCCTCCCCTTTTGCGTCATGGCATGACGGAATCAGGAGAGTCTTCAGCTGCGATAATTGAACACGCTGCCCGGCTTCACCGCACCGGGAGTGGTCACGCGCATGTTGAATTCGTAGACGCCGATGCCGCGCATCACTTCGTTGAGGAAGCGCCCGCCGCCGCCGGGATCGGTAGCCTCGTCGGCCAAATCCACCTTGAAGCCAGCGGCTGCGCGGATGATGAACGGCGTGCCGCGTTGTTGCGGCTGGCCCTCGGCGTCGGATTCGAACTGGGTCTCTTCGTCATAGCGCCACAGGCCGTTGTCGTTAACGCCGATGTGCTGGGAAAAACCGAGTTCGTCGACTGGCTTTGAGTTGGCAGAGGCGACGTTGCGACCGCCGGAGACGGGGCGGGCCGTAGCCGCCGCCGCCATACCGGGCGATGCATTCGCCGAAACTCTGCTGGTACTCAAGGCCATGATTATTTTTCGCCTATCTCAACTCAATTTTAACTATAAGGATGGGTGGCGTGCAAATCCAGCAAATTTGCTTAATTTCGCATAGACCGCCAGCGTTGGCGGCATTCCCTCCCTTTCAATAGGCGGCAAGACTGGCCGCAGTAAAAACTTGCTGTGCGTATGAGCCATCTCGCTGTTGCAAAATTGTCATGAGCACAGCCGGATGGCTGGTCTATAACTTTGGTTGCAGGCAACACTCGCCTGATGCCGATCGAGGGGGAAGTTTATGAACGAAGTCCGCACCAAACGGCGCGATACCGCCGCGCTGCCCGATGGCGGCCGCGATACTCCCGCCCCTGCCCCGGCCCGGCCACAAGCGCCGCCCCACCCGCTGATGGCCATGGCCCAGGCCAGCGAGGCATTCAACACCCCCTTCCCCATCTTCACCGAATCCACCGACCGGCTGATGCATGCCTTCCAGGGCCGTTTCACCGGGGCGCTGTCGCCGGCTTCGCTGTTGCTGGCCTATCTGGATTGGCAGGTTCACCTGCTGAACTCGCCGGGCAAGATGGGCGAAATGGCGCAGAACGCCGCCGCCAAGGCGCTGCCGCTGACCCGCTATACGCTGGATTCGCTCATGGGCCGGTCCGACCCCGACCCGTTCGTGCCGCTGGCCCAGGATTCCCGCTTCGCCAGCCCGGAATGGCAGAAATTCCCCTACAACGTCATGTCCCAGGCGTTCCTCTACACCGAGCAATGGTGGCACTACGCCACCACCAACGTGCGCGGCGTGGGCAAGCACCGTCAGCAGGTGGTGGAATTCACCGCCCGCCAGATGCTGGACATGGTCTCGCCGTCCAATTCGCCCCTGCTCAACCCCGACGTCACCAAGGTCACCATGGAGCAAGGCGGCCAGAATCTGGTGCGCGGCTGGCAGAACCTGTGCGACGACATGATGCGCAATCTGACCGGCCGCGACTACGCCCCCGATGAGCGCTTCCAGGTGGGCAAGGGCGTGGCCTGCACGCCGGGCAAGGTGGTGTTCCGCAACAAGCTGATCGAGCTGATCCAGTATTCGCCCACCACTGAGACCGTGCATGCCGAGCCGATCCTGATCGTGCCGGCCTGGATCATGAAGTATTACATCCTGGATTTGTCGCCGGCCAATTCCATGGTCAAATGGCTGGTGTCCCAGGGCCACACCGTCTTCATGATCTCGTGGAAGAACCCCGGCGCCGAGGACCGCGACACCGGCTTGGCGGAATATCGCCGCGACGGCATCATGGCTGCGCTGGATTCCATCAGCGCCATCGTGCCCGATCAGAAAATCCACACGGCGGGCTATTGCCTGGGCGGCACCTTGCTGTCCGTGGCGGCCTCGGCCATGGCGCGCGAGGGCGACGACCGCCTTGCCAGTGTCACCCTGCTGGCGGCCCAGACCGATTTCGAAGATGCCGGCGAAATCATGCTGTTCATCGATGAAAGCCAGGTGACCTATCTGGAAGACATCATGTGGGACAAGGGCTATCTGGACACCAAGCAGATGGCCGGGGCGTTCCAGTTGCTGCGCTCCAACGACATGATCTGGTCGCGCATGGTGCGTCAGTACTTCCTGGGCGAGACCGACCAGTCCAGCGATCTGATGGCGTGGAATTCCGACGCCACCCGCATGCC
Organism: Rhodospirillales bacterium; assembly: GCA_014380005.1. Classification (GTDB taxonomy): domain Bacteria; phylum Pseudomonadota; class Alphaproteobacteria; order Rhodospirillales; family Magnetospirillaceae; genus Magnetospirillum. Next base: position 27,788 of record JACMKT010000087.1, read on the forward strand.
GTTCAAGATGCACACCGAGTATTTGCGCCGGCTGTTCCTCAACAATGCGCTGGCAAAGGGCCGCTATACGGTGGAGGGCCGCCCCATCGCCCTGACCGATATCCGCGCCCCCATCTGCGCCGTGGGCACCACCAAGGACCACGTGGCGCCGTGGAAGTCGGTCTACAAAATCGGCATCCTGACCGACACCGACGTGACCTTCGTCCTGTGCAATGGCGGCCACAATGCCGGCATCGTGTCCGAGCCCGGCCACAAGCACCGCTCGTACCAGATCGCCACCCGCGCCGACACCGACAAGTATGTCGATCCGGATTCCTGGGCGGCTCAGACGCCCCGGCATGAGGGATCGTGGTGGGAGCCGTGGCAGAAATGGCTGGTCAGCCATTCCACCGGCCAGATCAAGGCGCCGGAACTGGGTGCTGCGAACAAGGGCTATCCGCCCCTGGAAGATGCCCCCGGCCATTACGTGCTGATGCCGTAGAGACCCCGTTAACCATTGCCGTGCCTTAATACGGAGAGAAATGTACCCCGGAAGGAGCCCAGCACCATGAGCAGCGACGATACCATGGTCGGCGACAGGCCGAACAACGATGCCGTCTACGACGTTTCCGTCGAATGCTATGCCGTGCTGGGCACCGCCGATTTGCCCATCGCCCAATTGCTGAAGCTAGGCCGCGGCGCCGTGGTGGAACTGGACCGCAAGGTCAACGATCCGGTGGATCTGTATGTAAACCGCAAAAAAATCGCCAAGGCCGAAGTGGTGGTGGTCGAAGACCATCTGGCCGTCACCATCACCGAAGTGCTCAAACGCGCCGCCGACTAAGGTTTAAAGCGACGCTTCGCCGTCGGTGAACATCAGCATTTTTGACGCGGGGCGCTGCACGTAACCCAGCAGGCCCCTTTGCCCCACATGGGGATATTGCTTGTTGCAGAACTGCGTGTCGCGCAGGAAATAACGCCGCCCGCGCGACACCACCACCCAATAATCATCCACCTGATCGACAATCTCAGCCTCGTCCATGCGCCCCTCCCCAGGGAATTGCCATGACGAAAGAATGCACCCTCCACCTTTGAAATAAATGGCCGCGAAAGTGGTAGCCTCCCTCATTCGGGGCTCCCCTAATCCGCACGCGCGCACCCCCGGCCCTACCGCATCTGCGAAAACCAGCCAAGGCGGGTTACCTCAATTCTTCAAATGCGTGTCGCTTGACCGGGGGATTTCAGGCGCTACCCTGGCCGCAGACATCCAGCAACGGACAGGCCCCATGAAATTCTTCATCGATACCGCCGAAGTCGCCGAAATCAAGGCCCTGGCCGATACCGGCCTGGTGGACGGCGTCACCACCAACCCGTCGCTGATCGCCAAATCGGGCCGCAACATCCTGGATGTGATCTGCGAGATTTGCGACATCATCCCTGGCCCCATCTCTGCCGAAGTGGGCGCCACCGATTATGACACCATGCTGGCCGAGGGCCGCAAGCTGGCCGGCCTGCGCCCCAACGTCACCGTCAAGGTGCCGCTGACCCCCGATGGCCTGAGGGTGTGCAAGGTCCTGTCCGACGACGGCACCATGGTCAACGTCACCCTGTGCTTCTCGGCCAATCAGGCGATCCTGGCGGCCAAGGCCGGCGCCGCCTTCATCTCGCCCTTCGTGGGCCGGTTGGACGATGTGGGCCAGGACGGCATGCAGCTGATCTCGGACATCGTCGAGATCTATGCCCAGTACCCGGACTTCACCACCGACGTGCTGGTTGCCTCGGTCCGCAGCCCCATGCACGTCACCGACGCCGCCCGCCTGGGCGCCCATGTGGTGACCATGCCCCCGTCGGTGCTGCGCCAAATGTACCAGCACCCGCTGACCGAAAAGGGCTTGGCAACGTTCTGCGCCGATTGGGCGAAGACGGGCCAGAGCATTTTGTAAGCATTTCACCACCAAGGGCACTAAGGGCACCAAGACGGCGTGCCGCAAGGCAACCGGCCAGCCACCCGGCAGATAGCTTGGTGTTCTTGGTGCCCTAGGTGGTGACTCTAAAAATTAAAAAGGGGCGGTCGCCATGACAGCGACCGCCCCTTTTCCCGCATCAGCCCCCTGACGCGAAGGGCCGGACTTTATCCGATGAATGCTTGCGTGCAAGCCAAAAACGCCCGCACACCCATATTATTCTTATTCGCAAGAAAATGGGGGCCAGCGCGCAAAATCGTTTTAATTAGCGCCCGATATTTGAAATTGCAACAGCCAAATACGCCCTAGCCCAGCGCGTCCTTGGCATTATGCATAGCCGCGCCCCTAACCTTACGGTTGCCCCAGTCATTGGTCTTATGGACGTGAGGGACAGGGATGTATCGTGACCGGATCGGCTTGAAGTCGCTGTGGGGCAAGGTTGTCGGCGCTGAGGAAGCGGCCATGCACATTCAGGACGGCATGACCGTCGGCATGAGCGGCTTTACCCGTTCGGGCGACGCCAAGGTGGTGCCCATGGCCCTGGCCGAGCGGGCCACCGAACAGCCCCTGAAGATCACCCTGCTGACCGGCGCGTCCTTGGGTTCGGACATCGACAAGGTGCTGGCCGAGGCCAAGGTGCTGTCGCGCCGCATCCCGTTCCAGGCCGACCCGGTCCTGCGCAAATCCATCAATGCCGGCGAGGTCATGTTCGTCGATCAGCATCTGTCGGAAACGGTGGAAATGCTGCGCTCGCGCCAATTGCCGCCGGTGAATGTGGCGGTGATCGAGGCGGTCGCCATCACCGAGGACGGCGGCATCATCCCCACCAGCTCCATCGGCAATTCGGCCACCTTCGCCATGCTGGCGGAAAAAATCATCATCGAGATCAACATCCACCAAAGCATGGATCTGGTCGGCCTGCACGACGTCTACATCCCGACCCGGCGCCCGCACCGCGAGCCCATTCCGTTGATGACCCCGCGTGACCGCATCGGCCTGCCCTATATCCCGGTGGACCCGTCCAAGATCGCCGCCATCGTCATCACGGAAAAGGTGGACAGCTTCGCCACCATCACTCCGCCGGACGAAGACACCAACGCCATTGCCCGCCATCTGGTGGAGTTCTTCCGCCACGAGGTCAAGCTGGGCCGCCTGTCCACCAGCCTACAACCCTTGCAGGCCGGCATCGGCTCCATCGCCAATGCGGTGATGCACGGCTTCATCGACAGCCCGTTCCATGATTTGACCATGTATTCCGAGGTCTTGCAGGATTCCACCTTCGAGCTGTTCGACGCCGGCAAGCTGAAATTCGCCTCGGGTTCGGCCCTGTCCCTGTCCGGCCCCTGCGCCAAGAAGTTCTTCGGCGACGTGAAAAAGTACAAGGACCGGCTGGTGCTGCGTCCGCAGGAAATTTCCAACCACCCCGAGGTCATCCGCCGCCTGGGCCTGATCGGCATCAACACCGCCCTGGAAGCCGACATCTACGGCAACGTCAATTCCACCCATGTGAACGGCACCCACATGATGAACGGCATCGGCGGCTCGGGCGATTTTGCCCGCAACTGCTATATGTCGGTGTTCGTCACTAAGTCCGTGGCCAAGGGCGGTAAAATCTCGTCCATCGTCCCCATGGTCACCCATGTGGATCATTGCGAGCACGACGTGGATTTGATCGTCACCGAGCAGGGCCTTGCCGACCTGCGCGGCCTTGCCCCGCGCGAGCGTTCCAAGCTGATCATCGAGAATTGCTGCCACCCGGCCTATAAGGATATGGCCCGCGATTACGTGGCTGAGGCGACTTCGCGCGGCGGTCATACCCCCCATTGCATGGAAAAGGCGTTCGCTTGGCATCTGGCCTATCAGGACCAAGGCGACATGCGTAAGGCGGCGGAATAGTCAGGCCGACAACACGGCCCTGACACTGTCCCCCGTCAGGGCCGAACCCTGTTGAGCCACCTTGGCGGCACCCCAGCGCACCGCCTGGGCCAGGGCGGCGGGCATGTCGGCACCGCCCGACAAGGCATGACACAAACCGGCGGCAAAAGCGTCGCCGGCTCCGGTGGTGTCCACTGCCGCCACGGTCTCGGCGGCTTGGGTCAAATGGCGGGGGCCGAAGGCTTCCGCTCCCGCATCGCCCCGCGTCAGCACCATCCAATCCAAAGTGGGGCCGGCCACCATGCGGGCCGCCGCCATGGGGTCAGCCAATGCATCCGCATCCAAATCCGATTCCGACGCCACCACCACATGGGCGGGGAAGATGCCGGCCATCAGGGGCGGAATGTGGGCGATAATGGGCTGGCGCCCCACCATGTCGGCCAGCAGCGGCGCCAATGTGGTTGAGCGGGTGCGCACATAGACCAGATCGGCGAATAGGTCCAGCAAACGGCGCGGCGGCTCGGGTTCCTGCACCCGGCCCAGATTGACAATGGTGCGCTCTCCAGCAGGGTCGATCAGCAGGATGGAGCGGGTGCTGGGGCCGGCCACCTTGCGGATGGCGGAGACGTCCACGCCAGCGGCAGTCAGTTGCGCCACCTGCCAGCGCCCGGCCTCGTCCTCACCCACCGCCGTCACCAAAGTGACGTGATGACCGGCTGCGGCCAGGGCCACCGCGCTGTTGGCCCCGCCACCGCCCAGGCGGGTTTCGCCCAGCACACCGTTCAGATGGGCGCCTTCACGGCATCGACCGGTCAGCCGCACCACCTCGTCCGAGGCTACGCTTCCCACCACAACGATCCGCGCCATACCGCTTTCTCCCGCAACGAAGCCGGAGTCTACCCAAGCGCGCGGGCGGCGGGAACTATTTCATCCGGCCTTGGCCGCGATAAACCTTGTGGCGGCGTTTGGCGCCCTTAATTGGTTCATCACGGAATTCCGGGGAGCCTATGTGGGGATACGCTGCAGGTTTCACCACCAAGGGCACCAAGAACACCAAGACGACATGCCAGAGCGCACCGGCCCTGCCACCCGGCAGATAGCTTCGTGCCCTTAGTGCCCT
>JACMKT010000088.1 GCA_014380005.1 Rhodospirillales bacterium
AACCCCGCCGACATGCCCGACCCCGCCCGCATCGACCATGTGGAAGAGCCGTGGATCAAGGCCACCATCATGGTGCCCGACGAGTATCTGGGCTCGATCCTGCAATTGTGCACCGAGCGGCGCGGCCAGCAGCTGGACCTGACCTATGCGGGCAACCGCGCCATGGCGGTCTATAAGCTGCCGCTGAACGAAGTGGTGTTCGATTTCTACGACCGCTTGAAATCCATCAGCCGCGGCTATGCCAGCTTCGATTATGAAATCGACAGCTATGCCGAAAGCGATCTGGTCAAGGTCCAAATCCTGGTCAACCAGGAGCCGGTGGACGCCCTGGCCTTCATCGTCCACCGCGCCAACGCGGAATCCCGTGGCCGCAGCATCTGCACCCGGTTGAAGGATTTGATCCCGCGCCAGATGTTCCAGATCGCCATCCAGGCCGCCATCGGCGGGCGCATCGTGGCGCGCGAGAGCATTGCCGCCCTGCGCAAGGACGTGACCGCCAAATGCTATGGCGGCGACGCCAGCCGCAAGCGCAAGCTGCTGGACAAGCAGAAGGAAGGCAAGAAGCGCATGCGCCAGTTCGGCAAGGTGGAAATCCCGCAGAGTGCGTTCCTGGCGGCGCTGAAGATGGGCGACGACTGACGCTTCAGTGAAAATGAAAAGGCCGCCAGCATCATGCTTGGCGGCCTTTTTGTTGTTCACCACAAAGAACACCAAGGCTGTCCTGCCGGGTTACCGACCGCTTGGGTCACGCCACCGGCGCGCCTTTGTGTCTTTGTGGTGAAACCTTTATTTATGCCCGGCGGAACCGATGGCGGCGGGTGCGCTTGCGGCAGCCCACCAGCAGGGCAGTGGCCATACCGCCCATGGCGACCCAGGCCGGCAAATCCAGCACCATGGCTTCCATCCTGGCGAAGACCGACGGCGTGGCCCCAAACTCCGGCCCCCCGCCGGTCAGCAAGGTCACCACGTCGGCGGTGATAATCCCGGTATAATCCGCCGGCCCCAGCGCCATAACCGCATCGGCAGAGGCCATGATGACGGTCAAACCAATCAGAACCCACCCCATAATACGACCGAACAGCATTGCCCCACCCCGGTGCACTTTTGTCATAAAACCCTTTGATTTGTAAGGTTTGCACCCGAGGCGGATAAATTTCAACGCTTTTCCGCCTCGCCTTGTTTGCGATTCATGTAAAGACAGTGAAAGAGCATGCTTGCGGCCCTGCCGCTGTTTGTGTATTTTCCGCGCTTCGTCAGCCCCGTCAGGGGAAATGACGGTGCGGAGGGGTGGCCGAGCGGTCGAAGGCGCACGCCTGGAAAGTGTGTATAGGTCAAAAGCCTATCGTGGGTTCGAATCCCACCTCCTCCGCCAATTTTCCTTATAGATAAAATCCATGTTGGGTGCGCCACCATGGCCCCCGGATCTGCGCTGCGCTTGTCCGGTGTGACGATTAAGTGAGGGTCTCTGTGGTGAGCTTATGCAGGTCATCAAGGATTCCATCCGCGCCAAAGCCCTGGAATTAGGTTTCGACGCCATCGGCTTCGCCCCCGCCACCGGTCAGTGGGGCGACGGCCTGCGTGCCTATGTGGCCGAGGGCCGCCACGGCGAGATGGGCTGGATGGCAGAGACCATGGAGCGGCGGGAAGCCCCCCAAGGCCTGTGGCCCGAGGTGCGGTCGGTCATCGTGCTGGGCAGCAATTACGGCCCCCATGGCGACCCGCTGGCCATCAACGCCCGGCCCGATCGGGGCGCCATCAGCGTCTATGCCCGCAACAAGGACTATCACGACCTTGTGAAGAAGCGGCTGAAGGCTTTGGCGCGCTGGATGGTGGAAACCTTAGGCGGCGACCTCAAGGTGTTCGTGGACACCGCGCCGGTGATGGAAAAGCCGCTGGCCGGCCAGTCGGGCCTGGGCTGGCAGGGCCGTCACAGCAATGTGGTGTCGCGCCGCTTCGGCAGCTGGCTGTTCCTGGGCGAGGTGTACACCACCCTTGACCTGCCGCCCGACCCGCCCGAGCCCAACCATTGCGGCCAGTGCATTGCCTGCCAGAACGCCTGCCCCACCGGCGCCATCGAGGGCTTCGGGCGGGTGGAGCCCCGGCGCTGCATCAGCTATCTGACCATCGAGCATAAGGGGCCGATCCCCGACGAGCTGCGCCCGCTCATGGGTAACCGCATCTATGGCTGCGACGATTGTCTGGCAGTGTGCCCGTGGAACAAATTCGCCCAAGCCACCACGGAGCCCGATTTCCTGCCGCGGGTGGAACTGACCGCGCCGCGCTTGGCCGATCTGGCCCAACTGGATGATGCGGGCTTCCGCGAGGTCTTCGCCGGATCACCGGTCAAACGCATTGGCCGCAGCCGTTTCGTGCGCAATGTGCTGATCGCCATGGGCAATAGCAATGAGCCCGCCCTTGCCGCCGCCGCCCGCCCCCTGCTGGCCGATCCCGATCCGGTTATTCAGGACGCCGCGGCTTGGGCGCTGGCCCGACTGACAACCTAAAATTGCAATGAGAGACAGAACGAAGGGGCAGTCCCTCTGGACCGCCCTTCGTAAAAGGCCAGCCGTGCGTCAGGCTTCCGCAGCCAGCGCCCGGGCCAATTGCGACAGCGCCTCCTGGTGCTTCTCGTTGCTGATGCTCGAGAAGTTGCGGGCCAGTTCGAGGCACATGCGCTGACGCGACGTCAGGTCAGCGGCGCGCTTATTGTCCAGCCCTTCGAAGAAGTAGCTGACCGGCACGCCGAGAACCTGGGCGATTTCATACAAGCGGCCCGCCGAAATGCGGTTGATGCCGCGTTCGTATTTGTGGGCCTGCTGGTATGTCACACCAATCAAGTCGGCCATCTGCTGCTGGGACAGGCCCAGCATGATACGCCGCTCACGGATGCGGGCGCCCACGTGACGATCGGTGTCGTTGGCACGATTGGCTGGCCGCGCCGGCTTTTCATCAGTCTTTGCAGTCATCGTACTCGGCTGAACTTGGGTTGCACCGTCATATTGGCGGGTGTCATCCGCTGTATCAGGCATGGCTACCTTTTCCCTGTCCATAGTCTGAATTAGCTACCCAGGCAACCCGATTATTCATTCACTGACCCTGCGTATGGCGTAACTTATAAAGCCTCTAACTTACACGCCTTGTATTTCGTTTATATTTCACTAGAGGCTAAGCAACCAGCGCGCTTGTCGCCCGATTGCCATCCTTGGGCACGGGAGTGGCGGGTCCTGCTTCGGGGGTTGCCTAGGAACAGCCCGTTTACTCACGTCTGGTATATGCATCCGCTGTCGCGGTAATACCAGTGTGGAGAACCGAAATCGAAAGGATAGTCGAGTGCGGATGCGGCATCATTGCCATTGGGCCGCACTGGGGCTTTCCGATTGGGCTTCAGACCGAACAGGCTGCGGAAAAACTCTTCCCGCCACCCTTCATCTCGTCACCCCCGCGAAAGCGGGGGTCCATGTTGGGGCGAGCTGCGCTATTTGACATCATATGCTGTGCCGCCGGATGCATGGATTCCCGCTTTCGCGGGAATGACGAGGAAATTTGGCTTTTTCCCGCAGCCTGCTAAATGGTCAAATCCACCGCGCGCCCGGAGGACAGGCGCGGGAATGAGGGCGACATCACTTCGACGCCATTCTCATTGGCCGGCATGGGGCCGGCAGAGCGGGCATAGGCTTGAATGCCGGCCTGCACGGTGGCGGTGGGCGCCGCCGCCTCGGTCTCGGGCTGGGCGAACATGCGGACCAGGAACGAGGTGAAGGCACCCAGCAGGCCGAAACCGCCGCGCGATCCACGGGAGGAATCCTCACCAGTGCTGGAAAGGGCCGCTTGTTCGTCGGATTGATCTGCCGCCGATTGGGCTGCGGTGGGCTGGCCATTGGCCTGCTCGGCCTCGGGCTTGACCTGGAAACGCTGGCGCGTCGGGTCGATAATGCGCACCGGGATGACGGGGCCAAGCATGGCGGCACGGGCATAGGCGCCCGCTCCACCAACCTGACTGGTCGTCATTCCCAAATCGCTCACCGCAACCTCCAGGCCAGAGCCCCCCAGTTGGGACGCCCCTGCGCATGACAGCTTACGCCCATGGCACGGCGGCGGGCAATAAGACGATCTCCCTCACCCGCAGGGGCTGAAAGCCTATTTCTTTTTGGAAATGTCCTCGATCTGGCGCTGCAGCACGTTGATCTTGGCCTGCAGATCCTCGAGCCGGGGCTCGGTCTGCGGATCGCCGGGGCGGACCGCGCCGTCGGCGCCGTGGGGATAGAAGGGCGAGAACATCTTCATGGCGCTTTCGAAGAAGGCCATGTTCTGCTTGCCCATCTCCTCGAACGGGTTGAACGGGAACAGGCCGTCCAGGGCGTTCTGCATATAGGTGCGCATTTGCGTTTCATTGCGCGAGAAGGACGACATGGAATATTCCAGATAGCGCGGCACCAAACCGCCCAAGGAATCGCCATAGAAGCCGATGATCTGACGCAGGAAGCTGATGGGAAGCAGGTTTTGACCGCCCTTGCCTTCTTCCTCGACAATGATCTGGGTCAGCACCGAACGGGTGATGTCGTCGCCAGTCTTGGCGTCGTAGACTACGAAGTCGGCGCCGTCTTTGACCATTTGCGCAAGATGGTCGAGCGTCACATAACTAGACGTAGCCGTATTGTAGAGCCGCCGATTGGCATACTTCTTAATGGTGATCGGCGCCTGGGGGGCTGCATTCTGGGCTTCGGACATCTTGGCGTCGCTTCCGTTTTCGGCTTATGGATTCTAATGCTATCAGATTTTTCCCATTCGCGAGGATTGGCAACATATTTTTAACGCCGGTGCAACAGAGCGGCGCGCTCGCGCTCTGGTCAAACAAACAACCGTGGGGTACACTTTAGTCATGTCTGATGCGCCGCCGGATTTCAGGGCGCTTGCGCGCCGTTACCTCGACCTGTGGCAGGAACAGGTGACCGCGATGGCGAATGATCCGGCGCTTGCGGACGCGATGGCTCAGGGCATCACCATGATGACCCAGATGCCCGCCGCGTTGCTGCAAGCGGCAGCCGCCAGCGCGGGACGTCCTGTTAACGAGGCGCGATCAGCCGATGCCGGAACGCCGCCCCCCCCAACAGACACCAGCACGCCCCGGCCCCAGGCCGCTGCCGCTGCATCTGATGGCACATGCGTCGACGTTGATGGGCTCACGCGCCGCCTTGCCGCTGTTGAAGAACGGCTCGCTGCCCTGGAAGCCCAATTTGGCGGCGGAAGCGGAAGCCCTGCGAAAAAGCCTGGAGGCCGCCGGCCCAAACGCCTGGGCTGAGCTGGACACCGCCCTGGCCGCCGAAGGGCTGGCTCGCCACGAAGACATGCTGGCCGGCATCGAGGCCTATCGCCGCCACCCCTATCAGCGCGATCTGCCCGAGGTGCCGGTGCTGTGGCAAGAGGGCACGACCAAGCTGCGCGATTACCGCATGGATCATGGCGGCGCCCGCGAAGAGGGGCAGCCCGTGCTGGTGGTGCCGTCTTTGGTCAACCGCGCCTATATCCTGGATTTGACCCCGCGGCGCAGCCTGATGCGCTATTTCGCCGCCCGCGGGCTGGCGCCGTTCCTGGTGGATTGGTCCGCCCCCGGACGGGAGGAAACCGGGTTCACCCTGTCCGATTACGTGGCCGGACGGTTGGAAGCGGCGCTGGAGGTGATCGCCACCGAGACCAAGCGCAAGGTGGCGGTGGTGGGTTATTGCATGGGCGGCAATCTGGCCTTGGCGCTGGCCTTGCGCCGGCCCGATCTGGTCGCCTCGCTGACGCTGATGGCGACGCCGTGGGACTTCCACGCCGCCTCTGCCGCCAACGGCCCGCTGATGCGTGCGCTGGGGGTGCCCCTGGGCGGATTGATCGAAGCCTCGGGCGCGTTGCCGGTGGATTTGCTGCAAACCATGTTCGCCAGCCTGGACCCCAATCTGGTGTCCCGCAAATTCGCCGCCTTCGCCCGGCTGAAGAAACGCAGCGCCCGGGCGCGCGATTTCGTCGCGCTGGAGGATTGGGCCAATGACGGCGTCGCCCTGGCCGGGCCGGTAGCGCGCGAGTGCCTGTTCGGCTGGTACGGCACCAACGACACCAAGGAGGGGGTCTGGCGCATTGCCGGGGAACCGGTATTGCCCGAACGCCTGGAAATGCCCACCCTTGTTGTGATCCCCGAACGCGACCGCATCGTGCCGCCGGAATCCTCGCGGCCGTTGGCCGAAGCGATCCCCGGAGCGCGGATCATGTCCGTGCGAGGAGGCCATGTGGGAATGCTGTTATCGGGGCGGGCTAAGACGGAAGTCTATGGCCCCCTCGCCAAATGGTTAGTCCGTGCGGCAGTGCAATAGGCGGGTTGCGCGTAGTGCGACCGCCGTACTAAGAGACTTGCGGCTAATTCCGTTGGGATTGCCGCCGGTAACGTCCAAGAAGGAGAATAATTAATGACCGATATCGTTATCGCCGCCGCCACCCGCACTCCCATCGGATCGTTCAGCGGGTCGCTTTCCGGTTATCAGGCGGCGCAGCTGGGTGAGATCGTCATCCGCGAAGTTCTGAAGCGCGCGGGTGTGGAAGCCGGCGAGGTGGACGAAGTCCTGCTGGGCCAGATTCTCACTGCCGGCAACGGTATGAACCCCGCCCGTCAGGCCGCCCTCAATGCCGGCTTGTCCATGGAATCCTCGGCCATGACCATCAACCAGGTGTGCGGCTCGGGCCTGCGCGCCGTGGCCCTGGGCATGCAGTCCATCCTGGCTGGCGACGCCGGCATCGTCATCGCCGGTGGTCAGGAAAGCATGTCCAACTCGCAGCATGCCGGTTACCTGCGCGGCGGCGTGAAGATGGGCCCCATGGGCTTCGTCGATACCATGATCAATGACGGCCTGACCGACGTGTTCAACGGCTACCACATGGGCATCACCGCCGAGAACGTGGCCAAGGAATTCCAGATCACCCGCGAGCAGCAGGACGAATTCGCCGTCGCCTCGCAGAACAAGGCCGAAGCCGCCATCAAGGCCGGTCGCTTCAAGGACGAAATCACCCCGGTGAAGATCGTGGTGAAGAAGGAAGAGAAGCTGTTCGACACCGACGAATACGTGCGCAACGGCGCCACGGTGGAAGCCATGGCCAAGCTGCGCCCGGCCTTCAGCAAGGACGGCACCGTCACCGCCGGCAATGCCTCGGGCATCAATGACGGCGGCGCCGTGGTCATGCTGATGACCGCCGCCGAAGCCGCCAAGCGCGGCATCAAGCCGCTGGCCCGAATCGCCGGCTGGGCCACCGCCGGCGTCAACCCCAAGGTCATGGGCTGCGGCCCGATCCCGGCGTCGCAGAAGGCGCTGAAGAAGGCCGGCTGGAACCACCAGGACCTGGATCTGATCGAAGCCAACGAAGCCTTCGCCGCCCAAGCCATGGCCGTGAACAAGGCCATGGGCTGGGACCTGACCAAGGTCAACGTCAATGGCGGCGCCATCGCTCTGGGTCACCCCATCGGCGCCTCGGGCTGCCGCGTGCTGGTGTCCCTGCTGCACGAAATGGCCAAGCGCGATGCCAAGAAGGGCCTCGCCACCTTGTGCATCGGCGGCGGCATGGGCATCGCGCTCTGCGTCGAGCGTTGATAGTGTAAAACTGCAGGGCCGGGGGCTCGCCCCCGGTCCTGACCAATACGGGGAGGGTGCCCGCCCGGCGCTCCCCGTTCAATAAACGGGTGGAAACGAAGCAGGCCGGAATAACCGGCCACCTAGAAAGACAGGAGAATACCCATGGGGCGTGTTGCAGTAGTTACCGGTGGCACTCGCGGCATTGGCCGCGCCATTTCCCTCCAGTTGAAGAATGCGGGTTACCGTGTGGCTGCCAATTATTTTGGTAATGTGGACGCCGCCCGCCAATTCACCGAAGAGACCGGTATCCCCACCTATCGCTTCGACGTGTCGAGCTTTAGCGAGTGCGAAGCCGCCCTTGCGAAGATTTCCGCCGAAATCGGCCCGGTTGAGATCGTGGTGAACAATGCCGGCATCACCCGTGACGCCAC
>JACMKT010000089.1 GCA_014380005.1 Rhodospirillales bacterium
GCCACGTCATAGGGGATGGAGGTCTGGCGGAAGCCGACCCAGGCGTACAGGCCCTTCATGAAGCGGGTGTGCTCGGGCATGGCGTTCAGCACGTCCACCACCTTGCGGTCCAGCAGGCGGAAATCGCCGGCGCCCTGGGGCAGGCTGACTTCCGACACCTGGGCGAACAGGCGGTAGAACGCCCGCGCCCCGGCCCGCTTGAAGGCGCTTTCGTCGTCGCGGCTGCGGCGCACGGCGATGACCATCTCGAAACCCTTGCGCCACTTGTCCAGCATTTCGCCGATCAGTTCCGGCGGATGCTGCAAATCGGCGTCGATCATGATGACCGCTTGGCCGGTGCTGTGCTGAAGGCCTGCGGTCAGCGCCAGCTCCTTGCCGAAGTTGCGCGACAGCTCGACCATCTTTATCCTTGGGTCCCGTCCATGGTGGTCCACCACCCGCGCCACGGTGTCGTCGCGGCTGCCATCATCCACGCAGACGATCTCGTAGGTCACGCCCAGCCCGGCCATCACCTCGGTCAGGCGGGCGAACAGCCGGTCCACATTGCCCGATTCGTTGAACATGGGCACGACCAGTGAGAGCACCGGACGGGAATTCTGCGGGATTTGGGACATGGGAACGGCCTCGTCAAATAGACGGGCAGTGTGGAGAAAAGCGCCGGAGCGGTCAACGTTGGCCGCCGGGCGAAGTATGGGGCCGGTATTGGAATCATGATGACCAGACAAAGCGCCCTTCCCGCCATTACCCTTTGCGCCGACGATTACGGCTTTACCCCCGGCGTGTCGCACGCCATCCGCATGCTGATCGAGCAAGGCCGCCTACAAGCCACCGGCTGCATGACCGGCTCGCCCTTCTGGCCCGAGGCCGCGCGCCTGCTCAAGCCGCTGGACGGCAAGGCGGATATGGGCATCCACCTGACCCTGACCGACCACGTCCCCCTGGGCGCCATGCCCAATCTGGCGCCCAAAGGCCGCCTGCCGCCCATCGACCAATTGGTCAAGCGCGCGGTGACCGGACGGCTGGACCGCGCCGAGATCGCCGCCGAGTTCGAGCGCCAGTTCGACTCCTTCGTCGCCCATTTCGGCCGCGCCCCCGATTTCCTGGACGGCCACCACCATGTCCACCAATTACCGGTCATCGGTGACGTCACCCTGGATTTATGGCGCCGCCGCCTTGGCCCCGACGCTTGGGTGCGGTGCTGCGTGGAATCCGCCTGCGCCATCGCCGCCCGCCGCATTGACCCGGTGCGCGCCCTGATCATCTCGACCCTGGGGCGCGGTTTCCGCCGCCGCCTGCGGGCCGAGGCCGTGCCGCACAACACATCGTTCCGGGGCGTCTATGATTTCTCGGGCCGCGTGCCCTTCGGCGAATTGTTCCGCCGCTTCACCGCCAATCCCGGCCCGCGCGCGTTGATGATGGTCCATCCCGGCTTCGTGGACGATGCCTTGCGCGCCGCCGACAGCCTGACCGATCAGCGCGAGGTGGAATTCGCCTTCCTCAGTTCCGACGCCTGCCCCCTGTCCCTGGCCGATCGCGGGCTTAGCCTCAAACGCCTGTTCCCATGAGTCCTGCGGTCAGGCTGGCAGCCTATTACTGCGCCCTGTTCGCCGCCGTGGGCGTCAATCTGCCGTTCTGGCCGCTGTGGCTGAAGGATCGCGGCCTGTCGCCCGGCGATATCGGCCTGATCCTGGCCGCCACCTATCTGATGAAAATGGTGGTCAACCCGCTGGTCGGCCATGTGGTAGACCGCCGGGGCGACCGCCGCCGCCCCATGGTGATCATGGCCGTGGGCGCCGCAATCACCTGGGCGTGCTTCGCCCTGGTGGACGAGTTCTGGGGCATCATGGCGGTGACCGTGCTGTCGCTCAGCCTATGGAGCGGCATTATGCCGGTAGGCGAAAGCCTGGCGCTGATGATCACCCAGCGCCACCGGCTGGATTACGGACGGGTGCGGCTGTGGGGCTCCGCCGCCTTCATCCTGACCGCCATCGGCGTGGGCCGCCTGCTGGTGGAGTATCCGCCCACCATCCTGGTGTGGCTGATCGCCGGCACCCTGGCCCTGACCGCCGCCGCCTGCGCCGCCCTGCCCGATGCCCGCGTCCCCGTGCCCGCCACCGGCAGCGCGCCCCTGATGCCCCTGCTGACCAGCGCCGGGTTCCTGCTGTTCCTGGCGGCGGGCAGCCTTAATCAGGTGTCGCACACGGTCTATTACGCGTTCTCCACCATCCATTGGAAAGCCGCCGGCATCGCCGACGACACCATCGGCCTGCTGTGGTCGGAAGGCGTCATCGCCGAGATCGTACTGTTTTCCATGTCGGGCCGCGTGGTCCGCCGCATAGGCCCCGCCGGCCTGATCCTGATCGCCGCCCTATGCGGCGTGATCCGCTGGGGCGTGCTGGGCGCCACCACGGAATTGCCGCTGCTGTTCGCCGCCCAATTGCTGCACGGCGCCACCTTCGGCTGCGCCCATCTGGGCGCCATGCACTACATCCAACGCACCATCCCCGCCGGCCTGTCGGCCCGCGCCCAAGGCATCTATTCCGCAGTCGCCATGGGCGCCGCACCGGGACTGATGAGCCCGCTGACCGGGCGGCTGTATGAGGGCCTGGGTGGGTACGCATTTTGGGTCATGGCCGGGTTCTCGCTGCTGTCGACGTTGGCGGCGTGGCGGATGGTTCGGCCGGTTATTGGCAATGGGGGGGCGGTGTGAGGGGGAGATTGGTTTGGTTGCACCACTTTGGACCAAGAGCAGTCGCTCGTGCCTGTGATCCGGAACGACCGAATTGGGCCGTTTCTGAAATGGCGGGTTTGAACCGACAGGTGCTGATAGCAGCCCATATGCGGATTGGTACAGTGAGGCGGGTGAAAGCGATTGACGGGGTTCGGCTGGCGTTGTCTGCTTAAGAACTTCAAAATAGCCTTTGCCGCTAAGCGCGATATAAATGTAAGGACGATCATGCGTTGCGCCATCCATCATAGCCTCGAGGCGACGTCCTTTCTGCCAGCAGCGTCAGGGGCCTTTGCACTATGATGTATCGATATGAGGATCTGAGTGACGATCAGTTCGAAGAATTGATCGTCCTGCTCTGTCGACACCTACTGGGTGTCGGCGTAAAAGGCTTTGCCAAAGGGCCAGATGGCGGCCGCGATGCGAAATTCGTGGGCACTGCGGAGCTACATCCGAGTAAGGCTGCTCCCTGGACGGGTACGATCATCGTTCAAGCGAAGCACACCAACGGATATAATAAGCATTTTTCCGAGACGGATTTCTATAACCCGAGATCGGAGAAGACTGTGATCGGCGAGGAAGTGCCTCGCATTAAGAATCTACGGGACGCGAAGCAGCTGGATCACTACATGCTGTTCTCAAACCGCCGCTTGGCTGGAAATGCCGATCAGCTGATCACCGCGCATATCGCGAAGGAAACAGGGCTGACGGAGGGCTCAATCTACCTATGCGGCGTCGAGCAGTTGGAGTCGTGGCTGAAGCAATTCCCGGCGGCCGCGAAACTGGCAAAACTCGATCCAGTCGACTCTCCTCTGATTGTCTCGCCGGACGAACTTGCGGTCGTCGTCCAGGCATTCGCCGCCCACGAAACCCTGATCTCGGAGACGATCGACACACCTCCCACCGAGCGCACGCCCTATGAGGAGAAGAATGCCCTCAATCAGATGACGCCCGATTATGCGAAGGCGTTGCGCAAGCTCTACTTGAAGGATACGGCGCAGATCCATACCTTCCTCGCGGCGCCCGAAAATCTTAAAATCCTTAGGGCTTACGAGGCGGCCGTCGAGGAATTTCAGCTTAAGATTATTGCCAAGCGGAAGAATTATCAAAATTTTGACGCCATCATAAATTATCTCGTGGACCTGCTTTTTGCTCGTGATCCGGTCCTGCGGCAGCACAAGCGACTAACGAGAGCGATGGTCTTTTACATGTATTGGAACTGCGACATCGGCCTGGGGGCGGAAAATGTTGCGACCAAGTAAGCACGCCCATCCCGATCGCACGGTGATCAACGTCGCACTGCTAGTTCTGAAGCGCCTCAAGGCGAAGCGATTGTGCGACTACGGTTCCCTGCTCGCCTATGCCCGCAAGGCTGTGATCGGCGGTGATGTTCTCTTTCTGCCCTCGCTCAATTTCCTGTTTTTGATGGGGTTGGTTGAATACCATCCTAAGACCGACTCTTTTGAATATGTTGGCAAAAATGAAGCCGTCTAAGCTGTATTCCAATTATCCGGACCGCTTTTCTGCCGTCGAGTTCAATCACGAACTAAACGTCATTATGGCGGAAATCCGGCTGCCCGAGAACCGAGACCGGGACACCCACAATCTCGGGAAGACGACGCTCGGTCGTCTCATCGATTTCGGCTTCCTGGCCGGTCGCGATGCGAAATTCTTCCTCTTCCGCCATGAGGACCGGTTCGCGGAATTCGTCTTCTTCCTCGAGATCGAGCTCGCTGATGGTAGCTATGTCACAGTCCGTCGGGGCGTGCAGGATGCCAGCCGGATCGCTTTCAAGAAGCACGCGGCGAGGCATCAGGATTTCTCAGCACTGCCCGAGCGCGAATGGGACCATTTCGACGTACCGTTCGAGCGCGCGAAAGACCTGCTGGACAGCTATCTAGACTGGCGCGCGCTGAAGCCTTGGCACTATCGCAAGGGACTGGGCTACTTCCTGCGCTCCCAGGAGGATTTCGGTGACGTTTTCCATCTGCGCCGGTTCGCCAACTCGCATGCGGACTGGAAGCCAGCCCTCGCGCATATCCTCGGCTTTGATGCGACGCTAATCGAGCAGCACTATGCCAAGGAAGATGAGTTCAAAGAGAAAGAGGCCAAGGTCGCCACCATTCGGCAGGAATTGGGCGGGGAGGTCGATGACTCAGGCAAGATTGACGGCATCCTGCTTCTCAAGAATAAGGAGGTCGAGAAGAAACAGCAGTTGCTCGATTCCTTCGATTTCCGGACAGAGGACAAGGCGGAGACCAAAATGCTGGTCGACAAGGTCGACGAGCGGATCGCAGCGTTGAATGCAAGGCGTTACTCGCTGATGCTGAACCGCAAGAAGGTCGTCGCTTCGCTTGAGGAGGATCAAATCCTCTTCGATCCAGAGGATGCGAAAGCGCTCTTCGCGGAAGCTGGCGTACTGTTCGAAGGGCAGATCAAGAAGGATTTTCAGCAGCTGATTACCTTCAACAAGGCCATTACCGACGAACGGCATGGCTACTTGGTGGAAGAGCGTGCCGAGATCGATGCGGAGCTGAAGACAGTTAACGCCGAGCTCAACATGCTTGGCAAGCGTCGCTCAGAAATGCTGGCCTTCCTGAGTGCCACCGACTCCTTTGAAAAATTCAAGCGGCTCGCAAGCGAGCTAGTCACGCTTCGGGCGGACATCCAGTCACTTGAACGGCAACGGGATTTCGTCCACCGACTGCAGCAACTACGGACCGACATACGCACACTCACCGAAGAAAAGATCCATCTGCAGAGCTCGATCGAGGCTAATGTCGAGGCGCAAAGCGCGAATGCGGATAGCCTGTTTTCTTCGATCCGCCTCTATTTCAACGAAATCGTCGAAGAGGTAATTGACACCAAGGCGCTGCTTAGCGTCTGGGTCAATCAGGCCGGCCATCTTGAATTTCGTGCCGAACTGCTCGACGACGCAGGGAATGCGACCAGCGCCGATCGCGGGCACAGCTACAAGAAACTGCTCTGCGTCGCCTTCGACCTCGCCCTGCTGCGCGCGCACCTCGGGAATGCCTTCCCCCGCTTCGCCTATCATGACGGCGTCTTTGAATCCCTCGACGATCGTAAGAAGGAGAATTTACTCGCGGTCATCCGACGTTATACCGAACTCGGCATCCAAACTATCATTACGCTGATCGATTCTGATTTGCCGAAGCGCGCCCGGGACGAACCCGTCTTCGACGGAGAGGAGATCATGCTGCTCTTGCATGACGAGGGGCAGAGCGGTCGGCTATTCAAGATGGCTTCGTGGTAGCAGACCCGTCACGACGTCTACGCCCCAGGACAGAAACATGCACCGTTGCCGCGCACGCCACCGGAGCGCGGCGCCACCACAGCCATTAGATTGTTTTCGGAAACGGCCAATTGATCCACGAACAGCCGAAATGGGGCGCAAACTCAACCCCGAACCTCTAATCAACATCCGTCCACTTTGGGTCAGCAACAACCACTCGGTGGCGGTCGCGTCCGTTAGGTTTCCCCCTCGTTAGGCGCAGGTTCAGCGTAATCCGCTCACCCCACCACCTGCGCCAGCATCCCAATCCCCCCCGACACCATCAGCACCCTGATCATGCCCTGATGGAATTTCAGCATGGCGAGGGCGGCGCCCACGGCCAGCACCAATTGCAGCGGCTGCACGGTGGAAAAGTCCGGCAGCAGGCCGTCGACGCGGGCGAAGATGACGTGCAGGGCGAACCACACTGCCAGATTAACGATGACCCCCACCACCGAGGCGGTGATGGCGGCCAGGGCGCCGGCCAGGGCGCGGTTGCCGCGCACGGCTTCCATATAGGGGGCTCCGGCGAAGATGAACAGGAAGCTGGGCAGGAAGGTGACCCACACGGTCAGGGTTGCCGCCAGCACACCGCCAACCCACGGATTGAGCCCGCCCGGCGCGCGGAACCCAGCCAGGAAGCCGACGAATTGGTTGACCAGGATCAGCGGGCCGGGAGTGGTCTCGGCCAGTCCCAGGCCGTCCAGCATCTCGCCGGCGGTCATCCAGCCGTGGACCTCCACCGCCTGCTGGGCCACATAGGCCAGCACCGAATAGGCGCCGCCGAAGGTGACCATGGCCATCTTGGAGAAGAACAGCCCGATGGCGCCGAACGCCCCCTGCCCTGCCATCACCGCCACGGCGACCGGCGCCCACCACAGCACCAGACACACGGCCATGGTGATCAGAATGCCGCCCAGGCGGGGCCGTTCGGTCTGATGGGTCTCGGTGACTTTGGGGGCGAAGCGTTCGCGGGCTAAGGCGCCGATGATTGCGGCGGTGAGCACGATGATGGGAAACGGCACGCCCAGCGCGAAGATGGCGACAAAGGCCAGCGCTGCCACCGCCACCGCCGCGCGGCCCCTCAGCGCCCGGCGGCCAATGCGCAGGCAGGCTTCCAGCACCACCGCCAGCACCGCCGGCTTGAGCCCGAGGAACAGCCCCTGGACCAGCCCCACGTCATGGAAGCCGGCATACAGCGCCGACAGCCCCATCATCACCACAAAGCCCGGCAGCACGAACAGGGTGCCCGCCACTACGCCGCCGGCCACCCGGTGCAGCAGCCAGCCCACATAGGTGGCAAGCTGCTGGGCCTCGGGGCCGGGCAGCAGCATGCAATAGTTCAGGGCGTGGAGAAACCGTTCCTCATCCACCCATTTCTTCTCGTCCACCAGGATGCGATGCATGGTGGCGATCTGCCCGGCGGGTCCGCCGAAGGACAGCAGGCCGATGCGCAGGAAGGTGCGGGTGGTTTCGGCGAAACTGGGGGCCATGGAAACGTCCTTGGAAGGTTTCACCACAAAGACACAAAGATCACAAAGAGGATTAGAGAGCACTCAGCGAACCACTAGCAAAGCGCCTTGGTGTCCTTTGTGCCTTTGTGGTGAATTTCGGCGCTGCCGCACCGATGATCGAATAAGTAGAATTAAACCGTCACACCCAACTGGTCCGGCGCCACCGCCAGCAACCCCGCCAATGTCTTCAACCCGCGCACCAGCGTCGCACGATCAGGTGGCGCGGTCACCGAGACCCGGACGCCGTCATGGGACGGACGGCCCACGGCGAAGGATTCGGTGGGGGCCAGACTGACGCCCTGGCGCGCCGCTTCGGCGATGAAGGACGATGACCGCCACGTCCCGTCCAGCGGCAGCCAGATGTTGTAGGCGGTGGAACCGGGCCGCACCCGCTCGCCTAAAGTTTCCACCGCCAGCGCGATGCGGGCGGCGGCTTCTTTGCGTTGACGGTCGGCGGCCTCGAAGGCTTGGCCTTCGTCGATCAGGATGCAGGCGGCTTCGATCAGCGGAATGGGCTGGGCCAAGGACAGGGCGCCGATGGCGGCATCGAAACGGGATTTCAGCGCCTCGGGCACGGCGGCGAAGGAGGTGCGCAGGCCGGGCGAGACGCTTTTGGACAGGGTGGTCAGATAGATGCAATTGTCGGGCGCGTGCACCTGGATGGGCGGCGGCGCATTGGGATTGAGGAAACGGTGGACGCCGTCCTCGATGACATAGGCGCCGTATTTGCGGGCGCTGCGGGCAATGGCGGCGCGGCGCTGTTCGTCCAGGGTCGAAGTGCGCGGGTTCTGCACCGTGGCGATGGTGTACAGCACCTTGACGCCACGGGAGAACAGGCGCTCCACCTCGTCCGGGATCAGGCCGTATTGGTCGCACGCCACCGGCACCAACGGACGGCTGAGCAGGCTGGCCGCCGATTTGATGCCGGGATAGGTGTATTCCTCCACCGCCACGCTGTCGCCCGGCAGGGTCAAGGTCGCCAAAGCGGCAACGATGGCCTGCTGGCTGCCGGCGGTGACAGCCACCCGTTCAGGACTGACCACCGCCTGTTCCCAGCGCAGCCAACGGGCACCCGCCTCGCGCTGGCGCGCCGCCACCGGCTCCAGATTGTAGGACAGCAATTGCGGCAGATCAGCACGGCGGGCAAGGCGTTCCAGCACCGGCCCCACCGCCCAGGCGCCCTGGTCGCCGTCGGGCCGGTTGACCGCCATGTTGATGACATCCTGACGGGGCGCCCACGCCACCGACAGATATTGCGCCAAACCGGGTTCCGGCTTGCCTGGGTCCTTGACGAAGGTGCCACGCCCCACTTCACCCGATAGCAGGCCTTGCCGTTCCGCCTCGGCATAGGCGCGGGCCACCGTGCCCACGGTGACCTTCAGCCGCCACGCCAAATCGCGATGGGTGGGCATGCGGGTGCCGGGCGGCAGCCGGCCAGCCCGCAGATCCGTGGCGATGGCACCGACGATGGCGCGGTATTTGGGGCCGCTATGGGCAGCGAGATCAGGGAGCCAATTTGACATGGGTTCAATGTTGACATTGACTCACATGACCCGTCAATGACCAACTCAATCATGGTATCAATGCAGGAATGATCCATGAAAACCAGCTATTGGATGGGTTCAATTTCCACCACGCAATCTGGCCCCAGCCGTTTGGTCCGGCTGTTCGACCTGCTGCTGGGCTGGATCGAGCGCGGCCAGCAACGCCGCGCCCTGGGCCGATTGGACGAGCGCCTGCTGTCCGATATCGGCGTGGACCGCGCCACCGCCAAGGCGGAAGCGGACAAACCCCTATGGCGGGACTGACGGGCGCCTTGAATTACCCCCTAAGCGTGCTATAGCACCAAAGGAAGGTAATGGGGGCTGGCTATGCTCACCGATTGGCGGCAAACGGTTCTGTGGCAGCGCATCACCAGCTTTTCCGGTGCGGACGAGGACAGAAAGAAAGTCGAGTTGTGCCTGGAGGCCTGGATGCCCGGCATCCAATTGGTGCTGGACCAAGGCGGCGTGCTTGACGATTTCACCATGCATGACAGCCAGCACTCGTTCCGAGTGGCGCAGCGCATGGTCGAGATCGTGCCTCCGGCGACAAACCTTTCGGTCTACGAACTGGGCCTGTTGCTGCTGTCGGCCTATCTGCACGATAGCGGCATGGTGCCCCGGCGCGATGTCATCAAGACCCTTCGCCTTATCCTGCGGGTTGGCCGCGACAAGGCCCTGACGACACCGGATACCACGGACAGCACCGAGCCGGCGGAGACCATCCCTGCGGAACGGGCCGCATGGCTTGCCAGCGTCGCGACCAACTTCGTGGCATGGCTGAAGACCTTCGACACCCCCATTGTCCTGCCGCTGGAAACCGCCATTCCCGGCATGAGCATCGAAGATTCCAACGATTATCTGATCGCCCATTACTGCCGCCACCGCCACACCGATTGGAGCGCTGAGTTCATTCAGACCCAGGTGAAGGTCGATCCCTATTCCCGCTGGCGGACGGATTTGATCGAGCTGTGCAAAAGCCACCATTGGGGCAAAGACAAGCTCAACAGCCTGGGCTGTTACCGCGTCTCCACCGATCAGATGGTCAATATCCGTTATCTGGCGGTCATCCTGCGCGTCGCCGACGTCATGGATGTGACCCCCGAACGGGTGCCGGCAATCCTGTATGAACACCGTGCCGTTTCAGCCCCAAGCCGGGTGTATTGGCAAAAGGATTCCACCGTCTGGCTGACCATCGACACCCGAGGGCAAGCGTCGGACCAAGCCGGCGAGTCGTTCTCCCCCGGCATCCGTCTGGAAGCGTGGCCCCATGATGGCCGCTGTCACTTTGCCGTGCTGGAAACCGCAGCCCAAATCGATGACGAATTGTCCCAGGCCCGCGTCCTGGCGGAAGAGGATTGGTTCGCTGACGGCGCCCGAAGCGAATCGTCGCGCTGCCGCTGGGACTTGCCCCATCAGGTGCACCGCCGCATCAAACCGCGTGACGAAGATTACATCTATATCGACGGACGCTTCCGCCCCGACAGCCACAAAGTGCTGAAGCTGCTTTCGGGCAGCAACCTCTATCAAGACCGTTTGGCGGCACTGCGTGAATTACTGCAGAACGCGTTCGACGCGGTACGCTGGTGCGTGGCCGAAGACATGCTGAAGGATTTGGCCCGAACCGGGCACAACGGCGAAAACCCCGCCGACGAGGAGACTCTGGTCGAACTGCGCGCCGCCATGGGCGACCGCTACCACGTGGATATGGACATCCGCGAAGAGCAAGGCCGCTGGTGGCTGGTTTGCCGCGACAACGGCATCGGCATGAACCGCGCCATCATCGAGCGGCGCTTTCTGGTCAGCGGCGGCGGCAGCCGCCAATGCGATTTCGATCTGGAAGAACGCTGTCGCGCCCACGGCTTTTCCGCCGAAATCACCGGCCAATTCGGCATCGGCGTGCTGAGCTATTTCATGCTGGGCGACCGCTTCGAAATCCGCACCGCCCGGCGCGGCAACCCCGATGGCTGCGGCTGGTATTTCGCCTCGGACGGCCTGGAAAATTTCGGCGAGCTTAAAAGCCTGCCGCCCCATTCCATGCCCGAAGAACATGGCACCGAGTTGAAGCTGCGCCTCAGCCCGGAAATTCTAGGCGAAGGCGGTATCGAAGCCTGGAAAGACGGCCTGCTCGACTACTTAAAGAAGAAGCTGATCCACGTCCCCTGCCCCATCCGCGCCCGCTTTGCGGATACAGAGGTATTAACGCTCGGCTATGGCTGGGTTCGGCCCACGGAACATTACAAGGTGTTTGTGCTGGGGCCAGTGGACAAAATGATTGCTGATGCGAACAGGCAGGACCTAAGAACCGCCGAACAGGAAGCCCGCCTTGCCACCCGCCGCGATTGGCTGCAAACGGCACGGGAAACCATCCTTGACGCCATGGAGTTTCAAACCTGTGAGGGGCTGCTACCCGATGGCGGCGGCCGCTGGCGGGCAATCCTGCCTGTATTTCGTCTCGCCGATGGTAATGTCAGCCTGATCCATCCGCTCACTCCGCCAGACGGCGACTGCTCAGCCATCCGCGGTCGCGGCCAAAGCATCACTGCCTGGAAGGGCATGGCAGCCCGCACAGCGGCACCTGTTGGATCGCGTAGTACATCATGGGATCTGCCCTGCGTTTTCGAAACGGATTTCCATTCGACGAAAGCGGTGGATCTATCGGTGAACCGTAACGATTTGACCCTCACAGCACCCTGGGACGAACTGGCCGCACCCGCCTTGACCGGAGCGACATCAATGCTCCAAGAATTTCTGGCCGCCAGAACGGCCAGCCCATGGTCGCTGATTGATCACATTGCGGCTGGCATTAATGACAATAAGCTACCGTTATTTGAAAGCTCCACCCTTTGGCCGTGCCAATTAATTGGTCAGAACCATGCAAGTTTCTCACACCCAGTTCTCCCATTGGTTCAAACAACAATTCTACTGTTTGGGCCAAAGAACGAATTAAATAACGGTCCTATTACCACGATTTCCGCGTTGAATTTTCTCTCGTCCGAAAGCAATACAAGCTCTTGGGTTTTTCCTTACCAACCAGAAAGGCTGGCTTTCCGGCGCAAGCACAACGGAGGATTCGTAGAGCCAACCGCTACAACGCTGTGGGAGGCCCAACCTCACAAACCCCGGTCTTCCTATTCCGGGATCGCCTTCCCCCCAGAATGGGCTAATATTCTGCTTATCCATAGTTTGTATGGCGCGCTTATTAATGCCAACCACAACCTTGTAACCAAGATCACCCCAGAATCATGGGCATGGATTAGCGCCAAGAAAGATAATGCACGCCTTGATCTCCTGACACTTCATCCGCATTTATTAGAACCATGCAATGCCGCCGCATGGCTGCTCCAACGGCTAACGGCCCAAGATTTGAATCCGCTACAGGCCGTGACCGAGAACTATAAGGACATTGCCACCGCAGTTTGGGAAAAAGCCGCGGACGGCATGCCGATCCGGCTGGCTGATTGTCGGTACTACATCAGCCAAATCCGAATCATCCCACCGCCCCCCTTCATCGATTGGAACCAAACCGAACCCCTACCCTGGCCCGCAGATGCGGAATGGTATCTAGACGATGTCGCGGAGAGCAGCGACACGACGCCATCCGACTGATCCGAAATTGGCCCCCTCTGGCCGACATGAGGGGGCGGTTATGGCCAGGGGCGCCCGTCCCTATGGCTCCCGGTGGCTCAGGCCGACGCCTGATTGTGCACCGCACCATGAACGGCGCACAGTCCGGGGTGTGAGGCATCGGGGCTTGCACCATGACGACCAATACCGTGACCAGCATCGGCAGCGTGCCGTGGCTGGAGTCTTTCTCCATCGGCCATGACAGCATCGACGACGAACATCGCGACCTGATCCAATCCTTCAACGAATTCTGCGTCCGGGCCGCAGAAGACCCCCACGATACGGGGCTGCGTCCTGCCGCCCACGGCCTGATCGCCAAGGTCGAAGCCCATTTCGCCAGCGAGGAAGCCATCTTCCCGCTGATCGGTTACCGCCGCCGCCTGACCCACATGCGCGAGCATCTGGCCGTGGGCAACAGCCTGCATTCCCTGCTGCTGAACGACACCCACATGGCCCCCGTGGACGCCGCCGTCGCCGGACGGCTGATACTGGTGGAACACATCCTGCGGCACGATCTTGCAGTGAAGACGTGGGTGCTGCATGCGGCTGGGCAGTGATTATACAGATAAGCTTTTTTACACGAATGAACACGAATAGACACGAATAATTATTATCTTCCCTTGTTACTATTCGTGTTCATTCGTGTTCATTCGTGTAAAAAAAAGGGGCCACCTTTCGGCAGCCCCCCTTTCTCATAACCCGAACCGCAGCCGTGGATTACTCCACGGATTCCTTGCGACCCTTGGCGTAACCGATGCTCTCCAGCGATTCTTCGATCTCGTCCAGGATGGAGGGATCGTCGATGGTGGCGGGCATCTTGTAGTCCTGGTTGTCGGCGATCTTCTGCATGGTGCCGCGCAGGATCTTGCCCGAGCGGGTCTTGGGCAGGCGCTTCACCACGGTGCAGCTCTTGAAGGCGGCGACCGGGCCGATGGTCTCGCGGACCAGGGCGACGATTTCCTTGAGGACCTGGGCGTCGGGCTTGGTGACGCCGGCCTTCAGGCAGACAAAGCCCAGCGGCAGCTGGCCCTTGAGCTGGTCGGCCACGCCGATGACGGCGCATTCGGCCACGTCGGGATGGCTGGCCAGCACTTCTTCCATCTGACCGGTGGACAGGCGATGGCCGGCCACGTTGATGATGTCGTCAGTGCGGCTCATCACATAGGCATAGCCGTCTTCGTCGATCATGCCGGCGTCGGCGGTCTTGTAATAGCCTTCATACTCGGACAGGTAGCTGTCGAAGAAGCGCTGCTCGGCATTCCACAGAGTGTAGAAGGTGCCGGGCGGCAGCGGCAGCTTGACCACCAGCGAGCCGGTCTGGCCGGGCTTGCACGGCTGATGGCCTTCGTCCAGGACCTGCAGGTCCCAGCCGGGAGCGGCCTTGGTGGGCGAACCGGGCTTGACCGGGAATTCATGCAGGCCCAGGCAATTGGCGGCGATGGCCCAGCCGGTCTCGGTCTGCCACCAGTGATCGACCACCGGAACCTTCAGATTGGTCTGAGCCCACTTGATGGTCTCGGGGTCGGACCGCTCGCCAGCCAGGAACAGGGCCTTCAGCGACGACATGTCGTACTTGGCCAGCAGCTCGGCATTGGGGTCTTCGCGCTTGATGGCGCGGAAGGCGGTCGGCGCGGTGAACAGCGCGTTGACCTTGTGCTCGGAGATGACGCGCCAGAACGCACCGGCGTCGGGGGTGCCCACCGGCTTGCCTTCGTAGACCAGGGTGGTGGCACCGTGGAACAGCGGGGCGTAGCAGATGTACGAGTGACCGACCACCCAACCCACGTCCGACGCAGCCCAGAAGACCTCGCCCGGCTCGATGTTGTAGATGTTCTTCATGGTCCACTTCAGGGCGACCAGATGGCCGCCATTGTCGCGGACGACGCCCTTGGGCTGACCGGTGGTGCCCGACGTGTACAGGATGTACAGCGGATCGGTGGCGGCCACGGACACGCACTCGGCAGGGGCCGAAGCGGCGGCGAGGCTTTCCCAATCATGGTCGTAGCCGGCCTTCAGCTCGGCCTGGGCCTGGGGCCGGGCCAGGATGATGGTGCCGGTCGGCTTGTGCTCGGCCAGCTCGATGGCATGGTCCAGCAGCGGCTTGTAGGGAATGACCTTGGTGGTCTCGATGCCGCACGAGGCAGAGACGATCACCTTGGGCTGGGCATCGTTGATGCGGGTGGCCAGCTCGTTGGCGGCGAAGCCACCGAACACCACCGAATGCACCGCACCCAGACGGGCGCAGGCCAGCATGGCGACGACCGCTTCCGGCACCATGGGCATGTAAACCAGGACGCGGTCGCCCTTATCCACGCCCAGGCCGCGCAGCGCGCCGGCGAACTTGGACACCAGGTCCTGCAGCTGGGAATAGGTGATGGTGCGACCGGAATTGGTCACCGGGCTATCGAAGATGATAGCGGCCTGATCACCACGGCCACCTTCCACATGACGGTCCACGGCATTGTAGCAGGTATTGACCTCGGCGCCCGCGAACCAGCGATAAAACGGCTTGCGCGAATCGTCCAGGACCTTGTCCCAGGTCTTATACCAGCTGATGTCCTTGGCGGCTTCCGCCCAGAAACCTTCCGGATCCTTGAGCGACTTTTCGTGGGCCTGTTGATATGCGTTGGTCATTTGTCGGCCGTTCCCTCTGCTTACGACTCTCC
>JACMKT010000011.1 GCA_014380005.1 Rhodospirillales bacterium
ACGCATGGCGATGGTGCCGCTGACGGGTTTCGCGACGCAGGCATCGTTTTTTCTCTTTTTCGGCGGCGTGGCGCCGGGCTCGGCCAGTTCTTGGGGCTCGGTGGCGATGGGGTGCGGTTTCATGCGTTCTATCAACCGTGTGAAAAAGTCGTTGGCCATGCGGATCGCCACGCCTTGCAGCAGCCGGTTTCCCACCGAGGCCAAGCGCCCGCCGACATCCAACCGCACGCGATACCCCAGCACGGTGCCGGTGGCATCTTCGGTCAGCACCACAGTGGCGTGACCATCGGCCCAACCGGCGGAGGGGCTTTCCACATGGGCGGAGACCGTCCACCCTTTTGGGAAGTCCTCGTCATCCAGGCGTAGGCGTCCGGCGAAAACCGTGGTGACGGCACCCACTCGGGCCATAAGCCGCCCGGAATATTCTCCTGGCCCCACCTGCTGGATATCCTCACAGCCGGGGATGCAGGCCCGTAACGTTTCGGGCTCACGCAACGCCTCCCATATCCGCTCGCGCTGCGCCGGTATCCGGTACTCTCCGTTAACGTTCATTCGTGCTTGGCCAAAGTGTGGCGTCCGGTCCCGCAGGTGGGGATGAGGGGACGCTCTATCAACGTGGCCCGCCCCTCTTCGGGTCCTGTTCTCCTATCGGCACCCTCAAATCCCTGAGGCTTTCCACCCGTTCCGGCTGTGCCTCACAAGGCGCGCAGCCACGAAATAATCCTCAGGCTGAGCCGGTTGCGCAACGATACCCGCAGCACCATCATGGCGCAGGCCATGCGCTCGGACCATGTCAGGCGGCCCACGGTCAGTGTGCGCACATAGCCCAGGCGCAGGCGCACGCCCTTGGGCAAGGGGGCGACGGCGGGGTCGATCATGCGGGCTTGCTCGGCATAGGGTTTCAGCACGCTGACGCCGGCATGGCAGCGTTTGATTATCACCGGTTCGTCCAGTTGGATGAAGCGGCCCAACAGCGCCAGTTCCGCCAGCAGCACCCGGTCGGCCTCGTAGTAGCTGCCGTGCAGATGGGTTCGGCGCAAAGCGTTGGTCCGCATCACCCCGAAGATGGCGGTGCACCAATTCATGCGTCGCAATACCTCACCAAAACGCTGGGATGGGCGGCTGCCTTCGGCCAGATGGGGTGGCTCCAGCCGGTGGAAGGGGCGGCCATGGCGGTCGAGGATGCGGCCATGGTCGTCTACGTCCAGCGCCTGTCCGCCATCCTCCACCAAAGTGAGGCGGCTATGGGCCAGCACCGCCTTGGGCTGGTCCGCCAGCGCGGCCATCATCTGGCTTAAGGCATGGGGCGCCAACATGTCGTCATGGGCCATCCACTTGAAGAACGGCGATTGGCTGAAGGCGAAGACACGGTTGAAATTGGGGCCGGCACCGATGTTTCGGGCGGTTCGGCTATAGCGCAGGCGGGGGTCTCGGGCAGCGATGTCGCGACAGATCTCCGCCGTGGCATCGGTGGAGGCATTGTCGGAAATCACCACCTGGAAGTCGCCGAAACTTTGCGAAAGCAGGCTGTCCAGGGCCGCAGGCAGATAGGCCTCGCCATCATAAACGGGAAGGCCGATGCAAAGCGGGGGGATGCCAGTCATTCGCTTAGGCCGCCTGTCCGAAAAGGGCAAGCGAGTGTGCCCCGCCGATTTGTAGCGGGCAAAGGAGCCTATGGATAAGCCAGTGGCTTTTTAGCTGCCGGTGAACAGCTTGCGGTACTTCATATCCTCTTCAAGGATATGGTCCAGCAGCCACGACTTGAGGAATTTCGCCATTTCCTCGGTCAGCTTGTCGGCTTGCTGGCCGGCCAGATGGCGGCTGCGGAAGGCCATGACCAGTTCGCGCAGGCGTTCATGGGCGGCGTGGTGGCGAGTGAGGTCGTCGTAATCATGTGCCGACAACTTGGATTCTTCGCGGGTGAAGTGGTTGTCGGTGTAATCCATCAATTCGTCGAACAGCCGGCCCAGTTCCAGTGTGGAAGAATGTTCCTGCCAAGCGTCGTAAATCTGATTGAGGATATCGATTAGCTTGCGGTGATCGGCGTCCAATACCTTTTGGCCGACACTGAATTCGGGAGTCCACTCGATAAACGGCATGATCTTGTCCCTCGGTCGGCGAGCCTATGCCCAAGGTAATAGTCGGGCGCGCCCCAGCTTGGCAAGCCCCTATGGCGCAGATTAGAGATGCTGGATTTCGATGCCGTATTTCTTGAGCGCATAGCCGATCTGACGCGGGGTCAAATTTAAGATGCGGGCAGCCTTGGCCTGAACCCAGCCGCATTTCTCCATGGCCTGCACCAGGCGCTCGCGTTCGGACAGTTCCGCCGAGGGCGGTTCCATGTCGTCATAGGCCGGTGCTGTATAGGTGGGCGCGGCGGCGGGCGGCATGGCCACCGGGGCCGGCGGCGGCGGTGGGGGAGGGGGCGCGGTATAGGCGCTGGCCGGCGGGGGTGCCGGCTCGATGTGGTGGAGTTCCTGCGCGTTGGGGCGGTTGGTCTTCCACAGTACCGAGGACAGGCAGTTGTCGCGCTTGCACGACAAATCCATCTCGGTCACCACGGCGCCCTTGCACATGGTGGCCGAGCGGGTGACGCAGTTTTCCAGCTCGCGCACGTTGCCGGGGAAGAAGCAACGTTGCAGCCCCTGCAGCGCCGGCTCCGAGAAGGTGAGCTGGCGCCCGTTCTCGTCATTGAAACGCTTGAGGAAGTACATGGCCAGAAGCGGGATATCGCCCTGGCGTTCGCGCAGCGGCGGCAGGAAGATGGGCACCACGTTCAGGCGGTAATAAAGGTCGGCGCGGAATTCCTTCTTGGCGACGGCCTCTTCCAGATTGCGGTTGGTGGCGGCGACCAGGCGCACGTCCACCTTGATGGTCTTGGACCCGCCGACCCGCTCGAACTCGCCCTCTTGCAACACGCGCAGCAACTTGGCTTGGAACGGCGACGAGATTTCGCCGATCTCGTCCAGGAACAGGGTGCCGCCATTGGCCAGCTCGAAACGGCCCTTGCGCTCGGTCAGGGCGCCGGTGAACGAGCCCTTTTCGTGGCCGAACAACTCGGATTCCAACACGCTTTCCGCCAAGGCGGCGCAATTGACCTTGATGAAGGGCTTGCGGGCGCGGGGCGACAGGATGTGCACGGCGCGGGCGATCATTTCCTTGCCGGTGCCGCTTTCGCCGCGCAGCAAGATGGTGGCCTTGGTGGGCGCCGCCTGCTGCACATGGGCGAACACCTTCGCCATGGCTTCGGAATTGCCGACGATGTCTTCCAATCCCTGGACAGGCACGGCGGGCTTGATCTCTTCCATCTGCTTTTGCAGACGGGCGTTGTGTTCCATCAGGCGCGAGCGGTCGGCGGCCACTTTATGGTGCAGGCTGACGGTTTGGCCCACCAGGGTCGCCACCATGGTGAGGAACCGCAGATCGTGCTCGAACACATGGCGGGCGTTGCCGTCCCAGCTGCGTTCTACCGACAGGGCGCCCAGGGGTTTGCCGGTGGTCTTGATGGGCACGCAGAAGAACGAGACGGTGTCGCCTTCCAGTCCTTCGCTTTGCTCGATATAGGTGGCCAGCAGGGGTTCGTCGGCGGCGTCGGGCACCAGCATGGGGATGCCGGTCTGGACCACCTTGGACACCGCATCCATGGGGTAGTGCAATTCACCCGAGCGGGCCAGCTTCAGGGACATGCCTGCGACGGCGGCGATGCCCAGCTTGTCGGTCTCGGGCAGATGCAGCACCACGGTGCCGTGGCGCATGTGCAAATAGGAAGACAGGATGTTGAGTACGTCGTGCAGAGCTTTTTCAAGGTCGAGGGTGGAGCCGAGGACCTTGCTGATCTCGTAAATTCCGATCAGCGGCATGGCTGTATCGGTTCCAGACTCGCGAAGCATTCGTGTTTCGTCCCGACCCATGTGAGCACACTCCAAAACCGCCGGTCTGTCGCCTGCGGATGGCGTCGTCCTCCCCGGATTTCTTATTCTTGCCTAATGATTATACGATCGTCGTGCGTGTTTCCACCCCCACATAGGGTGGAGGCGCCTATTTTTTACTCTTGCCTAAAAAACCATCAGTGAGCAGGGCGCTCCACGGGTTGGGATTGAGTTGGGCAAGATTGGCCCACGGCGCCATCAGCGCTTGGGTGGCCTGGGTCCATGCGGTGAACGGCGATTGGCCCAGCATGAACGGCAATTGCAGCAGGCCGCCAAACAGCGGCAGGGCCGATTGCAGGTTCGGGGTGGCTTTCAAATGGATGGTCAGATGTTCGGCGCTGCCATCGTCCGACGTGCCGTGGGTGATTTCCACGGTCATGTTGGGCAGAGCGCCCGTCAGCTTGGTCTCGTCCATGTGCACCTCCAGCGTTCCGAGGATAATGTCATGGAGCGGCGTGGCGCGAAAACCCCCTCTCCCGCGAAGGAGAGGGGGGAATAGCGCTTGGATTATTCGGCGTAGACGTACTTGCCGGCTTTCCACACATACATGACGTAGGTGGGGCCGACCACGTCGCCCTTGGCGTCGAAGCCGATCTTGCCAATGGCGGTGTCCAGCTTTTCGCCCGACTTAAGCACGGCGCCGACCTTCTTTCCGTCGGCGCTTTTGGCCTTGTCGGCAGCCATGGCCCAGGCTTGCAGGGCGGCATAGCTGTACAGGGTGTAGGTCTCGGGCTCGTAATTCTGAGCGCGGAAATACTTCACCAATTCCACGTTCTGCGGCAGCAGGCGCGGGTCCGGGCTGAAGGTTACCAGCGAGCCTTCGCCAGCCGGGCCGGTGATGGCCCAGAATTCTTCCACCAGCAAGGCGTCGCCGCCCATCAGGGTGGTCTTCACGCCCTGGTCGCGCATCTGGCGCACGATCAAGCCGCCCTCGGTTTTGTAGCCGCCCAGGAACAGGTAATCGACCTTGGCGGCCTTCACCTTGGTCACCACTGCCGAGTAATCCTTTTCACCGGCGGTGATGGCTTCATACATGACTTCCTTGACGCCCTTGGCGTTCAAAGCCTTCTTGAACTCGTCGGCCAAGCCTTTGCCGTAGGACGATTTGTCATGGATGATGCCGACCGTCTTGCCCTTCTGCTTAGTCAGCAGATAGTCGGCGGCCACGGCGCCTTGCTGGTCGTCACGGCCGCACACGCGGAACACGTTGTTCAGGCCGCGCTCGGTATAGGTGGGGTTGGTCGAACCGGGCGAAATCTGCAGGATGCCATTTTCCTGATAGACCTCGGACGCGGGAATGCTGGAGCCCGAGCAAAAGTGCCCGATCACCACGGCCACTTTCTTGGACGACAATTCCTCGGCCACCGAGCGCGCCTGCTTGGGGTCGCAGGCATCGTCGCCGATGACCAGGGTCAGCTTCTGGCCGTTGACGCCGCCCTTGGCGTTGATGTCGTCGATGGCTTTCAACGCGCCACGTCTGAACTGCTCGCCGAATTGGGCTTCGGGACCGGTCATGGGGCCAGCCAGCCCGATGGCGATGTCGGCACGGGCGGCAGTGGCGCCGGCAATGCCGCTCAGGGCCAGGGCGGCGACGGCAAGGGTCTTAATGGTCCTCATTCCGGCATTCCTCCGTTAGTTCCAAGCGGTCATGGTAGCATCCACAAACGAGGGTGGCTTGCCCGTTTTTTGACCCTGCCTAAAGGTCGGTCACCGGGTGAGATTGGACTTTGTCGCGCCAGCCGAACAGGCCTGCGCGTTCCACCAGCCAGGGGTACTGGTCGGCCATGCGCCGCGCCTGGGTCATGCGATAGGCGGCCAGGGTAACGACCAGCAATACCACGGTGTCGATCCCGTAGCCGGGCAGGGACAGCAAGCGCCCCTCGAACAGGGCAAAGCCCAGGAAGCGGTCGATCAGGCCCAATCCGAGGGCGTAGGGATAGCACTGCCACAGTGGGCGCCACGTTGACGCCAGGGCTTGCCCGGCCATGAAGGCGCAGCCGCCCATGAAGACAATGGTCACGCCGATGAAGACGGGGATGCTGTCAATCATGGCTGGTCACTCCGCCTTCCAAATAAGCGGCGCGGATTTCCGGGTTTGCCAGCAGCTCGGCGCCCGTGCCCGACAGCGTCACCTTGCCGTTGACCATGACATAGCCGCGATGGGCCAGCTTCAGGGCGTGATAGGCGTTCTGCTCCACCAGGAAGACGGTGACTTTCTGGTCGCGGTTGATCTGCTCGATCAGTTGGAAGATGTGGCGGACCACCAGCGGCGCCAGACCCAAAGAGGGTTCGTCCAGCAGCAGCACGCGCGGGCGGCTCATGAGCGCGCGGCCAATGGCAAGCATCTGTTGTTCGCCGCCCGACAGGGTGCCGCCGCGCTGGGTCAGGCGTTCTTTCAGGCGGGGGAACAGCCCCAGCACGCGTTCCAAATCGTCGGCGAAATGTTTGGAATCGGCCACCACGGCGCCCATCTGCAAATTTTCCAGCACGGACATGCGGGCGAAGATGCGGCGGCCTTCGGGGCTGTGGGCCAGACCCATGCGGGCGATCTTGTGCATGGGCAATTGGGTAATGTCCTTGCCATCCAGCAGCACGCGGCCTTTGCTGGCGCGGGGCTGGCCGCAGATGGTCATCAGCAGGGTGGTCTTGCCCGCCCCGTTGGCGCCGATCAGCGTGACGATCTCGCCTTCGCCCACGGTGACGTCGATGCCGTGCAGGGCCTCGATGCGGCCATAGCCGGAATGCAGGTTTTCCACCGCCAGCATCAGAGCTTGCCCCCCAGCAAATCGTCGATGATTTCCGGCGGCAGGGCCTCGTTCTCGTCCTCGCCCAGATAGGCGCGGATCACCGCCGGGTCGCGGCGCACGTCCAGGGGCACGCCCTCGGAAATCTTCTTGCCGTAATCCAGCACCACCACCCAATCGGAGATTTCCATGACCACGCTCATGTCATGCTCGATCAACAGCAGGCCGATGCCCTGTTCGTCGCGGATGCCGCGCAGCAGGGTATTGAGTTCGTGGGACTCGCGCGGGTTCAGCCCGGCGGCGGGTTCGTCCAGGCACAGCAGCAGCGGGTCGGTGCACATGGCCCGCGCGATCTCCAGCCGGCGCTGCGAGCCATAGGGCAGGGAGCCCGCTTCCACATCGGCGAAACCCAGCAGGCCGACCTTGTCCAGCCAGAACCGCGCCCGCTCCACCGCTTTGCGTTCGGCATCGCGGTAGCGGGCCAGACCCAGCAGCCCGGCCATGGAGAACAGGCTGGCCCCCATGAGGTCCTTGTGCTGGGCGACGATCAGATTCTCCAGCACGCTCATGCGCGAGAACAGGCGGATGTTCTGGAAGGTGCGCGCCACCCTGGCGGTGGAGGAGATGCGGTGGTCGTCCAGGCGTTCCAGCAGCACCGGGCCGTTGTCGTGATGCAGGGTCAACCGCCCCACCTGAGGCTTGTAAAAGCCGGTGATGCAGTTGAACAGGGTGGTCTTGCCGGCGCCGTTGGGGCCGATGACGGCGGTGATGGCGCCCTTGGCAGCGGTGAAGGACAAATCATTGACGGCGAACAGGCCGCCGAAGCGCATGGTGACGTGCTCAACCTCCAACAGCGGCGTGAAGGTCATTTGTGACCTCCCAGGCTGATGGTGGGGCTGCGGCTGGACAATAGTCCCGACGGCTTCCACAGCATGATCAGCACCATGGCGCCGCCGAAGGCCAGCATGCGGTATTGCTGCAACTCGCGGAACCATTCGGGCAGACCGACCAATATCAGCGCCGCCAGCACCACGCCGATCTGGCTGCCCATGCCGCCCAGCACGACGATGGCCAGGATGACCGCCGATTCGATGAAGGTGAAGCTTTCCGGGCTGATGAAGCCCTGACGGGTGGCAAAGAACGACCCGGCGAGGCCGGCGAACATGGCCCCGGTGGCAAAGGCCGACAGCTTGATGTTGGTGGGGTTCAGGCCCAGCGAGCGGCAGGCGATCTCGTCCTCACGCAGGGCTTCCCAGGCGCGCCCGATGGGCAGGCGGCGGATGCGCAGGGTGAAGACGTTGGTCAGCAGCGCCAGCACCAGGATCAGGAAGTACAGGAAGATGACCCGGTGATTTCCGGAGTAATCCAGGCCGAAGAACTCGGCAAAGGTCTGTTTGCCCTCGGGCGCGCTGGCGGCGAAGGGCAGACCGAACAAGGTGGGGCGCGGAATGGCCGAGATGCCCTGGGGGCCGTTGGTCAAATCCTGCCAGTTCTGCAGGACGATGCGGATGATCTCGCCGAAGCCCAGGGTGACGATGGCTAGGTAATCGCCGCGTAGGCGCAGCACCGGGAAGCCCAAGGCGATGCCGAAGCTGGCGGCGAACACGCCGGCCAGGGGCAGGCACAGCCAGAACGACCAGCCCAGTTTGGTGGCCAGCAGGGCGTAGGAATAGGCGCCCACGGCATAGAAGGCGACGAAGCCCAAATCCAGCAGCCCGGCCAGCCCAACCACGATGTTGAGGCCCCAGCCCAGCATGACGTAGATGAGCACCAAGGTGGCCTTGTCCACCAGATTGCGGTCGGCGAAGGGCAGGAACGGCATGACCAGGGCAAAGCCGATCATGGCCCAGCCCACGAAGGGCCGTGCTCCGGCGAAGCGGTGGGCCACGCGCTCGCCCAGGGTGGGGCCGATGGGCTTGTGCCGCTTGGCATGACCCATGCGCAGCAGGTTCAGCGCCAGCCGCCCGCCGGTCACGATCAGCGCCGCCCACAGCACCCAGTCGAAGCGCAGGCCCAGGGACAGGCCTTGGGACGAATCCACCAAGCGGAAGCCCAGCATGGGCAGGGCCAAAGCGGCGGCGACCACGCCTCCGGCCAGGGCATCGCCCACTGCCCGTTTGAGGGTCATCATGTCAGATCTTCTCCACTTCCGGCCGGCCCAGCAGGCCGGTGGGGCGGAACAGCAGGACCAGCACCAGGATGGAGAAGGCGGCCACGTCCTTGTATTCGATGGAGAAGTAACCCGACCAGAACGCCTCGATCAAACCGATCAGCAACCCGCCCAGCATGGCGCCGGGCAGCGAGCCGATGCCGCCCAGCACGGCGGCGGTGAAGGCTTTGATGCCGGCGAGGAAGCCGATATAGAAGTCGATGACGCCGTAATACAGGGTCACCATCAGCCCGGCCACGGCGGCCAGCATGGCGCCCATGACGAAGGTGGCCGAGATGATGCGGTCCACGTCCACGCCCAGCAAAGCGGCCA
Source organism: Rhodospirillales bacterium (assembly GCA_014380005.1). GTDB lineage: Bacteria > Pseudomonadota > Alphaproteobacteria > Rhodospirillales > Magnetospirillaceae > Magnetospirillum. Next base: position 9,156 of record JACMKT010000011.1, read on the forward strand.
TCTTCATGTCCTGCTCGGTGGCGCGCTGGGCGCGGCCCAGGGGCGTCTTGGTGATGATCCAGGTGAACGCCGCCATCAGCACCACGGTCAGCACGACGATGACGATTTGCAGGATGGACAGGTGAACGGTGAAGTCTTCACCCTCCAGCAGGGTGATGCCGCCCCGGATCACCGGCGGCAGCGGCTTGACCCGCGCCCCTTGGGTGATCTGGCTGAAATTCTGCAACACGATGGACATGCCGATGGCCGAAATCAGCGGCGCCAGTTTGGGCGCGCCGCGCAAGGGGCGATAGGCGATACGCTCCACCGCCCAGCCCCACAACGCGGTGAAGATCATGGTGGCCGCAAGGGCGATAAGCAGGCCCATGGCGACGCTGCCGCCGCCCAAGGTGGTAGCCGCCAGATAGGCGATCAGAGTGATGAACGCACCCAGCATGTAGATTTCGCCATGGGCAAAATTGATCATGCCGATGATGCCGTAAACCATCGTGTAACCGATGGCGATCAAGCCATAGATCGCGCCAAGCGTGATGCCGTTGATCAATTGTTGGAGGAAGTACTCCATTCGCCCACCCTGTCAGGCCCGTTATCTTTGCGCGCGGGCAGGGAAAAGCTACTCACCAGTTCGGCGGAGTCAACAAGCATCCGTTGGCCAATCAAGAAAGATAGGCCGCGACGAAAGACGGTGGCGGTGGCGGGGTTGTCTGGTACATTAATCGGAGAGGGTAAAATCTTTGGGGGCGGCTTTCCAGCCGTGGGGATGATGTCGGCGGAAAAATCCAGCGACGATGTTATCCGCATCCGGGTTGATACCGGCTTGGCGGTGCAGGACTTTCTCGATCTGCTGGCCGAACAGGCGGCGGCGGGGGAAACCTGCGCGCCGGCCAATCCGGCCAACCGCGCGGTGTTCCGCGAACTGGCGCCCTACCGTCTGGTGGAATACGCCTATGTGGATGGCGAGATCGGCGCCATCGACGGTGTCTATCTGGGCTTTTCCGACGGGGCGCTTTACGCGGTAACCGACGAAATCCCGGAAGAACAGGTGGATGCGCTGGTGCGCGACGTGCCTGCCGAGATGGCTCCCGTCTATGTCTATGTGGTGCTGGCTGAAGCACAAGCGCCCGAGCGCATCGACCATTTCATGGCAGCCCTGGCCCATCATGTGGACAAGCCCGTGGTGGGCATTTTCCGCGATGCCGCCGGGATCATGACCGGCCATGCCTATGACGGTGGCGACGTGACCAGCCGCGCCCGCTTGGATAGCGCGGTGGTGAAAAGCGTGCTGGAAGCCAATTTGCACCTGTCCAAGCAGCGGGTGCTGGAACGCTATGCCGCCCGCGCTGAAAGCCCCGATGGTCGCGCCTGGGCGCAGATCACCTATAATTTCGCCAAGCATGTGGTGGAGTTCGCCTCGCCCGCCGAGCGCAACGACTTCATGGATTGGTCACGCACCCTGTGCGAATGGATTTACGCCCGCTGGTGCAGCTGGGAAGATTTGGGCTTCGCCGAAATCATGCGCCCCGCCGAAGTGGCCCCAGCCCCTAAGGGCGAGATCGTGGCGGTGCGCTTGAATGCCCCGGCCAAGGCCCAGGATGGCCGCCCGTGGCAGGCCTTCGGCGGCACCAACGCCGCCACCGCCAAGACCTTCAGCGAATCCCCCGCCGCCGCCAGCCAGGAGGCCTTGCGCCAATCCTTGTATTTGGCCCGCGAGTACTGGTCGTACTGCAAGAACACCATCGACAGCGCCGAATTCGTGGCGAAGAAGCAGGCGGAGGCCCACGCCAAGCGGCAGTTTTAAGTCTGCGGCCAAGGGTGTATTGTAAAAGGCGCTACGTGAGCGCACATTGATATGGTTCGTCCTCTGGGAGATACGGCCATGTCGCTGACCGCCAACCGTAAAGATCATCCGCTGTCCATGCGTCTGCCTGATGCCGATCTCGCCTTGATCGACCGGGCGGCGGGATTGCGTGGCCGGTCGCGGACGGATTTCGTTCGCGAGGCGGCTGTCCGTGCCGCCGAGGACGTGCTTATGGATGCCAGTCTGGTGCGCATGTCCGCAGAAGGCTTCGCCGCGTTCATGGCGGTGCTGTCGGAACCGGCGGTGCCGGTGACGCCCATGGTTGAGGTTTTGCGGCGGCCGGCGCCCTGGGAGCGCGATAGCGGGCAGGGCTGACCATGTCCTTGTCGGCCCCAGAGCCGTTAAACGCCGCCCACGACCTGTCGCAATTCTCTTGCGGCAAGCCCGCACTGGATCATTGGTTGAAGACCCGTGCCCTGTCCAATCAGGCAAAGGGCTTCACCGTGGTCATGGTTGTCCATGAGGAAGGGCGGGTCGTTGGCTATTACGGGCTAAGTCCCACAGCAGTGGTGCCCACCGTCTTGCCGAGGTCCATCAAGACGGGGCAGCCGCCTGATCCTGTGCCCTGTCTGCTATTGGGGCAATTAGCGACCGATCTGGAATGGGCGGGCCATGGCATCGGCACGGGATTGTTGCGTCATGCACTGATCCGTTGCGTCCAGGGGGCGCGGCTGATCGGTGGCCGTGCCTTGATGGTCAATGCCATTGATCCCCATGCGGCCTCATTCTGGCAACGGCGTGGGTTCCTGGTGTCGAAGGACGATCCGTTGGTGCTGTTTCGCTCCATTGCCGATGTTGCGGCATCGGTGGACATGGCTCAGCTATTGCCCCACCAATAAACCCAGACGAACAGAAACAGCCAGACCACGTCCACGAAGTGCCAGTACCAAGCGGCGGCTTCGAAGCCCACATGCTGGCGCGGGGTGAAATCTCCCCGGAGCGAGCGCAGCAGGCACACCGCCAGGAAGCACACGCCCACGAAGACGTGGAAGCCGTGGAAGCCGGTGGCCATGTAGAAGACCGACGGATAGACCCCTTCCTTGAAGCCGAAGGCGGCCTCGCCGTATTCGTAGATTTGGACGCCCAGGAAGATGGCGCCCAGCAGCACCGCCGCCAGCAGGCCCAGCTTCAGCTTGTCACGGTGGTTCTCGCGCAGCGCATGGTGCGCCCAATTCACCGCAAGGCCCGACGTCAACAGGATCAGCGTGTTGATGAGGGGCAGCGTCCAGGTGTGCATGGGGGTGATGTTGGCCGGCGGCCATTGGGTGACCGACGGGTTCACCTGAAGGGCGGCGTTGAAGAACGCCCAGAAAAAGGCGGCGAAAAACATCACTTCGGAGGCGATGAACAGCGCCATGCCCACGCGCAGGCCGTGGCGCACCACCTCGGTATGGACGTGCTCCACTTGGGCTTCGCGCACGACGTCGCGCCACCACAACCCCATGGTCAGCACCACCAGCACCAAGCCGGCGATCAGCAGCCATGGGGCGGTGCGGTCATGGAAATAGGTCACCGCGCCATAGGCAGTGATGAACGCCGCCACAGACCCCACGAATGGCCAGGGGCTGGGATTGACCAGATGATAGGGATGTGCCGGCGCTTGGCTGGGCCCCTGGCCGTGCGTAGTGCTGTGCCCGTTGTTCATGACGGTCCCACTTTCTTGAAGAACGTGTACGACAAGGTGATGGTGGTGACTTCGTTGGCGTAAGGGTCGTCGGCGATGCTGGGATCGACGAAGAAGGTCACCGGCATGTCCACGCTTTGGCCCGGCTCCAGCCGTTGCTCGGTGAAGCAGAAGCAGGCGATTTTGTTGAAATAGCGCCCGGCCTTGTCGGGGGTGACGTTGAAGGTGGCGGTGCCGATGATGGGCGTGGTGCCGGTGTTGGTGGCGGTGTAGGTCGCCAGCATTTGCTCGCCCAGATGGGCTTTGATCTCGCGCTGATTGGGCTGGAACCGCCACGGCAGATCCTTGGCCACGGACGAATCGAAGCGCACGGTGATGGGCCGCCCGGTCACCGCACCGGGTGCGGCAATGGCAATGCGGGTGGTGCCGCCATAGCCGGTGACGCGGCAGAACATCTGGTACAGGGGCACCGACAGCACCACCAGCCCGATCATGGCCGCCAGCGCCGCCAGCGAGACCAGGACCACATTGCGGTGGCTGGGGGCAGCCATGGCCTTATTCCGCCGGAGTGCCGAAGCGGGGCAGGGTCTCGAAGCTGTGCAACGGGGGCGGCGAGCTGACCGTCCATTCCAAGGTGGTGGCGCCCACCCCCCACGGATTGGCTGCCGCGCGGGCGCCGGCAAAGAAGGTGCGCCAGCAGACGAAGACGAAGAACAGGGCGGCGGCGAAGCTGATATAGGCGCCGATGGAACTGACGATGTTCCAGCCGTGGAAGGCGTCGGGATAATCGGGAATGCGGCGCGGCATGCCGGCCACGCCCAGGAAATGCTGCGGGAAGAAGGCCAGATTGACGCCCACGAAGGTCAGCCAGAAATGGATCTTGCCCAGGGTTTCGGGGTATTGGCGGCCGCTCATCTTGCCGATCCAGTAATAGAACCCGGCGAACATGGCGAAGACCGCGCCCAGGGACAGCACGTAGTGGAAATGGGCGACCACGTAATAGGTGTCCTGCAACACCACATCCACTGGCGAGTTCGCCAGCACCACGCCGGTGACCCCGCCCATGGTGAACAGGAAGACGAAGCCGGTGGCCCACAGCATGGGCGTCTTGAACTCGATGGAGCCGCCCCACATGGTGGCGATCCAGCTGAACACCTTGATGCCGGTGGGCACGGCGATGACCATGGTGGCTGCGGTGAAATAAGCCCGCGTGTTCACGCCCAGACCCACGGTGAACATGTGGTGCGCCCAAACGACAAACCCGATGACGGCGATGCCGACCATGGCATAGGCCATGCCGATATAGCCGAACACCGGCTTCTTCGAGAAGGTGGAGATCACGTGGCTGACGATGCCGAAGGCCGGCAAAATCATGATGTAGACTTCGGGATGACCGAAGAACCAGAACAGATGCTGGTACAGCACCGGGTCGCCGCCATTGGCCGGATTGAAGAAGCCGGTGCCGAAATTGCGGTCGGTCAGCACCATGGTCAGCGCGCCCGCCAGCACCGG
>JACMKT010000090.1 GCA_014380005.1 Rhodospirillales bacterium
CGGTGGACAAGGCCGTCGCCGATGCCGCCCTGACCCGGCTGGAGGTGGACCAGATGGGCCTGGATGCCATGGATCGCCGCTATCTGTCGTGCATCGCCGAAAATTACGGCGGCGGGCCGGTGGGCGTGGATACCCTGGCTGCCGCCTTGTCGGAACAGCGCGACACCCTGGAAGAGGTCATCGAGCCCTATCTGCTGCAACAGGGCCTGATCCAGCGCACCCCGCGTGGCCGCATGCTGTCGGCAAATGGGTTCAAGCATATCGGCCTCAATCCCCCGCGCGAGCTGCTGATCCAACTGGATCTGCTGTCGCAGCCGGAGGATGAGGAATGATCCACCGTCACCAAATCCGCGTGTACTGGGAAGACACCGATGCCGGCGGCATCGTTTACCACTCCAATTACCTGAACTTCGCCGAGCGCGGCCGCACCGAAATGGTGCGCACGCTGGGGCTGAAGCAGTCGGAATTGGCGGATGACGGCTTCGTTTTCGCCGTCCGCCATATGGATGTGAATTTTCTGAAATCGGCCAAATTGGACGATCTGCTGGAGGTCGAATCCACCTTTACCTCGGTGAAGGGGGCCTCGATGGAGGTTGGTCAGGTCATTCGACGACTTGACGATGACGCGATTTTAGTGCGTCTCGATGTACGATTGGCGTTCATCAGTCGCGACGGCAAGCCGGCACGCATTCCGGCGGATTTGAAAAACTCATTGCAGGCTTTGGTTAGCGAAAGGCTTTAGTGTCATGGATCCTGTTCAGACGGTTCAACTGGCCGGCGCGGTGGCCGACCACGACTTGTCCATGTGGGCCTTGTTCCTGCGGGCCGACATCATCGTCAAGTTCGTGATGCTCGCCCTGATCGGCGCGTCGTTCTGGTGCTGGGCAATCATCTTCGACAAGCTGATGCGGCTGCGCACGCTGTGGCAGCGCGCCGAGCAGTTCGAGGAATCGTTCTGGTCCGGCGGCTCGCTGGAAGAGCTGTACGACCGTATCGGTTCGCGACCGCTCGACCCCATGTCCTCCATCTTCGTCGCCGCCATGCGTGAATGGCGCCGTTCCGCCGCCAAGGGCTTGGCCGACCGCGAGACCACCCGCGTCAGCCTGCCCCAGCGCATCGACCGCGTCATGCATGTGACCCTGGGCCGCGAGATGGACATCCTGGAACGCAGCCTGGGCGTGCTCGCCTCGGTGGGTTCCACGGCGCCGTTCATCGGCCTGTTCGGCACGGTGTGGGGCATCATGAACTCGTTCCAGTCCATCGCCGCCACCAAGAATACCTCGCTGGCCGTGGTGGCGCCCGGTATCTCGGAAGCCTTGTTCGCCACCGCCCTGGGCCTTGTGGCCGCCATCCCGGCGGTGATCGCCTATAACAAGATTTCCAGCGATTTGGACCGTTATTCCAAGCGCCTGGAGAACTTCTCGGGCGAGTTCGGCGCCATTCTGTCGCGCCAGCTGGAGGAGAAGGCCTGATGGGAGCCGCCGTCGGTCAGAAAAAGGGCGGGCGCGGGCGCCATCGTCCGGTCTCCGACATCAACGTCACCCCCATGGTGGACGTCATGCTGGTGCTGCTGGTGATCTTCATGGTCACCGCGCCCTTGATGACCGCCGGTGTGCAGGTGGATCTGCCCAAGACCGAAGCGGCGCCCATCAAGGGCGACGACACGCCGCTATCGGTGACGGTGGATGCCCATGGCGACGTGTGGATCCAGGAGACCAAGGTCACCATGGAAGAACTGGTGCCCAAAATGCAGGCCATCACCGCGCAGAAGCCGGAAACCCGCATCTTCATCCGGGGCGACAAGACCATCGATTATGGCCGTGTCATGGAAGTGATGGGCACGCTGGGCGCCGCTGGTTTCGCCAAGGTGGCCCTGGTCACCGAGGTCAAGTCGGGTGAGACCGGTCCGGCCAAGCCGGCCAAGAAGGGGGCGCGCTGAGGGCGATCCCATGGCGGTGAAGCGCAACAGCTACATCTACTCGGGCGTTTTGCACGTGGCCATCGCGGCGGTCGCGATTCTTGGCCTGCCCAATCTGTGGAAGCCGCCGGAGGTGGTCGAGACCGCCCTGGTGGTGGACCTTGTCCCCATTGGCCTGAAGACCAACCCGCCGCCCAAGCAGGCGGAAGCGCCGCAGCCCGAGCCGGCCAAACCCGAGCCGCCCAAGGCCGAGGAGCCCAAGCCCGAGCCGCCCAAGCCCGAGCCGGTGAAGGCACCGCCTCCGCCGCCGCCACCACCACCGCCGCCGCCCAAGCCGCCGGAGCCCGAACCCGCGCCGCCGGTGCCCAAGCCTGAGCCCAAGCCCGAGCCGAAGCCGGAACCCAAACCGGAACCAAAGCCCGAGCCTAAGCCCGACACCCAAAAGATGCTCAACGATCTGAAGCCGCCGCCCAAGCCTAAGAACTCGGTGGACGATCTGGATTCGTTGCTGAAATCCGTGGACAAGCAGAAGCCCAAGCCGGCCAACCCGCTCGACGATCTGATGAAGGCCGCCGACAAGGCCAAGCCGACCCCGGCTTCGACCGAGCAGGGCACTCAGCCCAAGCCGTCCAGCATCAAGGGGTCGGACCAGCACAATCCCAACGAGCCCATCTCCATGACCGAGATGGACCGTATCCGCAAGCACGTGTCCGACAGGTGGAATATCCCTGCCGGTGCCAAGGACGCGGCCAATCTGCTCATCGAGATACGGGTAAGCGTCCAGCCGGATGGCACAGTGACGGATGTTCGCATCGTCAATCAGCCGATGATGGCGGATTCCTATTGGATTGCCGCCGCCGAATCGGCGCGCCGCGCCGTCCGGGTGGCGAGCCCGCTGCCCATACCGCGTGATAAATACGAGCAGTTCAGGGATTTCGTCATGACGTTCAACCCCAAGCAGATGCTGGGGGCTCGCTGATCATGTCCTGCCGTTTCTTCGCCATCGCTGCGATTATGGGGCTCATGGGCTTTTCCGCCTGTGCGGCGCAGCCCGTGAGCATGGCGGAGATGGACCGGCTCCGTGCCCATGTGACCCGCTTTTGGGTTCCACCGGATGGCCTGACGGAGACCATCGACGTGCGGGTGAAATTGGCGCCCGATGGCAAGGTACTGAGTGCGGTGGTCGATGACGAGGCCACGCGTGCGCAGGATGAACTCTACGGGGCCGCCGCTCGCGCGGCGCGCCAAGCGGTGCGGTCGGCTAGCCCGCTGCCGATCCCGCCGGAAAAGGCTAGCCAGTTTGAAAAACTGGTTCTTTCATTCGCTCCACGAAACATACAGGGAAGGCGCTGAGCATGTACTGCCACGCTTGCCTCGTTCTTTCGCAATCAAGACCACACCAAGACTTGGGACGATGACCATGCTCACGCGCCTTCGCCTTGCGGCCGCCGCCCTGGCCGTTGCCCTCATGGGAATGTTGGCGGTATCGCCGGCTTCCGCCGAGGTCCGCATCGACATCACGCGCGGCCATATGAAGCCGCTGCCCATCGCCATTCCCGACATCTTTGGCAACACGCCGCAGGAAAGTCAGGCGGGCAAGGACATCGCCCGCGTGGTGGCTGCCGATCTGGAGCGCTCGGGCCTGTTCAAGCCCATCGACCAGCGCGCCTTCATCCAGACCAGTGCTGCCTTGCAGGCCGGACCGCGCTTCCCCGATTGGAAGCAGATCAACGCCGAGGCCCTGGTGCAGGGCAAGGCCGAGATCGGCCCGGACGGCCGCATGCGGGTGGAATTCCGGCTGTGGGACGTGTTCAACGAACAGCAGATGACCGGTCAGGCCTATACCGCTACGCCCCAGGGCTGGCGCCGGGTCGCCCATCTGATCGCCGATTCCATCTATAAGCGGATCACCGGCGAGGATGGCTATTTCGATACCCAGATCGTCTATATCTCGGAATCCGGTCCCAAGAACGACCGCAAGAAGCGCCTCGCCATCATGGACCAGGACGGCGAGAACCATCGCTTCCTGACCGCCGGCGAAGAACTGGTGCTGACGCCGCGCTTCTCGCCGACCGCGCGCGAGATCACCTACATGTCCTATTACAAGGGCACGCCGCGCGTCTATGTGCTGCAGATCGACACCGCCCGGCGCGAGCTGCTGGGTGATTTTCCCGGCATGACCTTCGCCCCGCGCTTCTCGCCCGACGGTAACAAGGTGGTCATGAGCCTTGCCCAGGATGGCAATACCGAGATCTACGAGATGAATTTGATGACGCGCCAGAAGCGGCGCCTCACCAACCATATGGCCATCGATACCTCGCCCAGCTTCTCGCCGGATTCCCAGCGCATCGTCTTCAACTCGGATCGTGGCGGCGCCCAGCAGCTTTATGTGATGGACGCCGACGGCGGAAACGTCAGCCGCATCAGCTTTGGCGATGGCCGCTATGCAACGCCGGTATGGTCGCCGCGCGGTGATCTCATTGCCTTCACCAAGATGAAGAGCGGCGAATTCTTTATCGGCGTCATGCGTCCCGATGGCTCCGACGAGCGCCTGCTGGCCTCGGGATACCTTGTGGAAGGCCCCACATGGGCGCCCAATGGCCGCGTTCTGTCATTCTGGAAGGAGACCCAGTCGGACGAGCGGGGAAGGGGCGGTACATCCAAACTCTACACCGTCGACCTGACTGGCTTTAATGAAAGACAGGTAGTCACTCCGCTTGACGGGTCGGACCCTGCGTGGTCCCCCTTGATTCCTTAAAACTTACTGAGTATAGTCCGCGCCGATTAGGATTTTTCCGATGACAACGGGTCCTGCCGCGTGCGTTGTCAGAGGAAGCTCGCGTCGTCTCCGCATGGGGGCGGCGCGGCGTCCCTAAAGGTTCAAACTGCATCCCATACGGCGTTCCATTGAGGGGGTCCTCAAATATGAAACTGCGTTTCCTGAGCATTGTTGCCGCTGCCGCCCTGCTCGCGGCTTGTGAGTCGGCCCCCGAGGCCACCACCACCAACACCGGTACCGGTGCTGCCGCCCCGGCGGCTTCGAACACCAAGGCCATCGTTCCGGGCTCGGTTGAAGACTTCATCGCCAACGTTGGCGATCGCGTGTTCTTCGACTACGACAAGTACTCGGTGCGTGCCGACGCCAAGGCGACTCTGGACAAGCAGGTTGCTTGGCTGAAGAAGTACCCGACCTACAACATCACCGTTGAAGGTCATGCCGACGAGCGCGGCACCCGTGAGCACAACCTTGCCCTGGGCGAGCGTCGTGCGAACTCCGTCAAGGAATACCTTGCCGCCAACGGCCTGCCGGCCGCTCGCGTCAAGACCATCTCCTACGGCAAGGAGCGCCCCGTCGCTCTGGGTTCGAACGAGGCCGCTTGGTCGCAGAACCGCCGTGGCGTGACCGTCCTCAGCAAGTAATTTGCTGAGCCGTTCGCGGACGTAAGTGGGGCGCCCGCCCTTCCGATGGTCATATAGACCGCCGGAACGGGCGGGCGCCTTATTTTTGCCCGCATGATGGGCTAAGCCCATCTCCATGAATTTCCCGCCCGCAACGCCTCGCGAGGTTCCCGTGCGCCGCATCGTCCTCATCCCCGCGCTTGCCGTGCTGCTTTCGCTTGGAGCAGGTGCCGCGCATGCTCAATACGACAACCGTGGTGTCTATGACCGCATCGACCGCCTAGAGCGCGATTTGCAGGTCATGCAGGCCCAGGCCGCCCGCGGCGGCCCCATGGTGGTCACCTCGCCCGCGCTTGGCGGTGGTGCTGGACGCGGTCCGGTCTCGTCTTCCTCGGAGCAGGCGCCCATGCCCGCCGGCCTTGCCGCCCGCCTGGACGACCGCGTCGATCAGCTGGAAGAGATGGTCCGCCATCTGACCGGCAAGCTTGAAGAAAACCAGTTCAAGACCGCCCAGATCGCCAAGCAGCTTGAACGCATGCAGGCCGACATGGAACTGCGCTTCAAGGATCTGCAGGCTGCGCAAGCCCCCGCCGCTACCATGCCGGGCGCCACTGCCACTGCGCCCGCCGCCGGCGACAAGATCAATCTGACCCCGCCCAAGGGCACCAACGGCGCCGATGCCGCCGGTCCGGCTCCCGGTCCGCAGACCTTGGGCACCATGCCTGAAAAGGACATGAAGAAGCTGCTGGCCCCGCAGACCGCCGCTGCCCCTGCGGCCCCGGCCAAGGCGCTGGACCCGCAGGCGGTGTATGAAGGCGCCTACGCGGCGGCCCAGTCGGGCGATTATGCCAATGCCGAGCGCGGCTTCACCGATTTTCTGGCCAAGAACCCCACCCACCAGCTGGCCGGCAACGCCCAGTACTGGCTGGGCGACATCGCCTATTCCAAAAAGGATTTCGGCACCGCCGCCGGCACCTTCCTGGACGCCTACAAGAAGTTTCCCAAGCACACCAAGGCGCCGGACATGATCTACAAGGCCGGTTCCTCCTTCGGCCAATTGGGCAAGAAGAAGGAAGCCTGCACCGCCTTCACCATCTTGTTCAACGACCACCCGCAGATGCCCGACCGGGTCAAGCGCGCGGCGGTGGCCGAAAAACAGAAATACGATTGCAAGTGATGACAGAGCCCCTCTTCGGAGGGGCTTTTGTTTATGGCCGGCATCCCGTGAGATTTTTTACACGAATGAACACGAATGAACACGAATAGGAGGGGCGATACGGTGGTGCGCCCGGAATTCGTTCTTATTCGTGTTTATTCGTGTTCATTCGTGTTCCCGTTATCCAACGGTCGCTGCCCATGACACCCATCACCGCCGCCGAATTCGCCGCCCTTATGTCCCCGCTGGGGCCGTTCGAGGCGCGCCTGCGCGTCGCCGTGGCGGTGTCCGGCGGCGCCGATAGTTTGGCTCTGGCCCTGCTGGCCGACCAATGGGCCAAGGCATTGGGTGGCGAAGTGATCGCCCTCACCGTGGACCACCGTCTGCGCGCCAATTCCGCCACGGAAGCGGCGCGGGTCGGGCAGTGGCTGGCCGCGCGTCATATTCCCCACCGCATCCTGTCCTGGGACGGCCCCAAGCCCGCCGCCGACCTTCAGGCCCAAGCCCGCGCCGCCCGCTACCGCCTGCTGGAGGAGTTCTGCCGGGCGGAGGGTGTGCTGCATGTCCTGTTGGGCCATCACCGCGACGATCAGGCGGAAACCCTGTTGATGCGCCTGGGGCGCGGTTCCGGCGTGGATGGGCTGGCGGCCATGGCGTCCGTGCAGGAGGGCTTTGCCCTGCGCTGGCTGCGTCCGCTTTTACCCCTGCCGCGCGCCCGCTTGGCTGCCACCCTGATCGCCCTGGGCCAGGATTGGGTCGAGGACCCGTCCAACGCCAATGACGCCTTCGCCCGCGCCCGCTTGCGCAAGCTGATACCGGTGCTGGCCACCGAAGGCCTGTCGCCCGAGCGCCTCGCCGCCACCGCCAAGACCATGGGCCGGGCGCGGGTGGCGCTGGAGACCATGGTGGCGGAAACCGCCGCCCGTTGGGTCACGCTCCATCCCGCCGGTTTCGCCGTGGCCGATCCCCAGGCATTCGCCCATCCCCCCGATGATGTGGGCTTGCGTTTGCTCACCCGCCTGTTGATGTGCGTGGGCGGGGGCACTTATGCGCCTCGGGCAGAGCGCAGTGAAAAATTGTTTTGGCAGCTGAAACATGGCCTAACCAAAGCGGTTACGTTGGGCGGCTGCCGTATCGCCCCCTGTTCCGAAGGCCTGCTGTTCAGCCGCGAGCCTGCCCGCATGGCCCCGCCGGTGGCCTTGGTCCCAGGCGCGGAATTGAGCTGGGACGGGCGTTTCCGGCTGAAAGTGGCGGAAGATGCACCCATTGGACTGGTTCTCGGTGCCCTGGGCGTCACCGGCTGGAATCGGGTGGCGGGGATGGTCAAACCGCGCCGGCTGCCCGTTTTGCCGGCTGCCGTGCGGGCAACATTACCCACCATATACGGCGATGATGCTATTTCCGCCGTTCCCCACCTCGGCTATAACCGATCCTTGGATACGGTATGTGCGCTTCGATGGATCGTAGCGGTGCCGTCCAGCCCACTGACGGTGGCGGGCCATTGCCTTGTCTAGGGCAAGGACCGCATTATCTCTAGGGAAGCGCATTTCGGCGAAGTAGGTTGTCTCCCAACGGGGAGTTGCCGCGCCAAACGAGGAAGGGCCTGACCTTGAACTTCAGCAAGAACCTGGCGCTGTGGATCATCATCGCCCTGCTGCTGGTGATGCTCTTCAATCTGTTCCAGACGTCCACGCCGCAGCGTGGGGTCGGGCAGACCGCCTTTTCCGACTTCATAACCGAAGTCGATCGTGGCCAGGTGGCTGACGTCACCATCCAGGGCTATACCGTTTCGGGTCATTTCTCCGATGGCCGTCCGTTCAGCAGCTATCTGCCGCCGGAAGCCAACATCGTGCCCAAGCTGCGCGAAGCGGGCGTCCGTATCTCGGCGGTGCCGCCGGCGGATGACCAGCCGACCCTGTGGGGCGTGCTGGTGTCATGGTTCCCCATGCTGCTGCTCATCGGTGTGTGGATCTTCTTCATGCGCCAGATGCAGTCCGGCGGCGGCAAGGCCATGGGCTTCGGCAAAAGCCGCGCCCGCCTGCTGACCGAGAAGACGGGCCGCGTCACCTTCGAGGACGTGGCGGGCATCGATGAAGCCAAGCAGGAGCTTGAGGAGATCGTCGAATTCCTCAAAGACCCGCAGAAATTCCAGCGCCTGGGCGGAAAGATCCCCAAGGGCTGTCTGCTGGTCGGCCCGCCCGGCACCGGTAAGACGCTGCTGGCCCGCGCCATTGCCGGTGAAGCCAATGTGCCGTTCTTCACCATCTCGGGCTCCGATTTCGTGGAAATGTTCGTGGGCGTCGGCGCCAGCCGCGTGCGCGACATGTTCGAGCAGGGCAAGAAGAACGCCCCCTGCATCATCTTCATTGACGAAATCGACGCTGTCGGCCGCCATCGCGGCGCCGGCCTGGGCGGCGGCAATGACGAACGCGAGCAGACCCTGAACCAGTTGCTGGTGGAGATGGACGGCTTCGAATCCAACGAAGGCGTTATCCTGATCGCCGCCACCAACCGTCCCGACGTGCTGGACCCGGCCCTGCTGCGTCCGGGCCGCTTCGACCGTCAGGTGGTGGTGCCCAACCCGGACATCCTGGGCCGCGAGAAGATCCTCAAGGTCCATATGCGCAAGGTGCCCTTGGCCCCCGACGTGGAGCCCAAGATCATCGCCCGTGGCACTCCCGGTTTCTCCGGTGCCGATCTGTCCAATCTGGTCAACGAAGCCGCTTTGCTGGCGGCGCGCGCCGGTAAGCGGGTGGTGACCATGGCCGAGTTCGAATCGGCCAAGGACAAGGTGATGATGGGTGCGGAACGCCGCTCCATGGTCATGAGCGACGATGAAAAGCGTCTGACCGCCTATCACGAAGCCGGTCACGCCGTGGTGATGATGCATGCGCCGGGGCACGAGCCCCTGCACAAGGTCACCATCATCCCCCGTGGCCGCGCCCTGGGCGTTACCATGTCGCTGCCCGAGCGTGACCGGTTGTCCATGAGCCTGCGCCAGTTGCGCGCCCTGATCGCCGCCTTCTTCGGTGGCCGCGTTGCCGAGGAAATGATCTTCGGTGCGGATTCGGTCACCACCGGCGCTTCCAACGATATCCACCGGGCCACCGATTTGGCCCGTAAGATGGTCACGGAATTCGGCTTCTCCGATAAGCTGGGGCCGTTGCGCTATGGCGATAATCAGGAAGAAGTGTTCCTCGGCCACTCGGTCACCCAGCACAAGAGCGTGTCGGACGTGACCGCCGGCCTGATCGATTCCGAAGTCCGCCGGTTCGTGGAGGAGGGCGCCGAGGCTGCCCGCAAGATCCTCACCGATCATATGGACGAGCTGGAGGCCATCGCTAAGGGTCTGCTGGAATACGAAACCCTGTCCCGCGACGACATCGACATCCTGATCCGGGGCGAAGCCCTGGTGCGCGAGGGGGGCTATGGCCGTCCCAAGGACGCACCGCGCCGGTCTTCGGTGCCCAGTTCGGGTCCGCAGCCGGGCGGGTTCGGCACCGACCCGGAGCCGTTGCCGAACCAGTAAGTGGACTGAAGCGTCATTCCCGCGAAAGCGGGAATCCATGGCTGCCGTTTCCCGGTTCGGGCATGGACCCCCGCTTTCGCGGGGGTGACGAGTGAATGAGAGACGGGGCGGTCCATTGGGCCGCCCCGTCGCTGTTTGGGAGAAGCCCATGACCTCCGCCTTCCGCCGCAGCGCCGGCTTGCCTCGCGGGCTTGAGTGGCAGGACAAGCTGTCCGGCCTGTATCTGCTGCCCAGCGGCATCGTTTCCGGCGAACAGGCCGCCGCCGCCATCATCTCGGGCAATGGCTGGCCCATCGCCGACGGGCAACTGGCGTTCACCGCCGGGGCGGTGCTGCTGCGTGACGGCGCGCAGACGTGGCTGTCCATGGCGTCCTATTCCGAACTGGTGGATTGGGCCAATATGGAGGGTGAGGACGTCGCCCGTCACATGGGCCAATTGGTCCGCCGTGTGGGCGCCCGCCGCCCTGCTTGGGCCGGGTTGGCGCTGGATAAGCCGCTGGTCATGGGCATCGTCAACACCACCCCCGACAGCTTCTCGGATGGCGGCGTCAATCTGGACCCGCGCGTCGCCATGGACCACGCCTTCGCCATGGTGGAGGCCGGTGCCCGCATCATCGACGTGGGCGGCGAATCCACTCGTCCCGGCGCAGCCCCGGTGCCCCACGAGGTGGAACTGGCCCGCGTGCTGCCGGTCATCCGTGCCCTGGCGGAAAAGGGCGTGGTGGTCAGCATCGATACCCGCCACGCTGCCGTGATGGGGCCGGCGGTGGAAGCCGGTGCCCGCATCATCAACGACGTCACCGCCCTGGAAGGCGACGGCGCGCTGGAGGTGGCCGCAAGCAGCGGCGCGGCAATCTGCCTGATGCACATGCAGGGCGAGCCGCAGACCATGCAGGCCGATCCCAGCTATGTTTGTGCCCCGTTGGACATCTACGATTATCTGGCCGGGCGCATTGCCGTGTGTGAAGCCGCCGGCATCCCCCGCGCCAAGATCGCCACCGATCCCGGCATCGGTTTCGGCAAGACCATGGACCACAACGCCCAGCTTTTCGCCGCGCTGGCCCTCTACCACGGCCTGGGCTGCCCCATCCTGCTGGGCGCCAGCCGCAAAAGCGTCATCGCCAAAATGAGCAAGGGTGAGGGGGCGGGCGACCGCCTGCCCGGCACCCTGGCCGCCCATTTGTCCGGTCTGGATGCGGGCGCCCAGATTATCCGCGTGCATGACGTGGCCGAGACCGTGCAGGCGGTTAAGGTGTGGCAGGCGATCCGGGCGGGGGGGTAGAAAAACTATTCACCACAAAGGCACAAAGGACACGAAGACACCTGCTGAACTCTCTTTGTGTTCTTTGTGTTCTTTGTGTCTTTGTGGTGGAACCTTCCTACCGCACAACCAACGCCGCCAACGGCGCCGGCGATACCGCGCTGGGCTGCAGATACGGATTGCCCTGCACCAGCACGATGGCGGCGGTCGGCGCGGCTGCTGCGGCGAACAGCAGGACGGCCAGGAATTCGGCCTTGGGCTGGTCCACATAGACCATGGCGATGGAGATCATGGTCAGCAGGCCCAGGAAGGCCATGCCCAGCCATTTCAGTGGGTTGACGTGGGTTTGGCTCAGCGCGATGCGCTGTTCGCGGGCGCCGCGCGCCAAAATGGCCTGTTCCAGCAGATGGGCGTGGGAGGTGGCGCTCAGTGCCTTGGCGACCTCGGTGCTGGACAGTACTTCCAGCAGACCGGCCAGGGCCTCGCCGGTATCGGCGCTGCCTTGGCGGTCGGCGAGGCGGGGCCATTCCTCGTCCACGCTCAGGCGCACATAGCGTTGCAGCGCCCCGTCCACTTTGTCCCGCGTGACCGTGGGCAGATGGCGCGACAGGGCCTGGATGCTGCGCAGAGAGCCCGCTTCCTGGAAGGTGGTGTTGGTGGCGCGGTCGTGGGCGTTCCAGGTGTCGTTGGCCAGGAAGGCCAGGGTCAGGGCGAACAGCACGCCGATGACGTTGACGAAGGGCGGCGACAGACCGCGGAACTGACGGATAAAACTGGCGTGACGCGAATGCCCCAACCACAGCAAGACCGCACCGGCTCCTAATGTTCCGAACAGGGCGATGGCCGCCAGCAGGTAATGGTCATAGGCATGGAGCATTTGGGGCATCAGGCACGTCCTTATAGGCAAGCCGCCCATGGTGCCTCCCCAACCGCGCCCTGTCGAGCGGGTGAACAGGCAAACTGTACGGCTTGGCGTCCATGTGGACCTCAAATTCCTTCCCTTTGCGGGTGGAGTCGCGTTATGCCAATGCCACTCGTGGACGACAGGGATTAATGACCGGCATGACTCGCAAGCTTTTCGGCACCGACGGTATTCGTGGCACCGCCAATGTGGACCCCATGACCGCCGAAATGGCGCTGAAGCTGGGCATGGCCGCCGGCACCCATTTCACCCGCGGCAGCCACCGCCACATGGTGGTGATCGGCAAGGATACCCGCTTGTCCGGTTATCTGTTGGAACCGGCCCTGACCGCCGGCTTCATCGCCGTGGGCATGGACGTGGTGCTGCTGGGGCCGCTGCCCACGCCTGCGGTCGCCATGCTGACCCGGTCGCTGCGCGCCGATCTGGGCGTGATGATTTCCGCCTCGCACAACGCGTATCAGGATAACGGCATCAAGTTGTTTGGCCCCGACGGTTTCAAACTGTCGGACGAGGACGAGATCGAGATCGAGCACAAGATGTTCAACGGCCTGGAAACCTACCGGGTCGGCTCGGACCATCTGGGTAAGGCCAAGCGCCTGGACGACGCCGCAGGCCGCTATATCGAATACGCCAAGAATTCCTTCCCACGCGGGCTGCGCCTGGATGGCCTGAAGATCGTGTTGGATTGCGCCAACGGCGCCGCCTACAAGGTCGCCCCCACCGTGCTGTGGGAATTGGGTGCCGAGGTCATTCCGGTGGCTGTCACCCCCGATGGCTTCAATATCAACAAGGATTGCGGCTCGCTGCACACCGAGGCTCTGCGCACCCAAGTGGTTACCCACGGCGCCCATCTGGGCATTGCGCTGGACGGCGACGCCGACCGCTTAGTGCTGTGCGACCAGCACGGCGTGATCGTGGATGGCGACCAGCTTATGGGCCTGATCGGCGCCAGCTGGAAGCAGACGGGCCAACTGAGGGGCAATGCCGTGGTTGCCACGGTCATGTCCAACATGGGCCTGGAGAAATATCTGGCCGGCCAGGGCGTCACCCTGCACCGCACCGCCGTGGGCGACCGCTATGTGCTGGAGCGCATGCGCAAGGACGGCTTCAACGTGGGTGGCGAGCAATCGGGCCACATCATCCTGTCCGACCATTCCACCACCGGCGACGGCCTTGTGGCGGCGTTGCAGGTGCTGGCGGCCTTGGTCCAATCGGGCAAGACCGCGTCCCAGATGCTGCGCCTGTTCGAACCATTCCCCCAGATCCTCAAGAACGTCCGCGTCGCAGGCGCACCCAATGTGATCCTGGAAAACACCAAGGTCATGGCCGCCATCGCCGCCGGCGAGGACAAGCTGAACGGCTCGGGCCGGGTGCTGATCCGCAAATCGGGCACCGAACCGCTGATCCGCGTCATGGCGGAAGGGGAGAACTTGACCCTGGTGGGCGCCGTAGTGGATGACATTGTCGGTGCCATTACGGTGGCGGCGGGTTAAGGGTTATTTGCCGGGCAGTCTGACCACCACATCCGTCCGCGCCCTGCTTTGGCACGCCAAGACCGTGCCCTCGGCTATCTCGCGCGGCGACAGCACGTAGCCGAAATCGGTGAGTGGTTTGACGCTGCCTTCCACCACTTTGCAGCGGCAAACCCCGCATGAGCCTACCTTGCAGCGGTGGGGCCATGGGATGCCGGCGGCCAGGGCTGCGTCCAGCAGCGACTGACCACCAGCGGCGGTGAATTCGCCCCCCTCCGCGTCCAGGCGGATCGAGAGGGGGGCTTTCTTCTTAAAGAGGCTGAACACGGGGCTCAGACACGAATGATGTCTTTGCGGACCGAGAACAGGATGGCGAGGATTTCATCCTTTTCCTTCTGTCCGATGCCGTTCTTGTCCAGCGCGTCCAGCACGTCTTCCACCACCGCCAGGAATTCCTGTTCGCTGACGTTCAGCCCGCGATGGGATTCCAGCATGGTACGACCGGTATAGGTCTCCGGCCCGCCGGTGGCGGCGCCCAGTTGCTCACGCACCAAGCGCTTGATCTTTTCCGGGTCGCTATTGATGTAACGCAGGGCGACCAACGGGTTGTTGGTGTGGTTGGTCCAGATATCGTCGGTGATGGCGGCTACGCCGGCGGCACCGCCCAGGCGGTCGTATAGGGTGCTCATGGGGATGTTTCCTTAGGCGGCTTCGGGCAGCGGGGTGGCGATAAAGCCGACCCGTGCGTTGTGTTCCTGGGCGATGGCCCGTTCTCCGGGGGTGGCGAAGTCACGTTCCCACGCGGCCAAGCGGCTGCGCATGAAGACGTGCCAGACGGGCGGGACCAGGGCGATCAGCAGCAGGGTCAGATAGCCCGCGCCGTAGCTGGGCGCCTTGGTCGGCTGCAATTCCCAGAAGCGGGTTTCGCCGCGCACATGGTGGTCGCCGTGCAGGGCGATCTCGATGAAAAAGATGCTGGTCAGCACGGTGTTGTTGTTCCACGAATGCCGGTCCTCGACCGGCTGGCCGGGAACCCGGATCAGGCCGTAATGTTCGATGTAGTTCAGCATCTCGAGTTCGAAATTCGAGATCACCCAAACCACGGCCAGGATGCCCAACCCGACCCAGCCGCCCGCATAGGCGAACAGTGCCACGGTGGGGATGCTCATCAGGTAACCGCGAATCCAGCGGTTGCTCAGGCTGATGGTGGCGCGGCCCTGGCTTTCCAGGCGGCGGTGCTCGGCGCGGGCGACGAAGGCCGACTGGCCCACATGGGACAGGATGAAATGGGCGTACAGACTGCGGCCACGTGGCGAGCTGGCGGCGTCGGCGGAATCAGCCAGATCAATGTGGTGGTTCAGGATGTGGGCCAGCGAGAAATTGGCCGAACCCGACAGGGACATGATCCATCGCGACAGCACGAAGCTCCAGCCCTTGGTGTGGGACAGTTCGTGTCCATAAACAATGCCCATGCCCTGCCAGATGCCGGCGGACACGGTGGCGCCGACCAATTCCCAATTGCTGGTGGCTGTTGCGATGGGCAGGCCCCAAAGCTCCAACTCGCCGATGGGGGCGCCGGTCACCCAGGAATGGACCCGCCACGCCAGCGCCACTTGCTGAAGGATGTAAATGGGCAGCACGGAATACAGCACGCTGTTCAGGAACCACGGGCTGCCCAGCCAGCGGCCCTTGCCGTCCTTGCCGGTGCCATTGCGCAGCACGGGGAACAAAGTGTCGGCCACTACCAGTCCGGCCATCAGGGCGGCACCAAGCCAAACCCATCCACCACCACGGCTGATGCCCAGGATGCTGAGGCCGATGAAGGCCGGCGTAGCCAAATATTGAACGTTTGCCAGGATTTTGCGCATCTGTTGTCTCCAGTCTACTGGTCTATAGATTAATGGGGGATTTAACGATGTCAACACCCTTTGCGCGTTCGTCGTGCATGCCCATAATGGCGTTATCACAGGGGGAGGAAGCCCATGAACGGTCGCGTTCTCATCATCGCGGGGTCCGACTCGGGCGGTGGCGCCGGCATTCAGGCCGATATCAAGACGGTCTCGGCGCTGGGCGGGTACGCCGCTACTGCCGTCACCGCACTGACCGCGCAAAATACCCAAGGCGTGTTCGCCGTTCATGAGGTGCCGCCCGATTTCGTGGCGCGGCAGATGGAACTTGTGCTGAGCGATATCGGCGCCGATTGCCTGAAAACCGGCATGTTGGCGACGGTGCCCATCATCGAGGCGGTGGCCGATGCCATCGACCGCTTCGCCCCTAACGTGCCCCTGGTGGTGGACCCGGTCATGGTGGCCAAGGGTGGTGCCGCACTGCTGGCGAACAATGCCGCCTTGGCCCTGGTGGACAAGCTGGTGCGCCGTGCCACATTGGTCACTCCCAACATCCCCGAAGCCGAAGTGCTGCTGGGCCGCGCTATCCCCGACCGCGCCGCCATGGACGATGCCGCCCGCGACCTGCTGGCGCTGGGGGCCAAGGCGGTGCTGTTGAAGGGCGGCCATATGGAGGGTGACGAGTTGGTGGATTTGCTGGCCCAGGCCGATGGCACCCTGACCGCCTTTACCGGCGCCCGCATCCATAGCCGCTCCACCCACGGCACCGGTTGCACTCTGGCGTCCGCTATCGCCTGCGGGCTGGCTCAAGGGCTGGATTTGGTTCCGGCGGTGGCGCGGGCGCGGGCTTATGTGCGCAAGGCCATCGAGACCGCTCCGGGTTTGGGCAGCGGCCACGGCCCGCTGAACCATCTTCACACAGTGGCGGAGTTCCAGCCATGAGAGCGCCCCTGTGGCAGGTGGATGCCTTCACCGACTGCCCGTTCACCGGCAATCCGGCGGCGGTTCTGGTTCTGGAAAGCTGGCTCGACGACGTGGTCATGCAATCCATCGCCGCCGAAAACAATCTGTCCGAAACCGCCTTCCTGGTGAAGGAGGCCGAGGGCTGGCGGGTGCGCTGGTTCACGCCCAAGGTGGAGGTGGATTTGTGCGGCCATGCCACCCTGGCCTCGGCCTGGGTGGTGCTGAACAAGGTGGAACCGGGCGACGCGGTCACCTTTGCGTCGCGCAGCGGCCCGCTGCCGGTGACCCGTGAGGGCGGCCGGCTGGTGCTGGACTTCCCCAGCAACCCGCCCCGCGCCACCATGTTCCCCGAACACATCGAACGCATCCTGGGCAAACAGGTGCGCGAGGTGCTGGCGACCAAGGATCATCTGGTGTGCGTGCTGGATTCGGTGGACGCGGTGGCGACGCTGACCCCGGATATGGGCGGCATCGCGTCGCTGTCCAAATGGGCCGTGATCGTCACCGCGCCGGGAGGTGTGGGGCCGGGTGAGGGCGAGGTGGATTTCGTCTCACGCTTCTTCGCCCCCAAGAAAGGCGTGGGCGAGGACCCGGTCACCGGCTCGGCCCATTGCGTGCTGGTGCCGTTCTGGGCCAAGCGGCTGGGCAAGAAGACCATGGTGGCCCGTCAGGTTTCCAAGCGCGGCGGCACCCTGTTCGTGGAAGATTGCGGCGAGCGAATCCGCATCGGCGGTAACGTGGCGCCGTACCTGGAGGGGTGGGTAAGTGTCTGACACGAATGAACACGAATAAACACGAATGAAGGCAGTATGCCGACCCGTTCCGTGTGCCTAAAATTCGCGTTCATTTGTGTTCATTCGTGTAAAAACTATTTCCGCTTGCGCACCACCTTGGGAAACCAATCCAGCCGCGCCGCTTCCGGGAACACCGTTTCCCCCTGCCACCAGCATTCCGCCGCGTCGGGCTTATCCGCCACCGCCTGCAAACCGGGCATCAACTCGATGCCGGGGCAGTCGCGGCCCGCCTTGATCAGGGGCAGGGCCAACCCCTTCAGCGCGCCCTCATAAATCATCTTGGGTTCCAACTGGAACGCCGCGTTGGCCGTGCCGCCCATGGTGGGCATGGTGGCGTATTTGGCCATGCAGTGGCGTTCGTCCACATGCCACAGGCTGCGGCATTTCAACGGGCGGATGTCGTAGACCGAGCAGGCGCCGTCCTTCAGAAACGCGCAGGGCTTGCCTGGGCTCCAGGCGGCCAAAGCGGCGCGCGCCTCGGGGCGGTCCACCAAGGCGCGGGAGATTGCCAGCACCTCCACGGCGGCAGCGCCCACCCGCTGGTGGCAGCACCAGCCACAGCCCTTGCGGCAGGCGGCGGGCGGGGTGCCCAGGGCGAAGGCGGGGGTGGCGCGGATGCTGGACCACAGGGAATCGGCCTGGCCCCATACGGCGGTGGCGGCGTCCAGGGCCGCGGCAGCGCCTTTGGCACTCACCACCAGGGCATGGGCGGCGTCGAACGCGGCTTGCTCCAGCGGAGGGGGTGGCGGGCCGTTGCGGCTGGCGGCGCGCAAAGCGTGGAGGGCGGAATCGGCGTTGAAGGCGTTGGTGCTCATGGGGCCGCATCAT
Source organism: Rhodospirillales bacterium (assembly GCA_014380005.1). Classification (GTDB taxonomy): domain Bacteria; phylum Pseudomonadota; class Alphaproteobacteria; order Rhodospirillales; family Magnetospirillaceae; genus Magnetospirillum. The sequence continues at coordinate 18,090 of JACMKT010000090.1, forward strand.
ACCCGTCCTTTCCCTTATGGGGTAGTGGCCCAACCATATTGATGGTATCGAAGACCTGACCTTTCGTCGGGAGATATCGGGTGGAACACGCTGCTGCCGCCGTGAGTGCCAGTCCGCAAATGTGGCTGACCCTGGGTCTGCTGGCCCTGGCGCTGGTGCTTTATGTCAGCGAAAAGCTGTCGGTGGAGGTCGTCTCCATCGGCATGCTGTCGGTGATGATGCTGGTCTTCCACCTGATGCCGGTGACCGGCCCCACCGGCAAGAACCTGCTGTCTCCCGAGGTGCTGCTGGGCGGCTTCGGCAATCCGGCGCTGCTGACCGTCATGGCCTTGCTGGTGGTGGCCGAGGCGCTGACCCGCACCGGGGCTTTGGACCGGCTGGCGGACCGGGTCGGCCATCTGAAATTGCCGCGCTGGGGTGTGGTGCTGGCCGCGCTGACCGTGGTCTGCGTCACCAGCGCCTTCATCAACGATACTCCTGTGGTTGTCATGTTCCTGCCGGTCATGCAGGCCCTGGCCATGCGCGGCGGCATGTCGCCGTCCCGCGTGATGATGCCGCTGTCCTTCGCCGCCATCCTGGGCGGCATGACCACCTTGATCGGTTCCAGCACCAATCTTTTGGTGTCGTCGTCGCTGATCGCCCAAGGCGTGCCCGGTCTGGGCTTCTTCGAGCAGACTCCCATGGGCGTGCTGCTGGCGGGAGTGGGCTTTGCCTACATGGTGCTGGTCATGCCCCGGTTGCTGCCGCGCGGACCCATGGGCCATGCCGGTCATTTGCTGACCCAGGGCAAGCAATTCGTGTCCCAATGCACAGTGCCCGCCGGTTCAGTGCTGGAAGGCGAGGTCGCTGCCGCCGGCACCTTCCGCTCGCTGCCCGACATCACCGTGCATCTGATCGTGCGCGATGACGATCCGGTGTTCCCGCCCTATGACGACGTGCAGCTTAAGGCCGGCGATGTGCTGATGCTGGCCGGCACGCGCAAGGCCCTGGCCGACACCGCCGCCCATTTCCCCGGTTTGCTGTCCCTGCCCGAACGGACCGATGATGACAAGTCCGAGGAAGACGACGACCGCCCCATCCGCATCCGCGAAACCGACGCCTCCGCCGATGAAAAGGTGCTGGTGGAGGCCATGATCCCGCCGACCTCGCGCTTCACCGGCTTCTCGGTGGATCAGTTGGGGCTGCAACGGCAAAATCTGGTGGTGGTGGGCATCGAGCGCCGTGCCCGCATGATGCGCGGCCCGACCACGGAAATCCGCCTGCAAGCGGGCGACGTGCTGCTGCTGCTGGGCCGCTGGGGCGACATCGACGAATTGCGGGCCGAGCGTGATCTGGTGGTGGTCTCCGGCACCGCCGGGACCCTGGCCAAGGTCCACCACGCCGGCACCGCCGGCCTGATCTTCCTGGGCATGGTCGCCCTCTCGGCCTTCGGCATCCTGCCCATCGCCATCGCCGCCTTGGGTGCCGCCACCTTGCTGGTGGCCCTGAAAGCCCTAAGCCCGCGCCAAGCCATCCGCGCCATCGATCACAAAGTGGTCCTGCTGGTGGGCAACGCCCTGGCCCTGGGCGAGGCTCTGGACGCCACCGGCGGCGCCGCCTATCTGGCCCACCACATGCTGGCGGTCATGGGCGATGTGGGGCCGTGGGGCGCCATGGTGGCCTTCTTCGGATTGGTGGCCGTGGTCACCAACGTGCTGTCCAACAACGCCTGCGCCGTCCTGTTCACCCCCATCGGCATCGGCATCGCCCGCCAATTGGGCGTGGACCCCCATCTGTTCGCCATCGCTACCATCCTGGCGTCCAATTGCTCTTTCGCGACCCCCATCGGCTATCAGACCAATCTGCTGGTCATGGGACCGGGCCATTACCGCTTCGCCGATTATGCTAAGGCGGGATTGCCGTTGATGCTGCTGTTGTGGGCGGTGTTCGCATTGGGGGCGAAGGTGGTTTGGGGGCTGTGAGGGGAGCCGCGTCCGGTCTATAATCCCCGCAGGCAGAACGGTGAACCGCCATGCGTACCCTCGACGACATCATGAGCCAGCTTCGGGCGTTGCAACCCGACCTCAAACGCCGATACCCCATCCACGAGATGGGCGTGTTTGGCTCGTATGTGCGGGGCGAGCAGCGCGACGACAGCGATCTCGACGTGCTGGTGGAGCTGGGTGATGGGGTCACCTTGATCGATTACGTCGGTCTTCAGCTTGAGCTGTCGGATGCGCTGGGGCTCAAGGTTGATCTTGCCAACAAGAAGATGCTGAAGCGACGGATCGGGCAGAGGATTTTGTCCGAGGTGAGGACGCTGTGATTCGGGGGCTGTAGAGATGCTTGTGAAGCAGAAAGATCATCTTGGCATTGTTAATGGATTAATCGGCAATGGAAGATAATAAGAGGGTTATCAAGGCTAGAGATAGGCTTGCTCACCTGCTTAGCTTGGAAAATCCTGTTGAGGCGGAGTTCCAATCTCTTTTCAATGAAAATAAATTTATTTTAACTAGTTCGTTGCTTCTTGGTTTGCCGGAGGATAAGTTAAAGTCCGCGCGTCCAGGCAGAGCAGAAGCTGACTTTTATTTTTACCAAGACAGCCTGCTATCTCCATATGGCGTAATTGAACTTAAGAGGCCGTCTGCGCAAATTTGGATGTCGCCTCGGAAAGGTGTTTTTTGCTTGCACTCTGACGCCTATAAGGCGCTTTCCCAGGCTGGAAAGTATTGTGATGACATAAAGAATAATATTATAAATCACAGAAGAAACAAGCGGGTGATTGGTGATAACCGTTTAATGTTTGTTATTGCTGGTCGATGCGGTGAGGCGGAGCGGAAATTTGGTGATAATTTCATTATGCCAGAGCGCCATTTGATTCTTCCAGGTGGTGGTGCTATTTACACATATGATCAAGTTTTTGAATTTTTAGACGAACAATGTCCTGAGCTAATAAGTGTTATTTATCCACTTCAAGAGTTTTCTCTGGATCAGGCTGTTTTTTTATCCAAACAAGTGGGTGATATGTTTTCTAAATTTAATATTTTAGAAGATGAAAAATATATCTATGGAGCTTATGGCAATTACACTTCTAAGCATCTAGTGTGCGGAGATTGTGGGGCGGATTATGTATTTTCTGCTGCGGAGCAGGAATTTTATGCATCAAAAGATTTGTCAGCGCCGAGGCGGTGCGGAAATTGCAGAAAAACGAAAAGAGCTATGAGAGCGATTGCACCGCGTAGAGATACTATTACAACATGTGTTCAGTGTGGAACATATATTACTGTGCCGTTTGTCCCTGATGGGACGAGGCCAATTTTGTGCCGTGATTGCTTTGCAGCGTCGCGTACTCGATAGTTGTTCGTAGTATCTAATAAAATATTTTTTTCCTGGAGTATGTTGGCGGTAGTCGCTGTTGCATGGCCCCCACCCCCGCCACCATCCCAAAATGTCTCCAACACGCCGCTTGCGCCCCCCTCACGCCCTGCTACACTCCCCGCCGGGCCACGGCCCCCCAACGGGCCGCGTCCCTTCTGTGAGGGAGGGTTACCTTTATGACTGAGCTTTCGCGGCCGGCTGTTCGGCCCGCTAATCCCAATTTTTCGTCCGGTCCCTGCGCCAAGCGTCCCGGTTGGTCCCTTGAGGTCCTGTCCGATACGCCCGTGGGCCGGTCCCATCGTGCCAAGATCGGCAAAGCCAAGCTGGAAGAGGTGATCAACCGCACCCGCTCCGTGCTGGGCATTCCCGCCGATTACCGCATCGGCATCGTGCCGGCCTCGGACACCGGTGCCGTCGAGATGGCGCTGTGGTCGTTGCTCGGCCAGCGCGGCGTGGACATGTTGTCGTGGGAAAGCTTCGGTGATGGCTGGGTGACCGATGTCACCAAGCAGCTGAAGCTGGAAGACGTGCGCGTGTTCAAGGCGCCCTACGGCCAGCTGCCCGATCTCTCCCAGCCCGACTTCGACCGTGACGTGGTGTTCACCTGGAACGGCACCACCGGCGGCGTCCGCGTTCCCAATGGCGATTGGATCAAATCCGACCGCCAGGGCCTGACCATTTGCGACGCCACCTCGGCGGTGTTCGCCATGGACATGCCGTGGGACAAGCTGGATGTGGTCACGTGGTCGTGGCAGAAGGTGCTGGGCGGCGAAGGCGCGCACGGCATGCTGGTGCTCAGCCCCCGCGCCGTGGAGCGTCTGGTCACCTACAAGCCGTCTTGGCCGCTGCCGAAGATTTTCCGCCTGACCTCGGGTGGCAAGCTTTCGGAAGGCATCTTCAAGGGCGAGACCATCAACACCCCGTCCATGCTGGCCGTCGAAGATCAGATCGACGCGCTGAAATGGTCGGAATCCCTGGGTGGTCTCAAGGGTCTGATCGCCCGTTCCGATGCCAACCTCAAGGCGTTGCAGGCTTGGCTGGACAAGTCCGCCTGGGCCGAGAATCTGGCTAAGGATCCGGCGGTGCGTTCCACCACCTCCATCTGCATCGCCATCAAGGCGCCGTTCTTCGCCAAACTGTCCGCCGACGATCAGGCGGCGGCGGCCAAGAAGATCGTCACCTTGCTGGATAAGGAAGCGGTGGCCTATGACATCGGCGCCTATCGCGATGCCCCTCCGGGTCTGCGCGTGTGGGGCGGTGCCACCGTGGAAACCAAGGACATCGAAGCGTTGACGCCGTGGCTGGACTGGGCCTTCGCCCAGGTCGAAGCGGAGTTCGCGCCCAAGGTTCAATAAACCAAATCCAGGGATTGGGCGCCGCCTGAAACGGTGGCGCCCAAGATCTCTCGGGGGAAAGACAAAGCTATGCCCAAGGTTCTGATCAGCGACAAGTTGAGCCCCGCCGCCGTCCAGATCTTCAAGGATCGCGGCATCGAAACCGACGTCAAGGTGGGTCTCGCCCCCGATGAGCTGAAGGCTATCATCGGCAATTACGATGGCCTTGCCATCCGCTCCAACACCAAGGTCACCGCCGACATTCTGGCTGCCGCCACCAATCTGAAAGTGGTTGGCCGCGCCGGCATCGGCGTCGATAACGTGGACGTGCCCGCCGCCACCGCGCGCGGCATCGTCGTCATGAACACCCCCTTCGGCAATTCGGTGACCACCGCCGAGCACGCCATCGCCATGATGTTCGCCCTGGCCCGCGACATTCCCCAGGCCAATGCCTCGACCCATGCGGGCAAGTGGGAAAAGTCCAAGTTCATGGGCGTCGAACTCACCGGCAAGACCCTGGGCATCATCGGCTGCGGCAATATCGGCGCCATCGTTGCCGACCGCGCCCTGGGCCTGCGCATGAAGGTGGCGGCCTATGATCCCTTCTTGTCCGCCGACCGCGCCAAGGATCTGGGCATCGAGAAGGTCGATCTGGATGGCCTGTTCGCCCGCTCGGACTTCATCACCCTGCACACGCCCCTGACCGAGGCGACCAAGAACATCATCAGCGCCGAGTCCATCGCCAAGATGAAGAAGGGCGTGCGCATCATCAATTGCGCCCGTGGCGGTCTGGTGGTGGAAGACGACCTCAAGGCGGCCCTGGATTCGGGCCAGGTTGCCGGTGCCGCGCTGGATGTGTTCAAGGCCGAACCGGCCAAGGAAAACCAGTTGTTCGGCAACGACAAGGTGGTGTGCACGCCCCATCTTGGCGCCTCCACCTCGGAAGCCCAGGAGAACGTCGCGCTTCAGGTGGCCGAACAGATGGCCGACTACCTGCTGTCGGGCGCCGTTACCAACGCCCTGAACATGCCGTCGGTGTCGGCTGAGGACGCGCCCAAGCTGCGCCCCTACATGCAGCTTGCCAGCCAGATGGGCGGCTTTGCCGGCCAGTTGACCGAGCACGCCATCACCGCCGTTTCCATCGAGTATGAAGGCGTCGTGGCCGGCCTCAACACCAAGCCGCTGACCGCCATCATCCTGGAAGGGCTGCTCAAGCCCATGGTTGAGGCGGTGAACATGGTCAACGCCCCGGTGCTGGCCAAGGACCGCAATATCGACGTGTCCGAGACCAAGAACGAGCGGGAAGGGGATTATCACACCCTGATCCGCGTCACGGTGACGACCGAAGCCCGTTCGCGTTCGGTGGCCGGCACCCTGTTCGGCGGCGACAAGCCCCGTGTGGTCTCCATCAAGGGCATTCCCATCGAGGCCGAGTTGGGCAAGCACATGCTGTACGTCACCAACCAGGACAAGCCGGGCTTCATCGGCGCCCTGGGCTCGTTGCTGGGCAAGCACGGCGTCAACATCGCCACCTTCCATCTGGGCCGTGCTTTGGCCGGCGGCGACGCCATCCTGCTGACCCAAGTGGACCAGCCGCTGACCGACACCATCTTGGAAGAAGTTCGTGCCCTGCCGCAGGTAGTGCAGGCCAAGGCGCTGTCGTTCTAGGCTACAGAAATTGGTTGTAAAAGGGGCCCCGCAGTTCGCTGCGGGGCCTTTTTTGTGCGGGCTGCGGCTTTATCTATTTCTTGTGTATTAGCTCTGGGTAAATTATGCCTTAGTATGGGATTTTAAGCGCCGGAGACGGTATGGCTAATATTAATGCGGTCGATGCAAGTGACGACAATTTAGTCATTATCGAGTCCATGATCGACATGGTCCTGGCCGGGCGCTACCACTCGGTGCCCGAGGGCCGGTGCCCCATCACCCAGAAGATCAAGGACATGGCGCGGCAGCTTGAGGGTCAAGCCCAGGGGTTGCTCAAGCAGAACGTGGCTATGTCCATCAACGTGAACGAGGCGGTGACCCAGACCGCCACCATGATGCGTGACATCCACGAAGTGGATCGCCGCAGCCAGTCCATCGCGGCGGCGTCCGAGGAAATGGTCGCCAGCGTGGGCGAGATTGCCCGCAGCTCCAGCGAGGCCGCCACCGATGCGCGGTCCGCTCATGAGGCTGCCGTGGATGGGCAAGCGGCGGCGGATCAGGCGGTCGCCAGCATGTCCACCATCGCCCGCGCGGTGGAAGAGGCGGTGACCAAGGTGGATGCGCTGGCTCAGGCCTCGGCCCAAATCGGCGGCATCATCAATCAGATCGAGGCCATTGCGCGTCAGACCAATCTGTTGGCCCTGAACGCCACCATCGAAGCCGCCCGCGCCGGTGAGGCCGGCAAGGGCTTCGCCGTGGTCGCCCATGAGGTCAAGGGGCTGGCCAACCAGACCGCCAAGGCCACCGTGGATATCCGCGCCCGCATCGAGCATCTGCGCGAGGAAATGGGCGCCATCGTCAAGACCATGGAGGAGGGCGCCCGCGCCGTCGAACAGGGCCAAGACGTCATCTTGTCCACCGGCGGCACCATGCGCCAAGTGGCCGATCAGGTGGCCCATGTCACCCACCGCATGGCCGATATCGCCGCGATCCTGACCCAGCAAACCAGCGCGTCCCATGAAATCGCCGAGGGCGTGGCGGTTATCGCCGATATGTCCAGCCGCAATGTGGGCTCCATCGCGCGGGTGGCCGATGTCATGGACAATTCGTCCAAGCTGATCGCCTCGACGCTGCAGGAGATGTCCAAGCTGGAGATCGAGGACCTCACCATCCACATAGCGAAGTCCGACCACATGATCTGGCGCAAGCGCCTGTCCGACATGCTGGTGGGCCGCGAAAGCCTGAACCCGGCGGAATTGTCCGACCACACCCAATGCCGCCTGGGCAAGTGGTGCGCGACCCTGACCGACCCGTCGATCCTGAACCATCCCGCCTACAAGGCCATGGAGGAACCGCACCGTCTGGTCCACATGCACGGCATCGAAGCGGCCCGGCGCTATCAGAAGGGCGACATGGACGGGGCGCTGGATTGCGTCGCCAAGGCGGGCGAGGCTTCCAAGGGGGTCATGTCCGCGCTGGATGCCCTTGGCACGCGTGGGAAGTTCTAACCGGAGCACATTGTGTTTGCTGTCCTCAAGCAAACACGATAAACCGGGCTGATGCTCCTCCGCCGCCCCGGCGGAAGGCCGCTCTAAACACCGGGCCAGACGTCTTCGAATGAACGATTTTGCCAACCGGGCGCTGCTTCCCGCGGGCCTGCGCGACATCCTTCCCCTTGATGCCGAGCATGAAGCCGGTGTCGTTGGGCGCCTGATGGCGCATTTTGCCGCCCAGGGCTATGAACGGGTGAAGCCCCCGCTGATCGAGTTCGAGGAAACCCTGCTGGCCGGCGCGGGTGCCGCCACCTCGTCCCAATCGTTCCGCGTCATGGACCCGTTGTCGCAAAAGATGATGGGCGTGCGCGCCGACATGACTCCCCAGGTCGCCCGCATCGCGGTGACCCGGCTGGCGGGCTCCGCTCGTCCGCTGCGTCTGTCCTATGCCGGTCAGGTGCTGCGGGTGAAGGGGTCCATGTTGCGGCCCGAGCGCCAGTTCGGCCAAGCCGGTATCGAACTGATCGGCACGGATTCCGCCGCCGCCGACGCCGAAGTGGCGGTGCTGTCGGCTGAGGCCCTGGTGGATTTGGGCGTGGCCGGCGTCTCCATCGATTTGTCGCTGCCCACTTTGGTGCCGATTCTGCTGGACGAATTGAAGCTGAACGCGGGCGAGTCCCTGCGCGGCAGCCTGGACCACAAGGATGCCGCCGCCGTGGCTGCCATGGGCGGTCCCGCCGCGCCGTTGTTGTCGGCTTTGCTGTTGTCCGTCGGTCCCGCCGACCGCGCCTTGTCCATCCTGGCCGGGCTGGATTTGCCGCCCGCCGCTGCGGCCGTGCGTGAGCGCCTGACCCAAGTGGTGGCGCTGATCCGCGAGGCGGCGCCCGATGTGGTGCTAACGGTGGACCCGGTGGAAAACCGGGGCTTCGAATATCACACCGGTATCGCCTTCACCCTGTTCGGCCGTAATCTTTCGGGTGAGCTGGGCCGGGGCGGGCGTTACCTTGCCGGCGGCATGGAGCCTGCGGCGGGTGCCACGGTGTTCATGGATTCGGTGCTGGCCGCGTTGCCGGGGTCAAACCCGCCGCGCCGCATCTTCGTTCCCGCTGGAACGCCCAGGCCGTGGGCCCAGGCGTTGCGCGCCCAGGGTTGGGTGACGGTGGCGGGGTTGGTGCCAGTGGCCGATGATGAGGCCGAGGCGAAACGATTGGGTTGCGGCCACGTCCTCGCGGCCGATGGCGTCAAGTCTGTTTGAGTAGGGGACCTTAAGAATGGCGAATGTTGCGGTGGTCGGCGCCCAGTGGGGCGACGAAGGCAAGGGCAAGGTCGTCGATTGGCTGAGCGAGCGCGCCGACGTGGTCGTGCGCTTCCAGGGTGGCCATAATGCCGGCCACACCCTGGTCATCAATGGCGTTGTTTACAAGCTGTCGCTGCTGCCTTCGGGCGTGGTGCGCGGCAAGCTGTCCATCATCGGCAACGGCGTGGTGGTCGATCCGTGGGCGCTGCTGTCCGAGATCGAGCGTATCCAGGGTCAGGGCGTGTCCATTACCCCCGACGTGCTCAAGATCGCCGAAAACGCCTGCCTGATCCTGCCGTTGCACGGCCATCTGGACCGCGCCCGCGAGGAAGCTTCGGGCTCGGCCAAGATCGGCACCACCGGCCGCGGCATCGGCCCGGCCTATGAAGACCGCGTTGGCCGCCGCGCCATCCGCGTCTGCGATCTGGCCGACAATCAGATTCTGGAAGAGAAGCTGGACAAGCTGCTCAAGCACCACAACGCTCTGCTGGCCGGCCTGGGCGCCGCGCCGCTGGACGGCGAGGAAATGCTGCGCCAGATCAAGGAAGTCGCCCCCAAGATTCTGCCCTTCGCCGATGTGGTCTGGCAGCGCCTGGACGAAATCCGTCACACCCGCAAGCGCGTGCTGTTCGAAGGCGCCCAGGGCGCCATGTTGGACGTGGATCACGGCACCTATCCCTTCGTTACCTCGTCGTCGACGGTGTCGGGCAATGCCGGCACCGGATCGGGTGTCGGCCCTGGTCAGGTCGGTTATGTGCTGGGCATCTGCAAGGCCTACACCACCCGCGTCGGCTCCGGTCCGTTCCCCACCGAGCTGGATAACGAGATCGGCAATCTTATCGGTGATCGCGGCCACGAATTCGGCACCGTCACCGGCCGCCGCCGCCGCTGCGGCTGGTTCGACGCAGTGCTGGTCCGTCAAGCCGTCAAGGTCGGCGGCATCAACGGCATCGCTTTGACCAAGCTTGACGTGCTGGACGGCTTTGACGAGCTGAAGATCTGCACCGGCTACAAGTACAAGGGCGAGATCATCCACCACCTGCCCGCCGGCCAGAACGCCCAGGCGGAAGTGGAGCCCATCTATGAGAGCATTGAGGGCTGGAAGGATTCTACCCGTGGTTCTCGCTCGTGGAAGGATCTGCCGGCCACCGCCATCAAGTATGTGCGCCGCATCGAAGAACTGATCGACGCCCCGGTGTCGCTGCTGTCCACCAGCCCCGAGCGCGACGACACCATCCTGGTCAACGACCCCTTCGCGTCGTAACCGGTTAGAGCGCCGAGCCTCAAATCTGAGGCACGGTGCTCTTGCGAGCATTGAGCGAGCGGCCAAGCGGGCGGATGCCCGCGCCCGGCGAGGGCTAAACATAAAGCTAGAGCATCAGGCCGGACCCGAGCGATTGGGTCCGGCCTTTTGCTTTGCCGCTTGAGCCTAGGCCCGCTGCCCCGTACAAAGGGGGCAGCGCCGAGAAGCGGCGCACTTGAGGACGGTCGCGAGAATGGCGGAAGCCGCTGTGGAACAAGAGCAGGAGGTGGCAGCACCAGCCGGCCCGCCGGGCGTGCTGCGCGACCGCTTTACCATTCGCTCGAACCAGCCGCTGCCCGAATTTTCCACGCCCAACGCCGAAGCCTATGTGGCCGAGGATAAGCGCGACCCCAAGCGGCCCCTTTATGCCCTGATCTGCCGTCCCGATCTGCCGGTGCGCGTCAACGTCATGCGTGCGCTCAAGGGCATGCTGAACCCCGGCTTGGTGCAGTTGGTGGAGTGGGGGGCCATGACGTGGCCACCCGCCGGGCGCCAATGCATGACCGTGGTGTACGAGCGCCCCATCGGCAAGCGCCTGATGGCCAGCAACCGCTCGCCCGATTGCCGCCGGGTGGACGAATACGACATCAGCCGCAAGGTGGTGGAGCCGCTGGTGGCCGCCATCAAGGAATTGACCAACCGCGGCATCACCCACCGCTCCATCCGCGCGTCCAACCTGTTCTTCATGGATGAAGGGGGCGAGCGTATCGCGCTGGGCGATTGCGTGACCTCTCCGCCTGCCTTTGATCAGCCCTTGGCGTTCGAGACCGTCGAATCGGGCATGTCCAACAATGTGGCGCGTGGGTCCGGCACGTTCTCCGACGATTTGTATTCCCTGGGCGTCACCCTGGTCTTCCTGTATCTAGGTCGTAATCCGGTCGCCCATATGGACGACGAATCCCTGCTGAAGATGAAGATCCAGCAGGGCAGTTACTCCACTTTGGTGGGCGACGAAAGACTGCCGCTGGCCTTTATCGAGCTGCTGCGCGGTCTGCTATGCGACGACCCCGACCAGCGCTGGGACATCGAGTCTCTGGATTTGTGGCTGTCGGGCCGGCGCCTGTCGCCCTTGCAGCAGCGCCATGAAAAGCGCGCGGCGCGCGGCTTTCCGTTCAACGGCAAGGAATATCTGAACTGCCGCGAATTGGCCGCCGCCATGTCGCGCAACTGGGATTTGGCCATTCCGCCGGTGCTGGAAGGCAAGCTGGAGCTGTGGCTGCGCCGCGCCGTCGAGGATAAGGAACGGGCCCAGGCGGTGGCCGACGTGGTGCGCATGGCGCTGAATGGCGGCGACAAGCGTGTGGTCGCCGATCTCATGCTGTGCAAGGTCCTCATCATGTTGGATCCCACGGCGCCCATTCGCTACAAGGGCTTCAACTCCATGCCCGACGGCGTGGGCTCGGCCTTGGCGGCGGTCATGGCGCAGAAGGGCGATACCAAGCTGCTGGTGGAGGTCATCCTGCGCGAGGTGCCCCGTCTGTGGTTCGAGGCGCGTAAGCAATACTTGCCCGACAATTCGCTGATGGACAGCAACTTCAAGGAATTGAAGAACTACCTGACCCAGACCGGCATGGGCTTTGGTCTGGAGCGTTGCCTGTACGAGATGAACGACGCCCTGCCGTGCCAAAGCAGTCTGCTGGGCGAGGAATACATCGTCGAATTGAAGGAGCTGCTGTCGGCTCTGAACGCCGCAGCCGCCAAGCGCACCGATTCCAAGCAATGGCCGGTGGACCGCCATGTGGCCGCCTTCATGGGCGCCCGTGCCCGTTCCGACATCGACCGCAACCTGACCCAGCTGAGCGACCCCGAACCGTCGCGGGCGTTGATGGCGCTGCTGAACCTGTTCGCCGTGTTCCAGTACCGCCTGGGGCCGGAGCAATTGCCCAATCTGGCCGCTTGGGTGGGCGCCTTGGCGGAACCGGCGGTGGCGGCCTTCCATTCCCGCGACAAGCGCAAGGAATTGGAAAAGGAAATCCCCAAGCTGGTCCGCAAGGGCTCGGTGGTGGAAATCTATAATTTGTTGGATAATCCCGGCGAACGCGACAAGGACCACAACGAATTCGCCTGGGCTCAGGCCCAGTATCAGGCCGCCGAGGAAGAAATCCGCCGCGTTCAGAACAACGAAGACGACCGCAGCAAGGAAGCCGTGCGTATCGGCAAGCAGACGGCGGCGGTGACCGGCATCGTCATCGCATTGCTGTCCACCACCATCACCGTCATCCTGAAGGTATGGTGAGCCATGGCTAAAAAGAAATTCCAGGCGGCGCCCGTCAAGAAGGGCGGGGGTGGCGGCGGCGGTTCCGGCATGAACAAGGCCGTGGTGCTGACCATCCTGGCTGCCCTGGTGCCGTTCTCGCTGCCGACCGTGGTGCTGCTGGCCTTCACCATGCTGCCCACCATCGGCGCCTGGGCCAGCGAGCGCGGCAACAACAAATACGCTTGGCTATGCGTCGGCGGTCTGAACTTCGCCGGCGTCATCCCCTATCTGTTTACCCTGTGGTTCGGCGTGCACACCCTGGACGAGGCGTTCAACCTGTTGTCCGAGGCCAGTGTGCTGCTTTGGGCCTATGGCTCCTCGGCCATCGGCTGGCTGCTGTATACCGCCATGCCGCCCATGGTGTCGTCCTGGCTATCCTTCACCACCGACCGCCGCGTCGCCGCCCTGAAAGCGGCCCAGAAGCGGCTGGTGGAGGATTGGGGCGACCCGGTGAGCAAGAAGGGTAACTAGAAAAAGGGCGCCAACCCGGCGCCCCTTCCTCCCTGACCGGTTTTGTTGGGCTTCAGACGTGGCCCAAGGCCTCGATGGCGGAGTTCTTCATGGACTTCTGCAGTTTCTCGAAGGCGCGCACCTCGATCTGGCGCACCCGCTCGCGGCTGATGCCGTATTGCTGGGACAGGTCTTCCAGGGTCACCGGATTGTCCTTCAGCCGGCGCTGGGTCAGGATGTGGCGCTCGCGTTCGTTCAGCGAGGTCAAGGCCGAGGTCAGCATCTTGCGGCGGCGGCCCAATTCCTCGCGTTCCGCCAGTTCGGTTTCCTGATCGTCGCGGTCGTCCACCAGCCAATCCTGCCATTCGCCTTCACCATCGGCCCGCACCGGGGCGTTCAGGCTGTGGTCGGGACTGGACAGGCGGCGGTTCATGCTGACCACGTCGGTCTCGGCCACGTCCAGCGCTTCGGCGATGGCGCGCACGTTCTCGGGGCTGAGGTCGCCCTCTTCGATGGCCTGCATCTGGCCCTTCAGCTTGCGCAGGTTGAAGAACAGTTTCTTCTGGGCGGCGGTGGTGCCCATCTTCACCAGCGACCAGGAATGCAGGATGTACTCCTGGATGGCGGCGCGAATCCACCACATGGCATAGGTGGCAAGGCGGAAGCCGCGGTCGGGGTCGAACCGCTTGACCGCCTGCATCATGCCCACATTGCCTTCAGAGATCAGTTCGCCCATGGGCAGGCCGTAGCCGCGATAGCCCATGGCGATCTTGGCGACCAGTCGCAGATGGCTGGTGACCAGCTTGTTGGCCGCGTCATAGTCGCCCTGCTCGCGATAGTTCTTCGCCAGGATGTATTCTTCTTCCGGCGGCAGCATGGGGAATTTGCGGATTTCTTGCAGATAGCGCGAGAGGTTGCCCTCGGGCGCCAGGGATAGGCTGGGAGATATGGCCGTCATCTCTCATTCTCCTCTCTCTTGCGCGACCGGTTGACCCTTCCGCGCTCAGCCGCCCCTCGAAAGAGTTTCAAGGGGGCGACTGGGAATCATTATCACATAATCCTAGATAAAAGAATGCCACAGCCGTATGGTCAAGTATAGAAGGCTTTTAAAGTGGCTCTAAAAATTTAAGTAATGTGCTGATATCATTCGGAATAGTGCTTTCGAAGCGAATCGCCTCACCGGTCCCGGGATGGGTAAAGCCGAGTAGGTAGGCGTGAAGGGCTTGGCGTGGAAACTCGGCCAGGATTTGCCGGCCGGGGTCTGGTATATGCTTCAACCGGGCGGCACGCGAGCGACCGTAAGTCTGATCCCCCACAAGAGGATGGCCGATGGAGGTCATGTGGACGCGGATCTGATGGGTGCGCCCGGTGGACAGGCGGCATTCCACCAAGCTGACAGTCCCCCCGGCGAATGGCCTGATCAGGCGGTAATTGGTGTGCGCATGTTTGCCGCCATGGCTGACCACCGCCATCTTCTTGCGGTCCTGAGGCGACCGCCCGATCAGCCCCCTGATTTCGCCGCGCGGCGGGGTCGGGACGCCCCACACGACCGCCTGATAGGCCCGCTCCAGGGTGTGGGCGGCGAATTGCTCGCATAGGGAATGGTGGGCGCGGTCGGTTTTGGCCACCACCAGCAGGCCGCTGGTGTCCTTGTCGATGCGGTGGACGATGCCGGGCCGCCGCACCCCGCCGATGCCCGACAGGGACTCGCCGCAATGGGCCAGCAGGGCGTTGACCAGGGTTTGGTCAGGGCTGCCGGGGGCAGGGTGGACCACCATGCCCGCCGGCTTGTCGATGACGATCAGCTCGTCATCCTCATAGACCACCACCAGGGCGATCTCCTGGGCTTCCGGTTCGGCGGGCAGGTCGGGGGGCACCACCACGGTAAAGGCTTGGCCGGCTTTGACCTTGACCGAGGCGTCGGCTATGGTCGCACCCGCCGAGACCACTTGACCTTGCTCGATCAATGCCTTGATGCGCGTGCGTGAAAATTCCGGCAGGCGCGCAGACAGCCATTTGTCCAATCGGGTGCCCGATTCCTCGGGGTTGACGGGGGCGGGGTCAAAATTCGTGGAGGCGGAGGACATTAATGATTCTCGACGGTTTCTCTAGCGGGATTGAAGTGTAAGCCATGAAAGCTATCAAGGCCCTGGTTGTGTTCATGGGCATTTTGCTGGTCGTCGGTTTGGGCCTGATCGGTTACGGCGTCGCTACCAGAACCGGCAAACCCGAAACCGCCGCCAAGCCCCATGCGGTGGCCACCGGCGCCGCTGCCGAGTTTGGTGTCGTCACCATCCCCGTGCCCGCCGGCGCCCGCCTGGACCAGACCCTGGTGGTCGGGGAAAAGGTAGTGCTGCGCGTCACCGGCGGTGGCGCCGAACGCCTGATCGTCCTTGACCCGGCGGACGGTCGTATCACCGGCAGCTTCGTGCTGTCGCCAGAAAATACTAAAGGGCGCTAATTCCATGATCCTACAAACCGATTCCGCCCTGCTGAAGGCCATGGCCGATGCCGCCGAAGCCGCCTTTCCCGCCGAATGCTGCGGACTGATCATCGGGCGCGGCAAAGGCCAATTGGTCCGCGTGACCCAGCTGGTCCCCGCCACCAATTTGCTGGCCGAAACCGGTGACCGTTTCGAGCTGGACCCTGCCGTGCGTTTGAAGGTGGAGCGTGACCTGCGCGAGACCGGCACCAAGGACCGCATCATCGGCCATTACCACTCCCACACCGACGGCACCGCCGACCCGTCCGCCACCGACCGCGCCATGGCGTTCGAGCCCAATCTGGCCTGGATCATCGTCGGCGTGGTGGACGGTCAAGCCGTCCAAACCCTGGCCCACCGCCTGGACGAGAAGCACGGCAACTTCCGCCCGGTGCAAATTCGTACGCCGAAGCCCATTGTGAAAAATAGTGCTTGCGCGGAGCCCAGCCTTTCGGCATAAAGCGGGCCTCGCGCCGAAGACGTCCCCATCGTCTAGAGGCCTAGGACACCGCCCTCTCACGGCGGCAGCAGGGGTTCGAATCCCCTTGGGGACGCCAATTTCCTGGATTTTCCGGGACAATTTCGGGACACTCTCCTTCGTGAAGACACGGAGGAGCCCCCTATGGCGACGATCTGCGAGCGCACCAACAAGCAGGGCCAGTTGATCGGCTACCAAGCCAAGGTCCGTCGCCGGGGCGAAGCGCCCGTATCCAAAACCTTCACCAAGAAATCCGACGCCGAACGCTGGGCACGCCAGATCGAGAGCGAGATGGAGCAGGGTGTTTTCGTCTCGCGCGTCGAGGCTGAAAGCAACACCCTAGGCGATCTGGTGGACCGCTACAGCCGGGAGGTGGCGCCGACCCACAAAGGTGCCAAGCAGGAAGGTCAGCGTCTGGCCCAGTTGCGCCGTGACGCGCTCTGTTTCCGCATCGTCGCCACCCTGAAGGGGCAGGACTTTGCCAACTGGCGCGACAGCCGCCTTGAGCAAGTGTCCCCAGGGACAGTCATCCGTGAATTGAATATGTGGCACGCGGTCATTGAGACGGCGCGGCGGGAGTGGGGCATACATTTGCCGAGCAATCCCGTCAGCCTGGTGCGCCGGCCACGCGCGAATGCGTCCCGCGCCCGCCCACGATCATCTGGGCGACATCTTCGCGACGCTGGACGCGGAGCAGTTCCAACGATGCTTCGTCGCCTGGGTCGCCTCGCTGACCGGCGCTCCGCCGACAAGAAGGGGGCGAAAGCGGCGATCCATATGGTTTCGGCCTTCGCGGCTCGCCAACGGCTCGTGCTCGGCCAAGTCAAGGTGGCGGAAAAATCGAACGAAATCGTCGCGATCCCCCGTCTGTTGGACATGATGTCCGTCGAAGGGGCGGTCGTGACCATCGACGCCATGGGCTGCCAACGCGGAATCGCCAAGAAAATCATCGACAAGA
>JACMKT010000091.1 GCA_014380005.1 Rhodospirillales bacterium
AAGGGGCCGAGACCATCGGAGCCAGCATGCAGGCACAACAAAACAAGACGGTCGCCGACAGCTTTGCCGAGGCCATGCGGGCCTATGAGGACGGCAAGGTGGCCGAAGCCAAGCGGCTGGCGCGTAAATTGATCGATCAGGCCCCCCAATTCGGGGGCGCCCACTACCTTCTCGGGTTGCTGGCGCTGGACGCCGTCCAGGGCAAGCGCGCCGCCGAAAGCCTTGCCCGCGCCATCGCCATCACCCCCCATCAGCCGGTGCTGCACCTTGCCATGGGCCGCGCCCTGGAAATTTCGGGGGATGTGGCCGAGGCCGGGCTGCATTACCGCACCGTGCTGCGCATCGATGCCAATCATGCCGAAGCCCATGCCCGCCTGGGCGAACTGCTGCGCCGCGCCGGCAAGCGCGACGAGGCCATGGTCCATTGCCGCGCCGCCATCACCGCCAGCCCCAGCCATGCCGAGGCCATGAACACCCTGGGCGCCCTGCTGACCCAGGCCGGGCACGCCGGCGAAGCCTGTCAGGTGCTGCGCCAAGCGCTGGAACTGCGCCCCGACTGGCCGTCGGCCCTGAACAATTTCGGCGTGGCCCTGCGCGACATGGGCCAGCCTGACTCTGCCGTCACCATCTTGGAGGGCGCGCTGGAGCTGCGCCCGGACCATGCCGGCACGCGGGCCAACCTTGCCAGCGTCTACCGCACCCTGGGCCGCTTCGATGATGCCCGCACCCAGGCCGAACGGGGCACCCGCATCGATTCCCGCAACCCCGATGTATGGATGGAACTGGGCCTGACCCGCCAAGCCCAAGGCCATTGGGAAGGCGCCGCCGCCGCCTTCGAGCGCGCCACCGCCGCCGACCCCCGCGCCGCCCGGACATGGTATTGTCTGGGCGAGGCCCGCCGCGCCATGAATGAACCCGATCGTGCCGCCTATGCCTACCGCAAGGCGCTGGCCGTGGACCCCGATGATCAGCACGGCGCCGGTCTGGGTCTGGCCCTGGCCGGCGGCGGACCCACGCCCGACAAGGCGCCCGAGGCCTATATCCGCCAGCTGTTCGACGATTACGCCGACCGCTTCGACCACGCCTTGGTGGACAAGCTGGATTACCGCGCCCCCAAGGTACTGGCCGCCGCTTTAGCCCGCGTGCTGGGTCCCGTCAGCGGCCTTGCGGTGATGGATGCCGGCTGCGGCACCGGCCTCGCCGCCCCTGTGCTCAAACCCCTGGCCGCCCGTTTGGATGGCGTCGATCTATCCCAGGCCATGGTGGCGAAAGCCGCCGAACGGGGCCTGTACGACGATTTGGCGGTGGGCGAACTGGTCACCACCCTGAGGAACCGCGCCGCCGGTTATGATCTGGTGGTGGCCGCCGACGTCCTGGTCTATCTGGGCGATCTGGAACCGGTCCTGGCCGCCGCCCATGCCGCCCTGAAGCCCGGTGGCAGCTTCGCCTTCACGGTCGAGAAGACCGCCGAGACCGAGAGCTATCTGCTGGGTCCCAAACAACGCTACGCCCACGCCGCCGATTACGTCACGGCGCGGGCCAAAGCCGCCGGCTTCGAGGTGGCGTTGATGGAAGACGCGGTGACGCGGCGAGATGGGGACCAAGATGTGCCGGGGTTGGTGGTGGTGTTGCGGGGTTAGCACCCCGAATCCCCGTTGGGCACCTCGTCCCACCGCGCCGCAGAGGCGTCGTCGCTGTCCTTGGCGGCGACCCACTGATCACCATCCACGGTGTGTTCGATCTTCCAGAACGGCGCCTTGGTCTTCAGCCAGTCCATGAGGAAATGGCAGGATTGGAACGCCGCGTCCCGATGGGCCGACGCGGTGGCGACCATGACGATGCGGGCGCCGGATTCGAGGCGGCCATAACGGTGGATGATCAGGGCATCTTCCAGAGGCCAGCGGCGGCGGGCCTCAGCCTCGATGGCTTCCAATTGGCGTTCGGTCATGCCGGGATAATGTTCCAGGGTCATGCCGTGGACGTCCGTGTCTTGGGCGAAGTCGCGCACCAGACCCAGGAACATGCAGATGCCGCCGACCTTGGTATTGCCCTGGGTGAACCGGTCCAGCTCGGCGCCGGGATCGAAGTCTTCGGCCTGTACCCGGATCATGGTCTCAGCCTCCGGTCACCGGGGGGAAGAAGGCGATTTCGTCGCCGCTTTTGACCGGATGGTCCAGACCCACATAATCCTGATTGACCGCCACCCGGATCAGCGCCATGTCGGCAAACGCGTCAGCCAGTCCGGCAGAGCGGCCCTTGAGCCAGCCCACCAACGCGGCAACATCATTCACCTCAGCCGGGGGGACAAGGTCTTCCTCGCCAACACCGGCCTTGGTGCGCAGCCAGGCGAAATAGAGCACCTTCATCGCAGCACCTCCGCATAGGGTATGTAGGCGACGGTATCGCCCGGCGCGAGGTCGCCCCACTCTTCCGGTATCTCGACCAGACCGTCTGACCACACCATGGAGGACAGCACGCCTGAGCCGTCGGAGGGGAACTTCTCCGCCACCAGCCCGCCCTCTTCCGCCCGCACCCGCGCGCGCAACCATTCGCGCCGTCCGGGCTTGTGCTTGAAGGCGAAGCCAGCCTGTACCCTATAGCGCGGCACGCTGAAATCCTTGATGCCCATCAAGCGCAGCACCAGGGGCCGGGCGATCAGCATGAAGGTGACCATGACCGCCACCGGATTGCCGGGCAGGCCGACGAACGCGGCGCCGCCCACATTTCCCAGGGCGACCGGACGGCCCGGCTTGATGGCCAGTTTCCAGAAATGCAGCGCGCCATTGGCCTGCACCGCCGCGCGCACATGATCTTCGTCGCCCACGGACACGCCGCCGGAGGTCAGGATCAGATCATGGGTCACGGCGGCCTGGGCCAGGGCCTCGGTGATCAGGTCGCGGTTATCGGGCAGGATGCCCAGATCGGTGACCTCGCAGCCCAAGGCGCGCAGCAGGCCGGACGCGGTGGTGCGGTTGGTGTCGAAGATGCAGCCGGGCGGCAGATCGCTGCCGGGCTCGCGGATTTCGTCACCGGTGGAGAACAAGGCGGCGCGCAGGCGGCGGTGGACCTGCAAATGGGTGCGCCCGGTGGCGGCGGCGATGCCCAAATCCTGGGGGCGCAGGCGGATGCCGGCGGACAGCACGGTGGCGCCCACGGCCACGTCCTCGCCCCGATTGCGCAGATTGGCGCCGCACTTCAGATCGGGCACCATTACCCAGCCGGGCTCGGTGGGGCAATCTTCCTGCATGGCGATGGTGTCCACACCCTGGGGCACCGGCGCGCCGGTCAGGATGCGCACGGCGCTGGCGGGGGGCACCACACCGCTGAAGGGATGGCCGGCGGCCACAGTGCCAACCACCGGCAAACGCCCGTCAGCGGGGCGCGTAGCGGCTGCAAAGGCCCAGCCATCCACGGCGGAATTGTCATGGGGCGGCACGGCGACGTTCGAGACCACGTCCACGGCCAGCACCCGGCCCAGCGCGTCGGCCAAGGGCACTTGATCTTGCCCGGCCAGGGGCATGATTTGGGCGTCCAGCAGGGCCAGCGCCTCTTCCACCCGCATCATGCCTTGCGTGGCGGCAAAATCGGGCGTGGCGGCAAAATCGCTCATCGCCCCACCTGCGTCAGGATGAATTCAACGATGCTTTCGGCATCATCCAGGGCCAGCCACGGACGGTCGCAGCCGGACACCGGACCGGTAGAGGCCACCGCCACCACCAAGGGATCATCGGGGAACATGGGGGGCTTGCCGATCTCCGGGCGCCATACCTCCAGGCGGGGATGGTCCCAGCGACGGAAGCCTTCCACCAGGACAAGGTCCACCGGGCTCATGCGCGCCAGCAATTGGTCCATGGTGAATTCGGGCTGGTCGCGGTACTCGTGCATGAGCGCCCAGCGCTTGGCCGAGGCCACCAGCACCTCACAGGCGCCGGCGCTGCGGTGCTCGAACGAATCCTTGCCCGGCTTGTCGATGTCGAAACCGGCATTGGCCTGCTTCACCGTGGACACCGTCAGTCCGCGCGCCTTCAGCAGCGGGATCAGCTTCAGCATCAAGGTGGTCTTGCCGCTGCCGGAATGGCCGGTCAAACCGAACAGGGTGCTCATCCGACGTGGTGGGGTTCGGCACCCGCCTTGTCTACGGGGTTCGCCACCGGGGCGCGCATGTGCTTGAGGCCCGATTGCAGATAATCCCAGCCGGTCACCAGGGTCAGCAGGGCGGCCAGCCACAGCAGGGCCTCACCGATCAGGCGCACGGGCAGGATGTCGGGGCCGTAATCGCCCACCAGCAGGACCGGCAGGGCCACCATCTGGATACCGGTCTTCCATTTGGCCAAGCGGCTGACCGGCATGCCGATGCGCACTTCGGCCAGGAATTCGCGCAGGCCCGACACCAGAATCTCGCGCAGCAGGATGATCAAGGCGGGCAGCACGCTGATGGCGGAGACCCGGTCGAAGGCCACCAGCATGAACAGCACGCCGGCCACCAACAGCTTGTCGGCGATGGGGTCGAGGAAGCGGCCCAGGGCCGAAACCTGATTGCGCGTGCGGGCAAAATAGCCGTCGAAATAATCGGTGACCGCCGCCGCTACGAACAGGCCGCAGGCAACCCAGCGGGCGCTGCCGCCGTCCACATAGAAAGTGGCGATGACCAGCGGGATCACGACGATGCGTGACAGCGTAAGAAGATTGGGCAGGCTGGTCATCATGGAAAAACTCTGGCGGCCGGAGCTCGGTAAATGGTCACGCCCGGCAGCGAATGGAACCACCACCCCGGAACGCGGGCGATATTAGCCTTGGGGGTGGAAATGGTCATAGATTTTTTTAGCCATAGCCTTGGATATGCCGGGCACCGCTTCCAAATCGGCCAAGCCCGCATTGCCCACTTCGCGGGCCGAGCCGAAATGGTGCAGCAGCGCCTTCTTGCGGGCGGGGCCGATGCCGGTCAGTTCATCCAGGGGCGACACCCCCATGGCCTTGGCGCGGCGGGCGCGATGGGTACCGATGGCGAAGCGGTGGGCCTCGTCGCGCAGGCGCTGCAGGAAGTACAGCACCGGGTCGCGCATCTCCAGGGAGAACGGCTCGCGCTCGGGCATGAAGAAGCGCTCGCGCCCGGCATTGCGGTCCGGCCCCTTGGCGATGGAGGCGACGCAGACATCGTCGATGCCCAGTTCGGTGAACACCTCCAGCGTGGCGTTGAGCTGGCCCTGACCGCCGTCGATCAGCACCAAATCGGGCCATTGCCCGCGCTCGCGGTCGGGGTCTTCCTTCTGGGCGCGCTTGAAGCGGCGGGTGAGCACTTCGCGCATCATGCCGAAATCGTCGCCGGGGACCAGTTCCTCGGATTTGATGTTGAACTTGCGGTAGGCGGATTTCATCAGCCCCTCGGGTCCGGCAACGATCATGCCGCCCACGGCGTTGGTGCCCTGGATGTGGCTGTTGTCGTAGACCTCGATGCGGGCGGGCGGCGCGTCCAGGCCGAACAGTTCGGCCACGCCCTGCAACAGCTTGCCCTGGGCCGAGCCTTCCGCCATGCGCCGGCCCAGCGCGTCGCGGGCATTGTCATGGGCGTGCTCCACCAGCCGCTTGCGGTCGCCGCGCTTGGGGCAGGTGATGATGACTTTCCGCCCGGCCTTTTCCGACAGCGCCTGGGCGACGATGCCGCATTCCTCCGGCTCCTGGCTGACGATGATCTCACGCGGGGGCATCTTGTCCGCGTAGAACTGGCCCAGGAAGGCGGCCATGATTTCGGCCGGCTCCGCATCCTGGGCATGCTGGGGGAAATAGCTGCGGTTGCCGTAATTGCAGCCCGAGCGGAAGAAGAACACCTGCAGGCAGCACTGTCCGCCGGCCTGATACAGGGCCACCACGTCGGCTTCGGCCACATCCGCCGGGTTGATGTCCTGATGGGCCTGGATTTTGGCCAGGGCGCGGATGCGGTCGCGGTACAGCGCCGCCGCCTCGTAATCCATGGCCTCGCTGGCGGCCACCATCTTGGCGGCGGCGTCCTGCTGGATGCGCTGGCTTTGGCCGGACAGGAAGGCGCGGGCTTCCTCCACCAAGGCAAGGTATTCGGGCCGCGATATCCGCTCCACGCAGGGCGCGCTGCACCGTTTGATTTGGAACAACAGGCAGGGCCGGGTGCGGCTGGCGAACACCGAATCCGAGCATGAGCGCAGAAGAAAGGCGCGCTGCAACGCCGACAGAGTCTGATTGACCGCCCCGGCAGAGGCGAACGGGCCGAAATACTCGCCCTTGCGTGAGCGCGCACCGCGATGCTTGAGGATCTGCGGCCAGTCGTGGTCGGCGGTAACCAGGATATGGGGGAAGGTTTTGTCGTCGCGCAGCAGGATGTTGTAGCGCGGCGCCAGCTTCTTGATGAGGTTGCTTTCCAGCAGCAGCGCCTCGACCTCGGTGTGGGTGGTCACCACCTCCATGGACGCGGTTTCGGCGATCATGCGCTGGATGCGCAGGCTTTGGCGGTCGGGGTGGGTGTAGTTCACCACCCGCTTCTTCAGATTCTTGGCCTTGCCCACATAAAGCGGGTCACCCTTGGCGTTGAGCATGCGATAGACGCCGGGGCTGGCGGGCATGGTCTCAAGGGTGCGGATGATGACGGCCACGCCCACGGTCAAGGGGCCGTCCACGACGTCGGCGGGGGGCGAATCGGACAGCTCGGTCATACGGAATTGCTCTTACGTCGGACGGATAGGATGGGCGAAAGTGAGGCTGAGCCTTGGGTGTAGAGGACTATCCACGATTCCTGTGGATAAGTCTGTTGGCAAATTGGGGGGATCACCCCCTCCCGCAAGAGAGTCCAAGGCCTTCACCGCTTTGCACAATTTATGGGCAAAATGGCAAAACCCAATGTTTTCAATGTGTTAACATTAGTCAATGGTAAACCGATTGTAAAAATTTACGTTTAATGCTGGACAAGCGGAGCGCCATCGGTCTTAGCCGCAAACGCCCATCCCCTGTGCAAAACTGAACGAGAACACCCGAATTTCCCCGTCTTCCCAAGGGCCTATGCCCATTGCCCAAGGGGATGTGTTAAGTTGTAACGATTATTCCAGGGGAATCGCCCCGCCGGGCGCCCATTGCAAATGTTGGCCGCCATCAAGGGCAATCATCTGACCGGTGAAGGATTGCATGCTCAGGGCGAAGCGCACCGCCCGGCAGATTTCCTCGGGGTTGGTGCCGCGATGCAGGGGCGTGCCCGCGCATTGGGCCGCGAATTGCGCATCGGTCTGCCGTGTACTGGGCAGTGCCGGCCCCGGCCCCACCCCCACCACCCGGATGCGCGGGGCCAAGGCCAGCGCCAGGGTCTGAGTCAGCGTCCACAGCCCGGCCTTGCTGAGCGTGTAGCTGGTGAAATGGGGCGTCAGATTCCATACCCGCTGATCCAGCAGGTTCACCGCCACCGCCTCGGCTCCCTCGGGCAGGCGGCAGGCAAGGTCCTGGATCAGCACGAACGGAGCGCGCAGATTGACCTCCATATGGAAGTCCCAACTGGCCCGCGTGGTGGTCAGCGCCTCGTCCCGCTCGAAGGTGGAGGCATTGTTGACCAGCACGCCCACCGGCCCCAGTGCCGCTTCGGCTTGCCCCAGCAAGCCCTGGACCTCGTCCTCGCGCGACAGATCGGCGGCCAGCACCACGGCTTGGCGGCCCAGTTGGCGGATATGGTCGGCAACCGCCTGGGCTTCGGCATTGGACGCGGAACAGTGGACCGCCACGTCGAAACCGTTCTGGGCAAGGTCAAGCGCCACCGCCCGGCCGATGCGGCGGGCGGCGCCGGTGACCAGGGCCACGCGGGGAAGGAGGGGGGAGAATTGGTCGGACATGGCGCAAAGCATGGCCGAGGCGGCGGCAGGACGCAAGGAAGCCGTGGGAAAAGCCCGGCCATGACGGTGGTGGGGGGTGGAAAGGGTTGGCGGAAATCACACCTTCAGCCGCTCCACCATCTTTTCATACCCCTCCACCTTGGCCAGCGGGCCGATGGCGGACACTGTCGGGGTGGTGGAGAACAGGCGTTTGGCGACGCGCATGATCTCGGCGTTGTCGATGGCTTCCACCTTTTCCACCACTTCGGCGGTGGGGATGGGGCGGCCATAGACCAGGATTTGGCGGGCCAATTGCTCGCAGCGCGACGAGGTGCTTTCCAGGCTCATGAGGATGGACGCCTTGAGCTGGGCGCGGGCGCGCTGCAATTCGTCGGGCGACACGCCGGCGGTGACCTTGACCACTTCCTCGCACATGACCGGAACCAGCTCG
>JACMKT010000092.1 GCA_014380005.1 Rhodospirillales bacterium
ACCGCCTCGGTCTCATTGTCCGAGGCGGCCAGCGCCAGCACCTTGGCAAGCTTCTGGACGTCCATGGCAAATCTCAACGGTCAGTGGATATTCAACCGCGAGAGTTTGAGTCCGGCGAGTCCGGAAAGCAATTTATTTCGGGTACTCGCTGATCTCGATCAGATTGCCGTCGGGGTCACGCACATAGACCGACATCATTGGCCCCAGCGCCCCGGTGCGCTTCACCGGACCTTCCACGATGGGGATTTTCGCCGCCGCCAGCCGTTCCGCCACTTCGGTCAGGGGGATTCCGCTGACGAAGCACAAATCCGCCGAGCCGGGCATGGGCACTTGGGCCTTCGGCTCGAACTCGCGGCCACGCTGGTGCAGGTTGATCTTCTGGTTGCCATAGGCCAGGGCCAGGCGTCCGGCGCCGAAAGAAATGCGCTCCATGCCCAGGCCGTTGGAATAGAACGCAACGGTGGCCTCCAGATCGGCGACGGTCAGGACAAGATGGTCCAGGGACGCAATCATTTTGGGAGCGTCAGCAGCCATGGCACCGTCCATCGGCCCCGTCAGGACCGGCAAACAGACCAGCGCGGCAAGGGTCACGCCCCTCGCCACCTTTCGCGTCAAACGTATGCATCTTTTGCATGTAAATACCATTGGTCACCTCCATCGGGAGGATACGTCTTTTCCAAACCAGCCAGCAACGCCGAAACGTGGCGTTCGGCCCGGAACCTACTCCCCGTCCCACGGCCCGTCCACGTTTCGCCTTGCGTTCAACCGCCGTAGGCGCTATGCCCACGCCCATCCGCCCCCAAGCCCGAGACCACATAATATGATGAAGGTCATTCGCGCCAAGCTGCACGGCATCCGCGTCACCAGCGCCGACCTGAATTACCATGGTTCGATCACGCTGGACCCCGAGCAATGCGCTTTGGCCGGCATCTATCCCATGGAATTCGTCGAGATCTGGAACAAGAATTCCGGGGCGCGCATCTCCACTTATGTGATCTTCGGCCAGCCGGGCTCGAAATGCTGCATCCTGAACGGTGCCGCCGCCCGCACCTGCCAGTTGGGCGACGAGGTCATCATCGCCTCGGCCGATTACATCAAGGGGCCGGAGGAGCTTTACGCGCTCAAGCCCCGCATCCTGACCTTCCTGCCCGACAATACGGTGGATCAGGTGCTGTATTACGACGTGTTCCAGGGCGAGCAGCGCCCCTATGATTTCCGCATCATGGATGCCGACAAGCACACGGTGGAATCCTGCCACACTTGGCCCAACGTGGACATTTCCGGTGTGCGTGCCGATCTGCGGAAGAAGAATTGGAGCGAGGCCGAGATCGACGCCTTCATCGCGTCGCACTTCTCGCTGTAGTCACGCTATGAAAAAAGCCGTCATCCTGCTGTCCGGCGGGCTGGATTCCGCCACCACCCTGGCCATCGCCCAGGAGATGGGCTTCGCCTGCGCGGCGCTGTCGTTCCGCTATGGCCAGCGCCATGTGGCGGAGCTTGATTGCGCGGCCAAGCTGGCAGCCAAGGCGGGCGTCATCCGTCATGAGATTTGCGACATCGATCTGCGCGCCTTCGGCGGCTCGGCCCTGACCGCCGACATCGCCGTGCCCAAGGACCGCGACGAGGCCGCCATGGGGGTGGGCATTCCCATCACCTATGTGCCGGCGCGCAACACCATCATGCTGTCCTTCGCCCTGGCCTTCGCCGAGATCATGGAGGCCAACGACATCTTCGTGGGCGTCAACGCGGTGGATTATTCCGGCTATCCCGATTGCCGCCCCGAATACATCGCCGCCTTTGAAACCATGGCGAACCTTGCCACCAAGGCCGGGGTCGAGGGCCATCGCCTGACCATCCACGCGCCGCTGATCAAAATGACCAAGGGCGCCATCATTCGGCGCGGCCTGAGCCTGGGCGTGGATTACGCCTTGACCTCCAGCTGCTACGACCCCACTCCCCAAGGACAGGCTTGCGGACACTGCGATTCGTGCAGCCTCCGCCTGAAAGGCTTCGCCGAGGCCGGAACCAAGGACCCGGCGACCTATACCGCATAGGGAGCCCAAGTGAGACAGGCGCAAGGGACCATCACCGTCCAGACCCGCCGTCAGGGGAACGTGGATATCAGCCGCCAGATCGCCCAATGGGTGGAAGACCAGGGCATGGCGACGGGGCTGCTGACCGTCTTCCTGCAGCATGTGTCCGCCCATCTGTCCCTGCAGGAACATTCCGACCGCGACGATCTGTACACCTTCTTCAGCCGCATGGAACGCGATCCCGGCGGCTTCGGCGAGTTCACCAGCGCGGTGACCAGCGTCTCGCTGACCATCCCGGTGAGCCTTGGCCGCATGGCCCTGGGTGCGCGGCAGCGTCTATACCTGTACGAGCACCGCGAAGCCCCGCAAACCCGCTCCATGGTGCTGCATTTGGTTGGCGATTGACCCCATTGGCGCCTTCGCCCATCCTGCCCAGGGGAATACGGGATGGGGAGATGGTAATGGCTTGGACGATCCGTGTGGCCGCGTTGACAGTGTTGGCCGCGTTGTCGGCTTGCGGCGGCGGGGCCGCCAATCCTCAGCCGCAGGCGGCGCAGGCGCGGCCCAATCCGGGCGCCATCGTCACCGAGGAATTCACCGTCGCCGCCAAGGATGACGGTATCAACCTGTATCTGCTCAACAAGCACCCCGCCGAATATTACTCGGGCAAATCCGACCACACCGTGCTGTTCATCCACGGCGCCACCTTCCCCGGCTCGGCCACTTTCGACCTGCCGCTGGAAGGCGCCAGCTGGATGGAGTGGATGGCCAAGCGCGGCTATGACGTCTATTCCCTGGACATCCGCGGCTATGGCAAATCCACCCGCCCGCCCGCCATGGGCCAGCCGGCAGAGGCCAATCCGCCGGTGGTGGACGGCGCCACCGCGTTGCGCGACGTCTCCAAGGCGGTGGATTTCATCCTGTCGCGGCGCAGCTTGGACAAGCTGGTGCTGGTGGGCTGGTCGTGGGGCGCCACCCTGGCCGGCGCCTATACCGCCGAATCCGGCGCGCGCGTCGACAAGCTGGTGCTGTACGCGCCGCAATGGATGCGCGACGACGCCCCCAAGCCCGAATCCGACACCAAACTGGGCGCTTGGCGCGCCGTGCCGCTGAGCGCCATCCGCGAGCGCTGGACCAAGGACGTGCCCGCCAAGGAGAAAACCGAACTGGTCCCCGCCGCGTGGTCCGACACCTGGATGGCGGCCCTGAAGGCCAGCGACCCCGACGGCGCCGCTTTGACCCCGCCAGCCCTGAAGGTGCCCAACGGCGTGGTGGCCGATTGGCTCAACACCTGGGGCGCCGGCAAGCCCTATTGGCGCCCCGACCGCGTCTCCGCCCCCACCTTGGTGATCCAAGGCGAATGGGATTCCGAGACCCCGCCCGAGATGGGCCTGTCGGTCTTCGCCAATCTCAATCACTCCACCGCCCGCCGCTACGTGCTGATCGGTGAAGGCACCCACACCCTGCTGCTGGAAAAGAACCGCCAGCAATTATTCCGGGCGGTGCAGAGCTTCCTGGAGGAGCGTTACTAAGGGGCGCCCCGCGCAATTCAAGGCCGACACCATACGCTGACGCGCATCTCCCACCGCGCGGCTTCCGCCGCCCGGCAATGCCCGCCATGTAAGCGTCCTATCGCGTTTGGGAGGACGCCATGAAACTGCAAGCGACTGTGATGACGGCTGCCGTGCTGACACTATTTGCCACCGGGGCGGCCCAGGCTCAGGGCCAGGGAATTATCACCTGCCAGATCACCCTCAGCCAATTCGCCGAGGACGTCTATACGTCCAAATCCAGGTTACAGCCCGGCCAATTGGCGGCAGCGCGCCAAGCGGTGGATGTGGGGCGCAGCCAGTGCCGCTCGACCCCCGCTTTGGTGAACACCAACGTTCAATCCTTGCGCCAGCAAATGGCGCTGAGCACCGGCAGACAGACCGGCGTGCAGTTCGATGACTTCTGGCCCGCCGACCAGCAGGAATTGTCATTATTGAGGTAGCGCACCCGGCGGGGCACCCGCCCCGCCGCCCCCTTTTTTCCAAAGGTCTCGCCATGGGACGCCTGCTTGCTGCGGTTCTGATCCTGCTGCCGTTGGCCGCCCATGCCGCCACCAACGACGACCAGCGGCCCGACACCACGCTGGAGCGGCAATCCCTGCGGTCCCAGCAAAACGTACTGACCCGGCCCGAGGAACGCGAGGGCGAGCGCCGTCTGGACGCCATCGACCGCAAGGCCCAGACCGACCCGCGCGCCGCCCGCGACATGCAACGCATCTGGGAGGCCGACCGCTCGCTCTCCACCATCAACCGCCCCATCCCCGGCGGCCCGGTGAGCCCTAGCCTAGTGGGACCCGGCGACCGGAATTGAGGATATGACCATGGTGAGATCCATATCCGTCCTGGCGATACTGTTGACCGCAGCACCGGCCTGGGCGCAGACGGGAAGCTGGTGCCAGGGCGATGCCCGCAATTTAGAGCGGGAGCTGCCGGCCAATGACCGCCTGCTCATGGAGCGGCGCCTGAACGATGCGGACCGCATGTGCGGTTCGGATGCCAGCCGTGCCCGGTCCGATCTGGAGAACCTGCGCCGCGACATGATCCTGCAAGCGGAACGCCCGCGTATTCCCTCCGTCGGCGGCGGGTCCTGGACCGAACCCCGGCGGCCGAGTTGGGAATGACGCCGCCCGCTTGGCATTGAGGTGCCCCCCCTCCGCCGTCATGCCCGGACATGTTCCGGGCATCCACGCGTTGACGCCTAACTAATTGTTTCAGATGATTTTTATGCGGCACCACGTGGATGGCCGGGTCAAGCCCGGCCATGACGGCGAGGGGGGGGATTGCCCCAACGCCTCACTGCACTAACGGCAGACCCGGTTGGGATCGCTGGTGTCGCACAGCTCGATGGCGTTGACGTAATCGGTCCATTCGGCCAGTTCGGAATAGGCGATGGGCATGGTGGTGGTGTTGAACGGTTCGCCCCGCCACACCCGGCTGACCACGTACAGGGCCTCGCGTCCGCGAATGACGTAATGCAGGGTGAACGAGCCCTTGCCGTCGCCCTTGTAGCGCCCGCACGCCACCGTGCGGGTGCCCGCTTCGGCGCCGCTGACCTTGCCCAGGCTGGATGGGCCGGCGGTGGTGCCGTCGCACACCTCGGAGGTCTTTTGCACCACCTGCTCCAGGAAGGCCGCCGCCGACATGGACACGGCACGGAAGGCCTGGACGGTGACGCGCCGCGTCCAGTGCTCGCTGGTTTCCGATTGGGGGATCATCTCGGTGGTCTCACCGGCGCGGTCAGTGACATTCGCCACCATCTTCCAGCCGGGCAATTCAGGGACTTGCAGCCGTTCCGCCGCAACGGCGCCGCCGCAGCTTAATCCCATCATCACCGCCACGACCCAAAAACCGCGCATGATCGCCTCCGTCATATGCCCGCGCAGCCTAGCGCGCTCACCCGCCCGCCACAACCGGGGCCTTGACCGCGCGGGCGCTTCCGCGATATAAACTGAACCGTTCAGTTCAGTATGGTCGTGCCCACCATGAAAAAGCCCGTCTTGCTTGCCGTTGCCGCTTTCGCCGTGCTTGCCGCCGGCACCACCGGCCTGCGCTGGGCGACGGAGTGGCGCTTCGTGGAGACCACGGACGACGCCTATGTGGAAGGCGACATCACCAACATGGCGCCCAAGGTCAGCGGCCATGTGGTTGAGGTCGCGGTGACCGACAACCAGCCGGTCAAGGCGGGCGACGTGCTGGTGCGCCTGGACGACCGCGATTTCAAGGCCCGCGTGGCCGAAGCCCGCGCCCTGGTGGAGGCGCGCAAGGCGGCGGCAGGACAATTGGACGACAAGGTGGCGGTGCAGCAGGCCATGCTCATGCAGGCGGGCGCCGGCATTGCGTCCGCCCAGGCCGACCTCAAGCGCAGCCGCGCCGATCTCAGCCGCACCGAGCGCTTGGTCAAAGACGATTACGTCAGCCGCCAGCGCTTCGACAGCCAGGCCGCCGACGCCGCCAAGGCCGAGGCCAGCGTGCGCGGCACCAGCGCCCAGGCCATGGGGGCCAAGCGGCAAGTGGCGGTGCTGGAAGCCGACCGCGACATCGCCGATGCCCAATTGGCGCAAGCCCAGGCGCAATTGGCCCTGGCCGAGGCCGATCTGGACGCCACCATCATCCGCGCCCCCGTCGATGGCGTCATCGGCAACCGGGTGGTGCGGCTGGGCATGTATGTGCGCATCGGCCAGCATTTGCTGTCGGTGGTGCCCCTGTCCACCGTGTGGATCGACGCCAATTTCAAGGAAACCCAGATCGGCCGCATGCGTCCCGGCAACCGCGCGGACATCACCGTGGACGCCTTCCCGGATGTGGTGGTGACCGGCACCGTCACCGGCTTCGCCCCGGCCTCGGGCGCCAAGTTCAGCCTGCTGCCCCCCGAGAACGCCACCGGCAATTTCACCAAGATCGTCCAGCGCGTGCCGGTGCGCATCAACCTGCCCGCCGATAATCCCCTGGCCGGTCGCCTGCGCCCCGGCCTGTCGGTGACCGCCCGCGTGGACGTCCGTTCACAATGAGCCAGATCGACCGCCTGAGCATTCCCCCCGACCAGCGCGTGGTCTCGGTCCGCGACTGGATCGGCTTCGTCGCCATGGTGGTGGGCATGTTCATGGCGATCCTGGATATCCAGATCGTCGCCAGTTCCCTGGCGCAAATCCAGGCCGGCATCTCGGCCTCGGCGGATGAGATCAGCTGGGTGCAAACCTCCTACCTCATCGCCGAAGTGGTGATGATCCCGCTATCGGGCTGGATGGCGCGGGTGTTTTCCACCCGCTGGCTGTTCTTCGTCAGCGCCACCACCTTCACCCTGGCCAGCGCCCTGTGCGCCTTTGCCTGGAACATCGAATCCATGATCGTCATGCGCGCCATCCAGGGCTTCCTGGGCGGCGCCATGATCCCCACCGTGTTCGCCACCAGCTTCATCCTGTTCCCGCCGCGCATGTCGGCGGGCATCTCGGTGCTGATCGGGCTGGTCGCCACCATGGCGCCCACGCTGGGGCCGACCTTGGGCGGCTGGCTCACCGACATGCTGAGCTGGCACTGGCTGTTCCTCATCAACGTGGTGCCGGGCGTCATGGTCGCCCTGATCGTGCTGACCTTCGTGGATTTGGACCGCCCCCGCCTGCATCTGCTGGCCGGATTCGACATGGCCGGAATCGTGCTGATCGCCCTGTTCCTGGGCTCCATGCAATACGTGCTGGAGGAAGGCCCGCGCGCGGATTGGTTCGACGACGCCAGCATCGTGCTGTTCACCGGGCTGATGGTGGTGGCCGGTGCCGCCTTCGTCTGGCGCGAGCTGACCTATGAGCACCCGGTGGTGGAACTGCGCGCCTTCACCGACCGCAACTTCCTGGTGGGCTGCATCTTCAGCTTCATCATCGGCACCGGCCTGTATGGCTCGGTCTACGTCATCCCGCTGTTCCTGGGCCGGGTGCGCGGCTATTCGTCCCTGGAGATCGGCCTGACCATGATGGTCACCGGCCTGTTCCAATTCCTCTCCGCCCCCCTGGCCGGCAATCTGGCGCGGCACATGGATTTGCGGCTCATGCTGGCCATGGGTCTGGGCCTGTTCGGCACCGGATTGTGGCTCAACAGTTTTCTCACCAGCGAATGGGGCTATTGGGAGATGTTCCTGCCTCAAGCCGTGCGCGGCCTGTCGCTGATGTTCTGCATGGTGCCCATCAACAATGTGGCCCTGGGTCATCTGCCGCCGGACAAGGTGCAGAACGCCTCGGGTCTGTACAATTTGATGCGCAACACCGGCGGCGCCGTGGGTCTGGCCGCCATCACCACCGCCGTCAGCCACCGCCTGGACCTGCACATGGCGCGCCTGTCCGAGCGGATCACCGAAGGCAATCTGGAAGCGGTAACCCGGCTGCAAAACATGGCCGCCCGCTATGCCGATCTGATTCCCGGCGATCCCGATCAGGCGGCCTTGCGCGCCCTGTCCCGTATGGTCAAACAGCAGGCCACCACCATGGCCTATGGCGACGTGCTGCTGTGCATGTCCCTGGTCTTCGCCTGCGGCCTGCTGCTGATGCCCTTTGTCCACAAGGTGAGTGCAAGCGGCAAACGCGCTGCCGACCACTGACACCTTTACTCCATCGCCCGCCGCTTCCTCGCCGGACTGCCCCCGCTCTCTGCGGCGAACATACGGAATGCGGCGGGCGAGCAAAATGGGCCGCTTCTGCAACTTAGGATTCCGTTGACACCGGGGGAGAGTCGCGTAGAACCCTTATCGCTGACTGTTTTTTCGGCATCTACAGGCGAGCGGCGACGGTTTCGGGAACGAAATCGATAGCGCTGCTTTGGCGCCTGGGGTACGATTCTTTCGTAGAAGCGCCGCCTAGGCGCCAATGCGCCACTTGCTCGATAAGGGGGAGATGGAGGACGTTATGGCACTGGTTCGTCGAGATAGGCTGTCGCCCGAGGATCAAAAAGTGGCTGACGCCATTCGCATGACCAACACCTCGCCGGAATTCCAGGAAGAGGTGGCGCAGGATTACATCAACGCCAATCGCTCGCATTTCGCTGCTGACGTGGCCAGCGTGGTGGTTCGGCTGGACCTGTCGGTGGTCAGCGAGAAATAATGCCTTTCACCGAATCGAAGCGCGAGCAGCGGCGGCGGCTGGTCGTGTACGCCGCCAGCGAGACGGCTGCTTTGTTCAGCGCTGATCTTCTGAAATGCACGGGAAGCCATCAGGCCGTCATGGCAAGCCAGAGAGAAGACGTGTTCTCGGCTTTTGTGGCCGCCTATGAATTTCAGGTCGATTGTTTCAAGGCGAAGCACGCCTACAAAGACGGCGAGCTTATCAACAACGCAAAAATCACCGGCCTCATGCTGAGGACACTCCTCCTCAGCGAGACCGCCGACGAATTTTTCGTCATCTCCCCGCGATTCGCCAATACCGGCATTATCGTCCACGTCGTGCTGGTGTTCTGCTGGGTTCTGACCTGTGCCATCCTGGGCATCGACCGCAATAAAATGAGGGCGCATTCCCCGGGATACTTCGACGATTTCCTGGCGGCTATCTGGCACACGGACAATCCTGAACCGGAATTGCTCTGCTTGTCCATGGATTCGCTGTGGACCGCCTTCGGGCATCGACACGTCGTTTTCGCAGACTGAAGCGTAACCCGCGAACAGGACTAAGCGTCATGTGCGGCTTCGCCGGCTTCCTCGACATCCAGTCCAACACCGCCGACCGCACCCAGGTGGTGCGCGGCATGGCGGACACCTTGATCCATCGCGGCCCCGACGATGCGGGGGTGTGGGTCGATGACGGCGCCGGTGTGGCGCTGGGCTTCCGCCGGCTGGCCATCCTGGATCTGACTCCGCAAGGCCACCAGCCCATGCAGTCCAAGGACGGGCGCTGGATGGTGGTGTTCAACGGCGAGATCTATAATCATGCCGAGCTGCGCGCCCGCCTGGAGCCCACCGAATGGCGCGGCCATTCCGATACCGAGGTGTTGCTGGAAGCGGTGGCGCGCTGGGGCGTGGAACGCGCCTTGGCCGCGTTCGACGGCATGTTCGCCATGGCCCTGTGGGACCGGCTGGAACGCGCCTTGTACCTTGCCCGCGACCGTATCGGCGAAAAGCCCCTGTATTACGGCTTCAACGGCGGCACCTTGCTGTTCGGTTCCGAGCTGAAGGCGCTGAAGCGCCATCCCGGTTTCGACGGCACCATCGACCGCGATGCCCTGGACGGCTATCTGCGCCTGGGCTGGGTGCCGGCGCCTCACACCATCTATGCCCATGCCCGCAAGCTGCCGGCGGGCAGCGTCATGACGGTCAAGGGTCCCGACCACAGCGTCCGCCCCTATTGGTCGGCCAAGGACCGCGCCCGCGCCGTGGCCGGCAGCTTCACCGGCGGACGGGCCGCCGCCGCCGAGCGGCTGAACCAATTGCTGCGCGCCTCGGTGTCCTTGCGCATGCAGGCCGACGTGCCGGTGGGCGTGTTCCTGTCGGGCGGCATCGACAGTTCCGTCACCGCCGCCATCATGCAGGAACAGGCCAGCCAGCCGGTGCACAGCTTCACCATCGGCTTCGACCAGCAAGGCTATGACGAGAGCCCCTATGCCCGCGCCGTGGCCGCGCATCTGGGCACCAGCCACACCGAATTGCGCATCACCGACGAAGACGCCCTGGCCCTGGTGCCGCGCCTGCCCGCCATCTGGGATGAACCCTTCGCCGACCCCGCCCAATTGCCCACCTGCCTGCTGGCCGAAGTGACCCGCAAGCAGGTCACGGTGGCGCTGTCGGGCGACGGCGCCGATGAATTGTTCGGCGGCTACGGCATCTACCGTTCCATCCCGCGCGATTGGCAGCGGCTGAAGGCGACGCCGGATTGGGCGCGCACCCTATCGGGCGCCCTGGCCGCCATTCCCTCGGCACCGCTAAACGCCCTGGCCGGGCTGGCGACGCTGACGGGACGCAAGCGGCGCTCCTATCCCGGCTATCGCTTCAAGAAATCGTTCGAAGACCTGTCCGCCGGCTCCATCCCGGAAATGCTGGGGCAGCATTATTCCCGCTGGCGCGGCATGCCCACCCTGGTGCCCGGCTCCCATCGGGCGGAGACCATCTACAACGATCCGTCCCGCCAGCCCGATCTGTCCGACCCGGCTTTGCAGGTCATGGTGCTGGATGCCCTGGGCTATCTGCCTGACGATCTGTGCGTCAAAACCGACCGCGCCACCATGGCCTATTCCCTGGAAGCCCGTCTGCCCTTCCTGGACCATTCCATCGTGGAATTCGCCTGGAGCCTGCCCACCGCCCTGAAGATCGATGGCGATGTGGGCAAAACCGTGCTGCGCGACGTGCTGTACCAATACGTCCCGCGCGAATTGGTGGACCGCCCTAAAATGGGCTTCGAGGTTCCCATCGGCCGCTGGCTGAGCGGCAGACTGAAGGATTGGGCCGACGATCTGCTGTCGGAAAGCCGCCTGAAAAGCCAGGGCCTGGTCAACGCCTCCCTCATCGCCGGCTGCTGGCGCGACCACCGCTCGGGCCGCAAGAACTGGTCCACAGAACTGTGGCACGCGCTGATGTTCCAGGCGTGGCTTGAGGAGCAGGAGGCTTAACAAAAGAGACGGAAAAGAGAATTCACCACCAAGGGCACCAAGGACACCAAGAGGGCGTCACAGGCTCGCTCGCTTCGTGCCCTTGGTGCCCTTGGTGGTGAAATAGAAAAAAGGGCGCCCCCTTGCGAGGACGCCCCTTTCTCAAATCATCACTCAGCCGTCCGGGCTACTTCCCTTCGGCGATACGCTCCACCAGCTGCTTCACCGTGGGGATGAAGCCGTTGGCGTAGAACGGGTCGCTGGCGAAGCGGAAGGCGTTGTGGCCGGCGAACATCAGTTCCTGCTCCACATCGCCGCCATGGCCGATGTTCTGCAGGGTCTTCTGGATGCAGAAGCTGCGCGGATCGGCCTTCTTGCCGGTGGTGCCGGCGTCGTTCTGCGCCCAGTTGGAGAACAGGCACTGGGACAGGCAGCCCATGCAATCCACCTGATCCTTGCGGATTTCCTCGGCCTTTTCCGGACCCACGAACACCAGGGTGTTCTCAGGGGTACGCAGCGCCTCGGTGAAGCCCTCGCGCAGCCAGCCCAGGGCCAGATCGCGGTCGTGGGGGGTGACCCAGACGATGCGCTTGCGGGCACCGATGGGCAGCTCGGCCACATGGTCGCCCATGGCTTCCGAGGAATAGGCGATCTGACGGTGCGAGCGGTCCACCAATTCCTGGATGAAGCCGTTCTTCACCGCCGACGAATAGAAGCCGGTGGGGCTGAAGCGGTGCAGCAGCACGTCATGGGGCTTCAGGCCGACCAAGCGCTTCTTCCAATCGTCGGAAATGGGGCTTTCCTGGGTCAGCAGCGGGCGGGTGCCGAATTGGAAGGCGATGGCGCCCAGCTCAGGGTTGCCGATCCAGTCGGACCATTCGGCCAAGGCCCACACGCCGCCGGCCATGAACACCGGCACGGAATCGGCGACGCCGCATTCGCGCATGCACTTGCGCAGCTCGACCACGCGGGCGTAGGGCGCCTCGGGCTTTTCCGGGTTTTCCGAATTGGACAGGCCGTTATGGCCGCCGGCCAACCAGGGGTCTTCATAGACCACGCCGCCCAGCAGCTCGCCATGCTTGTGATAGGCGCGCTTCCACAGCGCCTTGAAGGCGCGGGCGGACGACACGATGGGGTAGTAATAGACGCCGTGCTTGGCGGCCAGCTCGGCCACCTTATAGGGCATGCCGGCGCCGCAGGTGACGCCATGGATCAAGCCCTTGGCCCCGATCAGCGCGCCTTCGAGGATTTCCTCGGCACCGCCCATCTCCCACAGCACGTTCATGTGCAGACGGCCCTGGCCGCCCGACAGATCGTGGGCGATCTGGGCCTGGGCGATGGCGCCCTTGATGCCGAAGGCGATCAGCTCGTGGTGGCGCTCGGTGCGGGTCTTGCCATGGTAGACCATGGGGATCAGCGCGCCGTCCTCGTCGTAATTATCGGCGTTCACGCCCGAGAAGGTGGCAACACCGCCGGCAGCCGCCCAGGCGCCGGAGCTTTCACCGTTGGAGACGTTGATGCCCTTGCCGCCCTCGACGACGGGCAGGACTTCGCGACCGGAAATGATGATGGGCTCGAGCTTCATGAAAGTACCAACCACTCCTACGGGGTCGCGCCTAACAGACAAAAGTCACCAGCGGGCACATATATAGAGCCTGAGCCCGCTTGACCACTGCTGAGGTGAAAAAACTGTGAAATTCATAAAAGCCGGTCAGGGGCGTCACAAAAAATGGCCGAAATTCCGCGTTTCCACAAGGCCTTAGCGCGGCCCGGCCGGTTGACCGTGTATGCGAGCATCGCCAAGCCCGATGCGGTGACCGCCGAAACCGTTGCCGCCGGCAGCCAACGGTGGTGCGCACAGACCGCAGAACAGCGGAATTGTTCGGCCAATTGGCGCCACTGGGCCGGCACCCGTTCCACCAGCAGGCCGCGCGGCCAGCCCGGTATGACCTGCACCGCCATGCCCAAAGCGTCGCGGTCGAAGCTGGATATCAGCGGCGCCGGGCGGTCGCTGGGCCATAACGCGGCGGCCTGCTCCAGCGCGGCGCGGGCGGTGGCCTTGCCGGCGCCGTGGTCAGGCTTCAGCTCGATGTTCACCGCCATGCCGCGGGCCAGACACAGGGCCAGCACCTCGGCCAAGGTGGGAATGGTCTCACCCTGACCGGCATCCAGCCGCTTGAGTTCCGCCAGCGTCCGCGCCCCCACCGGGCCGCGTGCGTTGGTGCGACGCTGCAAGGTGTCGTCATGAAAGACGATGGGTACGCCGTCGGCGGTCAGCCGCACATCGAATTCCACCATGGCACAGCCCAGATCG
Organism: Rhodospirillales bacterium; assembly: GCA_014380005.1. Lineage (GTDB taxonomy): Bacteria > Pseudomonadota > Alphaproteobacteria > Rhodospirillales > Magnetospirillaceae > Magnetospirillum. Next base: position 13,449 of record JACMKT010000092.1, read on the forward strand.
GCGGCCTTGGCGAAGGACGCCAGCGTGTTCTCCGGCGCATGGGCGCAGGCACCGCGATGGCCGATGATGGGGGGCAGGGCAAGCATGGGGTATTTTGACACGGATGGACACGGATGCACACGGATGGAAGGGCGGCGCCCACATGGGCAGGCCTCCACCCCCATCGTCCAAATTCGACACGGTTAATTCACCACAGAGACACAGAGACACAGAGATATCCGTCAGGCGGGACCCGATTCGGGCTCCATCTGGCAAAATATCTCTGTGCCTCTGTGTCTCTGTGGTGAACCTAAGGGCGCTTGTTAAAGTGTAAGTGCCTGAAGGAGACGCTTATTCGGTGTCATGCATAGGAAGGCTGGACACGAATGAACACGAATAAGAACGAATTTTAAGCGCACTGCCGGGGTCGCCTGCTCTGACCCATTCGTTTTCATTCGTGTTCATTCGTGTCCCATTTCAAAGCGGCGGCCGCTCCCCCTGCCGTTACAGCAAGCGCGCTAAATCAAACGGGCAGTCGTGGATCAAGTCCGGCCATGACGTTAAGGGGGGTAAGCATATCGCCCCACAAACGAAAACGCGGGCCACCTTCCGGCGACCCGCGTTCCGCATCACTCAAAACCCTACGCAGCCTTACTCGGCGTCGCGGTGCTTCTTGTCCTTACGCTCGGCGTCCATCTGGGCGCTGAGGTCTTCGCCGGTGGCCTGGTCAATGCACTTCATGGACAGCTTGACCTTGCCGCGATCGTCGAAGCCCAGGACCTTGACCTTGACGCTGTCGCCCATGGACAACACGTCCGAGGTCTTGGCCACGCGCTCGCGGCTGATCTCGGAGATGTGGACCAGACCGTCGCGCGACCCCAGGAAGTTCACGAAGGCGCCGAAATCGACGACCTTCACGACCTTGCCGGTGTAGACGACGTTCATCTCGGGCTCGGCGACGATGCCACGGATCCAATCGATGGCGCGCTGGGCGGCATCGGAATCGGTGGAGGCCACCTTGATGGTGCCGTCGTCCTCGATGTCGATCTTGGCGCCGGTGTTTTCGCAGATTTCGCGAATGACCTTGCCGCCGGTGCCGATGACTTCGCGGATCTTTTCCTTCGGAATCTGGAAGGTGGTGATGCGCGGAGCATTGCCCGACACTTCGTCACGCGCCGAGGACAGACCCTTGTTCATCTCGTTCAGGATGTGCAGACGGCCATCCTTGGCCTGACCCAAGGCGATCTTCATGATCTCCTCGGTGATGGAGGTGATCTTGATGTCCATCTGCAGGGCGGTGATGCCCGCATCGGTGCCGGCCACCTTGAAGTCCATATCGCCCAGGTGATCTTCGTCACCCAGGATGTCGGACAGGACGGCGAAGTCCTTGTCTTCCTTGATCAGACCCATGGCGATGCCAGCCACCGGGCGCGCCAGCGGCACGCCGGCATCCATCATGGCGAGCGACGAGCCGCAGACCGACGCCATGGAGCTGGAGCCGTTGGACTCGGTGATCTCGCTGACCACGCGGATGGTGTAGGGGAAGGCGGCCTTGGCCGGCAGAACCGGGTGGACCGAACGCCACGCCAGCTTGCCATGGCCGATTTCGCGGCGGCCCGGGCTGCCCATGCGGCCAGCTTCACCCACCGAATAGGGAGGGAAGTTGTAATGCAGCATGAAGTGCTCGCGGTACTCGCCCGCCAGCTGATCGATGATCTGCTCGTCCTGGCCGGTGCCCAGGGTGGCGACCACCAAAGCCTGGGTCTCGCCACGGGTGAACAGGGCCGAACCGTGAGCGCGGGGCAGAACGCCCACGGTCACTTCGATGGCGCGCACGGTCTTGGTGTCGCGGCCGTCGATACGCACGCCGGTCTTCAGGATGTTGCCGCGAACCACTTCGGATTCCAGGGACTTCAAGATGCTGCCGGCAACGGCCAGCTCGGCAGCTTCATCACCCAGGCCTGCGATCGCCTTCTTCTTGACGGCGCCCACAGCGGCGTAGCGGTCCTGCTTCTTGGTGATCTTGTAGGCTTCGGCCAGCTCGGCGGGGACGCCGGCCTTCTCGAACTTAGCGCGGACGGCGGCCACTTCCGGCACCGGACCGGCAATGTCCCAGGGCTCCTTGGCGCAGGACTCGGCCATGTCGATGATGGCGTCGATGACGCACTGGAATTCCTTGTGGCCGAACATGACGGCGCCCAGCATGATGTCTTCCGGCAGCTCTTTGGCTTCCGATTCCACCATCAGCACGCCTTCCTGGGTGCCGGCAACCACCAGATCGAGCTGGGAATTGGGCAGGTCGGCCAGGATCGGGTTCAGCACATACTTGCCGTCGATATAGGCGTGGCGGTCGGCTGCGACCGGGCCCATGAAGGGGACGCCGGAGATGGTCAGAGCGGCCGAGGCTCCGACCAT